>JANPOM010000332.1:0-33836 GCA_031427995.1 Anaeromyxobacter sp. | reverse complement strand
GAGGTCGCGGTACTCCGTCTTGAGGCGGCCGAAATGTCCCATGCGCCACGCCTACCACGCTACCGCGCGAAGAGCTGCACCACGCCGGTGGTGAGGAACGGCATGTAGGTGATGGCCAGCACGCCCACCGACATGATGATCAGGAAGGGGAAGGCGTTGCGATAGAGCTGCGGCAGCGGCTTCTGGAAGCGCTGCGCCGAGAGGAAGAGGTTGAGCCCCATGGGCGGGAAGAGGAAGCCGAGCTCCAGGTTGGCGAGGAAGACCACGCCCAGGTGGATGGGATCGATGCCGTAGGCGATTCCCAGCGGCGCCACCAGCGGCGCCAGCACCACGATGGCCGAGTAGATCTCCAGCACGCTCCCCAGCACCAGCAGCACGCCGTTTAGGATGAGCAGGAAGAGGGCCGGGCTCTGGACGTGGGTGGTCATCCAGTCCACCAGCTGGGTCGGGATCTCGGCGTCGACGAACCAGCTGGTGACCCCAAGCGCGGTGCCGAGCAGCAGCACCACCGAGCCGACCAGGGTGGCGGCGCTGGAGAGGACGCCGGGCAGGTCGCGGAAGGGCTTGATCTCGCGGAAGACCACCAGCTCGACGATGATCGAGTAGGCCGCCGCCAGCGCCGAGGCCTCCACCACCGTGGCGTAGCCGCCGCCGACCGAGACCACCACCAGCAGCGGCAGGCCCAGGTCCCACTTCGAGGCCCAGATGGCCGACCAGGCCTCGCGCGGCTCGAAGCGCTGGCGCGGCGCGCCGACCCGCACCCCGGTCCAGACGCCGTAGCAGGCCACCAGCCCGATCATCAGCAGGCCGGGTAGCAGGCCGCCGATGAAGAGCTGGTCGATGGCGGCGCCGGCCACCACCGCGTAGAGGATGACCGGGAGTGACGGTGGAAAGAGCAGGCCGAGCGAGCCGGAGGCGGTCACCAGCCCGAGCGAGAAGCCCTCCGGGTACTTGTCCTCCAGCAGCGCCGGCAAGAGCAGCCCGCCCACCGCCAGGATGGTCACGCCCGAGGCGCCGGTGAAGGTGGTGAAGACGGCGCAGACCATGGTCGCCATCACCGCAACGCCGCCCGGCATCCAGCCGAACATCCCCTTGTAGGCGCGCACCAGCCGCCGCGCCGCGCCCCCCTCGGCCAGCACGTAGCCGGCCACGGTGAGCAGCGGGATGGCCGGCAGGGTGGAGGAGGAGACCAGGTTGAAGGTGGCGGTCGGGACCGCTGCGATGGCGGCGGCCCCTGCGTCGCGGAAGAAGAGCGCCATGGCCACGCCGCTCATGGCGACGAAGACCGGCGCCCCCACCAGGAAGGCCCCCAGCGTCACCAGCAGGAGCAGCAGCACCAGCCCGGGGGTGGGCAATGCCAGGCCCAGCAGGAAGATGGCCGGGATGGCGGCCAGCGCCAAGCCGCGCGGGACCCAGCACCAGGCCCCCTGCTTGAGCGGGCAGGCCCCGGCCATCCAGGCGAAGCGCAGCGCCATCACCGCGAAGCCGGCCGGCATCACCAGCTGGCTCCAGGCCACCCGGATGCCGAAGGCCACCTCCCCGTGGCTGCCCCACTCCACCTCGACCAGCCTCACCGAGGCCCAGGAGAGCAGGGCACAGGCGGCGGCGCTGGTGATCTGGCCGAAGGCGTGGAGGGCGCGGCGCGGCGGGCCGTCTGGCAACACACCCAGCGTGGAGAGGCCGAGGTGGCGCTCGGAGGCGGTGGCCAGCAGCGCGCCGAGGAAGCCGACCCAGAGTGTGATGTGCTGGGCCAGCACCGAGGCGCCGGGGAGGTCGCGGCCGAGGAAGCGGCGGGCCAGCGCGGAGGCGGCCGGCAGCGCGATCATCGCCAGCAGCAGCACGGTGACCAGCGCACGCTCGAAGCGAGTGCCGGGCTTGGCGGCGACGGGGTCGGAAGGGATGGCGGTGGTCACGGGAGGTTGTGTTTGACCCCCGCCCGGCGGGGAGCTTATGAGTACCACGATCTCTCCGGGGGAAGAGCCACATGCGCCGCCGCACCCTCCTCGCCACCGCCACGCTCATCCTCCTCACCACGCAGGGGTGCACCACGCTCGCGGCCCGGGTGGCCGCCAGCGCGCTCACCTCGGGGGGCGACACCTACGCCACCGATGACGATCCCGAGCTGGTCCGCGACGCCGTCCCGTTCGGGTTGAAGACCATGGAGGCGGTGCTCGCCTCCGACCCGAAGAACGAGCACCTGCTGCTGGCGATCTGCAGCGGCTACACCCAGTACGGGTACGCCTTCGTGGCGGCCGACGCGGACGCCGCTGACCTCGACGGCCGCCTCGCCGAGGCGAAGGCGCTGCGGGCCCGGGCCAAGCGGCTCTTCCTGCGAGCCCGCGACTACGGGCTGCGGGCCCTCGACGTGGAGCGCGGCGGGCTGGGCGCCAGGCTCAAGGCGGTGCGCGACCTGCCGGCGGTGCTCGGGGCGGCGAAGCAGGAGGACGTCCCCTACCTCTACTGGACCGCCTCGGCCTGGACCCTCGCCATCGTCAGCGGAAAGGCCGACCTCGGGTTGGTGGCCGAGCTGCCCGCCCCGGTGGCCATGATGGAGCGGGCCCTGGCCCTCGACGAGTCCTGGAGCGAGGGGTCGATCCACGAGTTCTTCATCGCCTACGACGCCACCCGAACCGAGCGCGAAGGCGGCGGCGCCGCCCGGGTCCGGGCCCACCACGACCGGGCCCTGCAGCTCTCGATGAATCAGAAGCTCGGCCCGCGCGTCTCACTGGCCGAGGGGTTGCTGGTGCAGACCCAGGACCGGGCCGCCTTCACCGCCACCCTCGAGGAGGTCCTCAAGGCCGACCTCGACGCCGCCCCGCGCTTCCGGCTCGTCAACACGCTGGCGCAGCGCCGCGCCAGGCTGCTGCTCGACCACGCCGACGACCTCTTCCTCTAGCCGCCGCACCCGCCTTTCCCAGCCAGGAGAACTCCGTGAAGAAGCTCTTCGTCGCCGCGCTCGTCGCGCTCGCCAGCTCCGGCGCGCAGGCCCAGGTCACCATCAAGCTGGGGACCCTGGCGCCGGCCGGCTCCACCTGGCACGAGATCCTGAAGGAGATGGCGCAGCGCTGGGAGCAGGCCTCGGGCGGCCAGGTGAAGCTGCGCGTCTACGCTGGAGGCACGCAGGGGAGCGAGGGGGACATGGTCCGGAAGATGGGGATCGGCCAGCTGCAGGCCTCCTCCATCTCCAACATCGGCATGCACGACATCCTGCCCGAGCCGCAGATGCTCTCGCTCCCCATGTTCTTCACCGACGAGGCCGAGGTGGAGTGCACCTTCGCGAAGTCCCGGGCCAAGATCGAGGCGGCCTTCGAGGCCAAGAGCTACGTGGTGCTCCAGTGGAGCCGCATCGGCGCCATGTCGATGTTCTGCGACAAGCCCTACCGTACGCCGGCTGAGTTGGAGGCGGGCAACGCCAAGGTCTTCGCCTGGGAGGGCGACCCGAAGAGCGTCGACGCCTGGCGCGCCGCCGGGTTCCGCCCGGTGGTGCTCTCCTCCACCGACGTGGTGCCGTCGCTCCAGACCGGCATGATCAACTGCATCACCAACGTCCCGCTCTTCATCCTCACCGCCCGGCTCTTCGAAAAGGCCGACAACATGGTCGACCTGCCATGGGGCTTCATCTACGGGGCCACCATCGTCCGCAAGGACGCATGGGAGAAGATCGGCCCGGAGCTGCGGACCAGGCTGCAGGCCATCGCCGTGGAACTCGGCGTGAAGGTCGACGCCGAGGTGCGCCGGCTCAACGTCGACGCCGTCACCGCCATGAAGAAGCAGGGGCTGCAGGTGGTGAGCGTCGAGGCCGGGCCGTGGCGAGAGGTCATGGAGCGGACCTACCCGGTGGTGCGCGGCGGCGTGGTGCCGGCTCCGTTCTTCGACGAAGTCAAGGCGGCGCGCGACCAGTGCCGCGCCGGCAAGAAGAAGTAGCGCGGCGGCGCCCGGCCCCGAGAAGACCAGGTGGCGAGTCCCTCGGGACCAGCTCCGGCATCGACTGCAGGCCGTCGCTGGTCCAGCACTCGCAGACCTCCACCGTCTCGGGGAGTGAGGCCGGCTGGCTGATCGGGGTCGCCATGGTGGCTTCCTGGTTGCGCCGCAGGTCCGCGCGCGGCGCCGCCACCGCGCGCGCGTCGTGGACAAGGTCGGGGTGGACGCCACCCAGCCCAAGGTGCCAAGTACTGAGTCGGGGGCGCGCACGGCGGGCGAGAGGAGACCTTGGATGCCGGAAGAGCGATCGAACACGGGCGGCGCACCGCCAGCCGGCCATGGAGGCAGGGGGGAGGTCCCCGACGATGGAGACGCCCGCTACCGGCTCCTGTTCGAGCGGAGTGCCGACGCCATCCTGCTGCTCGACACCCACACCAACCAGTTCGTCGAATACAACCAGGCTGCGCTCGACCTGCTCCGATGCACGCGCGAGGAGTTGAGGGCACTCCACCCATCGCTGCTTTCGCCGCGCCTCCAGGAGGACGGACGCGAGTCCTTCGAGAAGGCCAACGAGATGATCGCCACCGCCGTGCGGCTTGGCAGCAACCGTTTCGAGTGGATCCATCGAAGCCCACACCGGGACGACTTCCCGGTCGAGGTCCTCCTCACCCCCATCCAGATGGGCGACACGCCGCTCCTCCAGGTGGTGTGGCGCGACATCACCGAGCGCCGCCGCACCGAGGAGGGGATGCGGCAGGCCCAGAAGCTGGAGTCGCTGGGCGTCCTGGCCAGCGGCATCGCCCATGACTTCAACAACCTGCTCACCGCCGTGCTGGGGCACGTCGCCCTCGCCGGCGCGGAGCTGTCGGTGGACCATCGGGCGGCTGAGCACCTGGTCTTGGCCGAACGGGCGGTGCGGAAGGCCTCGGACCTGACGCGCCAGCTGCTCGCCTATGGCGGCAACGGCGCGTTCCTGGTGCAGCCCATGGACCTGAGTCGGTCGGTCCGCGAGATGGCTGAGCTGCTGGCGGTTTCGGTCTCGAAGCGGGCCCGGATGTCCTGCAAGCTGTCCGAGGGCATTCCGGCGTTCCTCGGTGACCGGGCCCAGGTGCAGCAGGTCATCATGAACCTCGTCACCAACGCGAGCGAGGCCATTGGCGACTCCGACGGCACCATCGAGCTTCGCACCGACGTGGTGGACGTCGACGACCGGACCCTGCGCCACGAACTCTCCGGCCAGGCGCTCCCTCCCGGGCGCTACCTGACGCTGGAGGTCCGGGACAGCGGGTGTGGCATGAGTGAAGCAGTCCTCACCCGGATCTTCGACCCCTTCTTCTCCACCAAGCAGGCGGGGCGCGGGCTCGGGCTCTCGGCGCTGCGCGGCATACTCAAGGCGCACCGGGGAGGGATCGTTGTTCGCAGCGAGCCTGGGGCCGGGGCCACCTTCACCGTCTACTTCCCGGCGGCCAGCGACCCGGCCGAGGCGGACAGCCCGAAGGACCCACCGCCACGGCCGGCTCGGGGGAGGGGGATGATGCTGCTGGTGGACGACGAAGCCCTGGTGCGACGCAGCTGCAAGGCCATGCTCGAGCGACTCGGCTTCCTCGTCATGGAGGCGGGCGACGGCAAGACCGCGCTCGGGACCTACCAGTCCAATCGCGGCCGGGTCTCCGGCGTGCTCATGGACCTCACCATGCCGGTGATGGACGGGCACGCGGCGTTCCTGGAAATGCGCCGCATCGACCCTGGGGTCCGGGTGATCCTGAGCTCGGGCTGGGCCGAGGACGCGCTCGTCGACCGCTTCCGCGAGACGCCGCCGTCGGCTTTTCTCCTGAAGCCGTTCGGGATCCGTGAGGTCGAGGCGGCCATGAGGCGTGCCGGTATCCTGGGGGAGTGACGGCGCCGGGGGGGCGCGCCGGTTACGTCTCAAGAGAGGTGGGAGGCGAACCATGCGGCGCTGGAAGCTGGACATGCGTGAGGCCGAGACCACGCCGGAGCGGCTCTGGCTGCGGCGGCGAGACTTCCTCAAGCTCGGCGCGGCCGGGGCCCTCTCGCTGGCCTGGGCGGGGCGGGCGGCGGCGGGTGAGCCGGGCGGCGCCGTCCTGCCGGTGGCGAAGCGGGTCGCGCTGGCCGGCGGCGAGGCCAGCACCCCTTGGGACGACGTCACCAGCTACAACAACTTCTACGAGCTGGGAACCGAGAAGTCGGACCCAGCCAAGCGGGCCGGCACGCTCCGGACGCGGCCCTGGACGGTCATCATCGACGGGGAGGTGAAGAAGCCGCTCACCCTCGACATCGACGCGCTCTCGAAGCGGTTCCCGCTCGAAGAGCGGATCTACCGGATGCGCTGCGTCGAGGCCTGGTCGATGGTCATCCCCTGGGTCGGCTTCCCGCTCGGCGATCTGATCCGGCAGCTGGAGCCGACCTCGCGCGCCAGGTTCGTCGCCTTCCAGACGCTCCTCGACCCGGTCCAGCTCCCCGGTCAGCGCCGCGCCGTGATCGACTGGCCCTACGTCGAGGGGCTGCGCATCGACGAGGCGACCCACCCGCTCACGCTGCTGGCGGTCGGTCTCTACGGCCGGGTCCTGCCCGGACAGAACGGGGCGCCGCTCCGGCTGGTGGTGCCCTGGAAGTATGGCTTCAAGGGGGTGAAGTCGATCGTCCGCATCACCCTCACCGAGAAGCAGCCGCCCACCAGCTGGAGCCGGCTGGCCCCCTCCGAGTACGGCTTCTACGGCAACGTCGACCCGGCCGTGGACCACCCGCGCTGGAGCCAGGCGCGCGAGCGGCGCATCGGCGAGTTCCTGAAGCGCAAGACGCTCCCCTTCAACGGCTACGGCGAGGTGGCCTCGCTCTACGCCGGACTCGACCCGCGGAAGCTCTTCTGACGGTGAGGAGCGGGGCGCGGAGCCGGTGGCTGGTGCCGGTGGCCTGGATGGCCGCGCTGGCGCCGCTGGCGCTGCTGCTCGCCGACGCGGCCGGACGCCGGCTCGGCGCCAACCCGATCGAGGCGGTGCTCAACCGCCTCGGCTTCTGGACCCTCACCTTCCTCACCCTGTCGCTGCTGCCCACCCCGCTTCGGCTCTGGACCGGCCTGGGCTGGCCGCTCCGGCTGCGGCGGCTGCTCGGCGTCACCGCCTTCGGCTACGCCGCCCTCCACTTCGGCTGGTACCTCGGCGTCGACCAGTTCTTCGACCTGCAGGCCATCGGCGCCGACATCCTGAAGCGCCCCTTCATCACCGTCGGCTTCGCCACGCTGCTGCTGCTCCTGCCGCTGGCCGTCACCTCGACCGATGGCTGGGTGCGCCGGCTCGGCTACGGCCGCTGGAAGACGCTCCACCGGCTCGCCTACGCGGCGGCCCTGCTCGGCGTCGTCCACTTCGCCTGGAGGGTCAAGGCCGATCGGCTCAAGCCAACGCTCTTCGCGGTGGCGATCGGCCTCCTGCTGCTGGCCCGGCTGCGACCGTCGCCTCGCCAGCCGTGACACTCGACCCGGCTGCCGGCGCAGCGGGCCGTGATCCCCTCCCGCTCCAGCGGCAGCGGGGCGGTTCTTGGTCCGTCCATTCGGGTCCCTTCGTTGACACTCCCTTGGGCTGGGCGGTACACGCGGAGCGTGGCCGACGAACCAGAGCAGGGTGGCGCCAGCGCCGTCTTCGGCCGGGTGCCGCCACCCCGGCTGGCACTGCCGGCCCGCGGCACCTACATCGGGCTGGCCTGGAGCGGCGTGGAGGGGGCGGGCAACAAGATCGTGGCCGCCAGCCTCGAGTGCGAAAAGGATCGGGCCCGCCTGGTCCGCCTCTGGCGCCCCTTCAGCGACTCGCCGGGGCGGCGCGACGTGCGGGCCCGCTTCGCCCCCTGGCTTGAGGAGCAGCTGCGCTGGGCCGAGGGGCGACTGGTGGTCGGGGTCGACTTCCCGCTCTCCCTGCCCGAGATCCACCTGCGGCAGCTCGGCCTGCTGCGCCAGGCGCTGCGCGGCCCGGCCGTGCTCGGCAAGCAGCTCGAGGAGCGCTTCCTCGGCGAGACCGGCGACTTCTCGGGCGGGGCCACGCGGCTGCGCTCCGAGCTGGGGCGCGATCAGCGCCGGGTCACCGACTGTTACCGGGCCGAGCCGTTGCCGCCCACCGCGCCGCGCGCCATACGCCGCACCTTCTTCGGCCTGGTGACCATGGCCGGGCTCGACGCCGCCTTCGTCCCGTGGGACCCGCCGCGCGGCAGCGGCGCCACGCTGGTCGAGGTCCGGCCGGCGCACGTGGCCCGGGCGCTCTGCGGGCAGGCCGAGACCCGCGACGACGCCACCGGCGGTTCGCGCCGCTCGGCGAGGGCCACCGTCCTGCGGCTGCTGCGGAGCGCCGCCCGCATCGAGTTCCAGATGGAGCAGGCCGCTCCCATCATCGAGGACGGCAGCGGCGAACATCTCGAGGCGCTGCTCTCGGCGGTGGCCGCGGCGGCCGCGGCGGCCGACGGCTTCCAGGGCGTGCCGCACGACGTTCCGCGCTGCGAGGGGTGGATCCACTCGGTCCGCGAGGAGCCGTGGCGCGCGCCGTGACCACCGGCGCCGGGGCGGGGGAGGCGTCGTGAAGCGGCGCGACGCCGAGTCGGCGCTGCGGGCGTTGCACGTGGAGATGGCCGCCTTCCGCCCCCGCGGTTTCGGCCCGACGGTGCACGGTCCGCCGGTGGTGAGCGGGGTCTTCCTGCTCGGCCAGGCGCCCGGACCCCACGAAGCCGAGCTGGGGCGCCCCTTCGCCTGGACCGCCGGAAAGACGCTCTTCCGCTGGCTGGAGCAGGCCACCGGAGCCGGCGAGGCGGCGGCCCGCCAGGCCTTCTACATCTCGGCGGTGGCGCGCGGCTTCCCCGGCAAGGCCAAGGGTGGCGGCGACCGGGTTCCGGCCCCGGCCGAGATCCTGCGCTGGCGCCCCTTCATCGTGAAGGAGCTGGCCATCCTCCGGCCCCGGCTGGTGGTGCCGATCGGCCGGCTCGCCATCGGCGAGGTGCTCGGATCGAGGCCGCTGGCCGAGGTGATCGGCCGGAGCTTCGAGGTGGGCTGGAATGGCCACGCCGTCGAGGTGGTCCCGCTACCGCACCCGTCCGGCGCCTCGACCTGGTTCAAGATGGAGCCGGGCCGCTCGCTGCTTGGGAAGGCGCTGCTCCTGCTGGGGGCCCACCCCGAGGTGCGGCGGGCGCTCGACCGGGTCCGCTGAGGCCGCTCAGCGCGCCGGACGCGCCTCGGGCAGTTCCAGCAGGGTTCAGCCGGGGCGGCGCGCCGCGGCGGCCTTGAGGTCGGCGATGGCGCGGGCGTAGTCCTTCTGGCCGAAGACGGCGGTGCCGGCCACGAAGACGTTGGCTCCGGCGGCGGCCACGGCTGCGATGGTCTCCGGCCTGATGCCACCGTCCACCTGCAGCTCGAGCGGGAGCTTGCGAGCGTCGGCCATGGCGCGCAGGCGGCGCACCTTGCCGGTGCAGGCGTCGATGTAGCTCTGGCCGCCGAAGCCCGGGTTGACGGTCATCAGCAGGACCATCTCGCAGTCGCCGAGGACGTACTCGATCGCCTCGAGGCCGGTGGACGGGTTGAGCGCCACGGCGGGACGGGCGCCGGCGGCGCGGATGGCCTGCAGCGTCCGGTGCAGGTGTGGGGAGGCCTCGGCGTGCACGCTGATGACGTCGGCGCCGGCCTTGGCGAAGGCCTCCACGTACCTCTCCGGCTCGACGATCATCAGGTGGGCGTCGATGGGGAGCCTTGTCACCTTGCGGACCGCCTCGACCACCAGCGGACCGATGGTGATGTTCGGGACGAAGCGGCCATCCATCACGTCGATGTGGATCCAGTCGGCCCCGGCCGCTTCGACGGCGCGGACCTCGTCGGCCAGCCGGCCGAAGTCGGCGGAGAGGAGGGAGGGGGCGATGCGGATGGGGGGCGCCATGGCCCGGGCAGTCTAACCGACCGAGGCGAGGGGTGGCGGGGGAAGCGGCGGGCGACCCGGTCGAGCCCCGGACCAGGTGGTTCTTCAGCGGACCCGGGAGTCCGGGGGGTTGCGGGAACTCGGCCGCGCCGCGGACCTTTCGACCGACCCCTCGCGCCTTACTCCCGGTCAGGGAATGGAGGTCCGAACGATTCTGGCGGCATAGAAGCCGTCGGTTCCGTGCCGGTGGGGAAGGGTGAAGAGGTCCCCAGAAGGGTCGAGCATGACGCGGGCCACCGCCTCCGGGGCCGGGTCGCGCCGCCAGCCCTCGGCCAGCATGGCCGCCACCACCTCCGGCCCCTCCACCCGGGAGAGGGAGCAGATGGCGTAGGTGACCGGCGCCCCCGGCCTGGCGTAGCGCGCCATGGCCTGGAGGATCTCGAGCTGGAGCGCCGCCAGCCGCGGCAGGTCCTCGGGGAGCCGGCGCAGCTTCAGCTCCGGGTGGCGCCGCAGCGTCCCCAGCCCGGCGCAGGGGGCGTCTACCAGCACGGCGTCGAAGCTGCCGAGCGCGACGCCCGGGAGCGGCTTCGAGGCGTCGGCGCAGATGACCGTCACCGGCAGGCCCCGCCGCTGCGCCTCCTGCCGGAGCGCCTCGGCCTTGCGCGGGTGGAGTTCGATCGCCACCACCTCCGAGCCGGGGCCGAGCAGCTCGGCCAGGTGGAAGGCCTTCCCGCCCGGGGCGGCGCAGGCGTCGAGCACGCGGGCGGTCCGGCCGCGCAGGTGGCCTGCCGCGAGCAGCACCGTCGCCTGCGCTCCCTCATCCTGGACCTGGAACGGCAGGCCAGCCGCGGCGCGCACCAGGTCGGCGACCGAGCCGCCTCCGAGCGTCAGGCCATCCGGCGAGCCGGCGCAGGCCCGGGCCCCCAGCCCGGCCGCCAGCGCCCGCTCCAGGAGCTCCCCGATGCGCGGCGAGCGGACCGTGAGCGGCGCCGGTCCATTCATGGCGGTGGCCAGCGCCAGCGCCTCCTCGGGACCCAGCCAGGCCACCCACTCCTCGGCGAGCCAGCGCGGCAGCGACTCGAGGGTGGCGATGTGCGCGACCGGGTCCTCCGACAGCGGCGCCGGCGCCGGCGGCGCTCCGGCCCGGAGCAGCGCCCGGAGCACGGCGTTGATGAAGCCGGCGGCGCGGCCATGCTCGGTTCCCTTGGCCAGCTCGACCGTCTCGCCGACCGCGGCGTGGGGTGGCGTCCGCAGCACCAGCAGCTGGTAGGCGCCCATGCGGAGCAGCACGCGCGCGGCCGGATCGAGCTTGTCGATGGGCCGGGAGCTGTGCGGCGCCAGCGCGGCGTCGAGCTGGAGGGCCCGGCGCAGGGTGCCGTAGACCAGCGAGGTGGCCAGCCCGGCCTCGCGCGGCGGCAGCGCGCCGGCCTGCGAGAGCGCGGCGTCGAGGGCCCGCGAGGCGAAGGCGCCGCCCTCCTCGACGCGCATCAGCACGTCGAAGGCGATGCGGCGTGCCGTGACCGGGGGAGCGCTCATCCGCCCAGCACCAGGCCGCCGGCCGGCAGGCCGTTGACGAAATCGCGCGCCGCCATCCGCCTCTTCCCTTCGGGCTGGACCTCCAGCAGCTCGAGCGCGGTGCCGCCGCCGCAAGCGACCCGCAACGCGCCGTCCGTCACCTGGGCCGTGCCGGGCGGGCCGTCGGCGGGCAGGCCGGGGCCGGCCGAGGCGAGGTGGACCTTCAGCACCTTGCCGGCCAGCGTCGTGAAGGTCCCGGGCCAGGGGGTGAAGCCGCGGACGCGGCAAGCCAGCTCGGCGGCCGGGCGCGTGAAATCGAGCCGGCCGGTGGCCTTCTCCAGGATGGGCGCCAGCGTCACCGCGCCGGCCGACTGCTTCACCGGCACCAGCGCCCCGGCCGCCAGCAGCGGCAGGGCCTCCACCATCGCCTCGCCGCCCAGCGCCGCCAGCCGCGGCGCCAGTTGCTCGGCCGTCTCCCCGGCGCCGATGGCGATGGCGCGCACCAGCAGCATGTCGCCAGTGTCGAGCCCCTCGTCCATCTGCATGATGGTGACGCCGGTCTCGGAGTCGCCCGAGGCGATCGCCCACTGGATGGGGGCGGCGCCGCGCCAGCGGGGGAGGAGCGAGGCGTGGACGTTGAGGGCGCCGAGCGGGGCCAGGGTGAGCAGATCGCGCCCCAGGATCCTGCCGTAGGCCGTCACCACCAGCAGGTCGGGCCGGAGCGCTCGCAGCGCGGTCGCCAGCGCGCCATCGCGCACCTTCTCGGGCTGCAGCACCGGGATGCCGCGCTCCGCGGCCCAGGCCTTGGTGGCCGGGACCTTGACCGCCTGCCCGCGCCCGGCCGGCCGGTCGGGCTGGGCCACCACCGCGAGGATCTCATGGCCGGCGCGGGCCAGCGCCTCCACGGTCGGGACGGCGAACTCCGGGGTTCCGAGGAAGACCAGGCGCATGGCCGCCCGATATACGCGGAAGGAGGCGGCGGGTCGAGCGCCCCACCCGTGGCCAGAGGGGCCGCTCACCAGGCGGAGTGCTGTTGCGGCCCACCGATCAGGGCGTACAATCTCCGGCTCAAAGGGGATCCAGCATGCGCCACCTCCGTCCCGCCGCCCTCGCCGTCCTCGCGCTGCTCTCCGCCTGCGCCGATCCCAGGGACGCCGAGGGGTGGGCCGAGCGGGCCGCCTCGCGCAACCGGCTCGACGAGAAGCTGGCGGCGCTGGGCCAGGCCCGCGGCGCCCCGGGCGACAGGAAGGCGGCCATCAGGCCGCTGGCCGAGGTGCTGAAGCAGGCCCCACGGGCCCGCGCCGAAGCGGCCGTCATCCTCGGCGAGATCGGCGATGCCTCGGCGGTCAGGCCGCTCATGGAGGCGATCGACTTCACCGGCAGGGCCGAGCGCGACGTCAACGACGCCAACCAGAAGATCGCCACCGCCCTCGGCGCCCTCCGCGCCCGCGATGCCATTCCGGCCCTGGCCAGGCTGGCAAGCTCTCGCGACCCCTTCACCCAGGTGGCGGCCATCGACGCGCTCGGCGCCATCGGCGATCCGGCCGGTGTCGGCCCGCTGCTGGCGGTCGTCGACGACGAGCAGAGCGAGCCGTTCGCCATCAAGAAGGCGCTGCTGGCGCTCGGCCGGATCGGCGACGCCCGGGCCGCGCCGGCGGTGCTGCGGATGCTCTACGTGGTGCGCCCCGGGGGCTCCTTCTTCGCCGAGGCGGCCTTCGCGGCGTCGCAGCTGGGGGCGCCCATGTCGGCGCCGCTCTCGGCGGCGGTGCAGGGAAGGGACGCCGAGCTCTCGCGCTGGGCCGCAGCCAGGGGCATCCACCCGGCGGCGCTGCGGGCCAAGGCGGCCCAGGTGCTGGGCGACGTGGGAGGCCCCGGGGCGGTGCCGGCGCTGGTCGCGGCGCTCGGGTATACCGACGCCGAGCCCTCCGCCCAGCTCCTCGTCCGGGTCTTCGCCGCCGAGTCGCTGGGGCGGCTCCGGGCGGTGGAGGCGGTCGCCCCCATCGGCCTGTTGCTCAACGCCTCGAAGGACGCCGACGCTCGCGACCGGTACGCCGAGGCGCTGGTCCGAATCGGCGACGGCTCGGGGCTGGCACCGCTGCGCGCGGCAGCCAGGGGTGGGAGCCTCGACGCCCGCGAGGGTCCTCTCGACGCCCTCTCGCTCCTCGGCGGCGAGACGGAGCGGCCGCTGGTGGAGGACGCCTTGCGGAGCTGCGCCACCGGGTGCCCGGCCACGCGAAAGGCGGAGCTCCAGGGCATGGTGGCCCGGCTCGACGCCGCCCGGGCCTGCGCCGGCGGGATGGTCTGCTGGGCGGGCAAGCTCGACGACGGTTCGGCGGCCGTGCGCGATCGCGCCGCGCTCGAGGTGGGGCGCGCCGGCGACTCCACCCAGGCCGGTCAGCTCGCCGGGGCGCTCGTGAAGCCGGTCCAGAGCGACGCCGACCTGGCCGCCCGCTACCACGCCGTGCTGGGGCTCGACTGGCTCTCCCGCCGCGCGCCGCTCGGCGCCAAGGGGGCCGAGCTGGCCAATGCCATCGACAAGATGGTGGCCGGAGACAAGGGGCGGACGCTGACCGCGGCCGTCAACGAGGACGCGCTGCGCCTGGCCGGCCGGCTGCGGCGGACCGCGCCCTAGTGCCCAGACCCAGGCCTACTGACCACTGCGAGTGCCGATCCTCTCGCTGCGGCAGGCGGCCTCGTCGGTCCGCTGCTCAGGGTAGCGCTGCTACGCTTCCGCTGCTCCCTCCTCGGGCGCCAGCCTCGCTTCGGTCTCGGCGCTCTCGTCGGGTCATCATGCCTGGGTCTGGGCACTAACGCTTCAGCCGGCGGCGACCCGGGCCCGCACCGCCGCGCCGTGGTCGAGCCTGGCCGCCACGCGGGCCAGCAGGGCATCACGGCGCCGCGCCACCTCGCCGGCGTCGAGCCCGAGGGCAACCCCCACCAGCAGGTCGAGTTCCCGCTGTGCCGGGCGGGCCAGCATCGCCGCCAGCCCGGTGGTCACCTCGCCGCTGGCCAGGGACGGCCGCAGCTCCGCCAGCGCCGGCTCGAGCCGGGCCAGCGCCGCCGGCGACGGCACCGGCGCCGCCGCCAGGACCCGGCAGTCTACGTCGGCGATCGACTGGGCGCCGGTGAGCTGGCGCGCCCCCTCGTCGATGGCCAGCCGCACCGGCGTGGCCGAGAGCACCAGCCCCAGCAGCCAGGGCTCCACGCCGCGCGGGAAGAGGGCGTGCCACTTCTTGTCCTCGAGCAGACTCCCGGCGTTGAGGACGGCGAAGGCCCGCGCCCCGAGCTTGGCCGGGTATAGCAGCGGCGCCGCGACGCGGCCCGGGGCGGTGAGCCACCAGGGAGACCGGCCGGCGCAGGTGGGCCGACGGTCGATGCCGGCGGCCTCACCGCGGGCAACGTACTCGAGCGCCAGGCGCGAGGGCTGGCCGGCCGGCCGGAAGAGCACGCGGGTCGGCGCACAGCGCTCCGGCGCCCTGGCCTCCTTGAGCGAGAAGAGCAGCGGTGCCACATCGGTGTCCTCCAGGGCCACCTCGCCCAGCAGGGCCGAGCGGTAGCGACCGCCGCCCAGGGGCAGGAGGTGGAAGAACTGGTTGCAGCCGGTCTTCATCCCGAAGCGGACCAGGCAGAGGGTCGAGAGCGGGACCGCCGCGGGTGGCGGCGGACGCGGGCCGGCGCGGTGAAGCCGGGAGCTGGCGGCCGGGTCTCCCGGGCCAGCCAGCGTGAGCAGCTCGGCGTCGGAGAGGGAGTCGAGCTGCGTGGCGGCCTCGAGCGGGGGGCGATCACTGGCACCAGCCACCCAGCAGGCCAGCTCGGTGTCGATCGAAGCGGCAAAGCTCCCGGCGGCGCGGGAGCGGAGACGGAGCCTGAAGCCGCCGCGGGCCGCGGCCTCGGCCCAGAGGGCAGCCGCCGAGCGGCTCGAGCCGAGCGCGCGTGGCAACACCAGCCCGACCACCGCCGCGTGGCGCAGCGCCAGCGCGGTGAGGTGCGCCGAGAGGTCGGCCTGGCGCGGCAGGCCGCTCCGCCTGGCGGCGCGCGCCTTCTGCACCGCCGGCAGGGCCTCGTGGCGGAGGAAGGGCGGATTGCCGAGGATGAGGTCGGCCTCGGGCCAGCGGGCCGAGACGGCGTCGGCGCGCCGGCACTCGGCGACGGCGCCGAGACGGCCGAGCCGAGCCGCGGTGGTGGCCACGGCCAGCGGAGCCACGTCGAGGCCGAGGAGCCGGAGGCGGGCCCCCTGCCGGCTCGCCAGCCGGGCCGCGGCCACCAGCAGCGCCCCGGCGCCGCAGGCGAAGTCGAGGACCCGCGCGCCGTCGAGCGCTCGCCGCAGCGGCGCCGAGCGCCGGCCCGAGAGGAGCGCACGCAGCGAGGTGGCCACCGCCGGGCCTCCGCGCCGGGCCGCCAGCTCGGCCAGCGAGAAGGCGGCCAGCAGCCGGGCCTCGGGCGCCGGCGTGAAGACCGCCCCGCGAGCGCCGGCCAGCGTCTCGGCGCAGCGCCGCTCCAGCTCGGCGTCGCTCGGTGCGGGGCCCGGTCCCCGGCGGGGCGGGCTCACGGCTTCACGCTCGCGGCTGGCCGGCCGGCGGAAGGCCGGCTCGGCCCGTCGAGCGGGAGGTCGAGGAGCGGCAGCTCCGCCGCGCCGGGCGCGTCGTAGTGCCACCACTCGACCGGGTTGACGGTGAAGCCGGCCGTGGTCATGGCGTCGCGCAGCAGGTCGCGGTGACGCCGGGCCGCGGCGCGCACTCCCTCGGTGGCCCAGGCGCGTGCCTTCGGCCCGAAGGCGTCAAAGCCGGTCGGCATCTCCACGGGCAGGCCGGCAAGGTCGGCGAGCGAAAGGTCGACGGCGGCGGCCCGGTTGTGGTGGGAGCCGGTGGCAGGGTCGGCGACGAAGCCGCGCTTCGGCAGGGCCTTCCAGAGCTCGCGCTGCACCGAGAGGGGCCGGTAGCAGTCGAAGAGCAGCATCCGGAAGCCCCTCTTCCGCAGCGCCACCGCCGCCCCGGCGAGCCGCTCGGCCACCTCGGGGAGCAGGAGGCAGCGGGCCACCGGGTAGAGCGGCCTGCCCACGAAGTTGTCGGCGGTGGCGTAGCGGATGTCGAGCAGCGCGTCGGGGAGGAGGATGGTCACATCGACCAGGCCAGGCCGTGCGGCCGGCGGGATGGGCGCGGCGGCCAGGAGGAGCGCGGCGAGGAGCGGGAGCACGGCGGCGAGCATACGCGAGACCACGAAACCCGAAACTGGCGCCGTCTGGCGATGCCGGTAGGATGCCGAAGGTCTGCGCAGCCTTCGCACGCAGCGAGGAATCGATGGCTCGACGCGATCGCACCCTGACTGGAAACTCGATGACCTATGCCGAGGAACGCGTCGCCGCCGAGACCGGGCGGGTGCTGCTGGCGCTCTACCGCGCCGGGCTGGAGGTCCACCTCACGCCCGACGGCATGAGCGGCCAGGCCAGCGCCCGCATCGTGGCCGGTCCCCAGGCCAGGCGCCGCCAGGCCACCACCCGCACCGCGCGCGGCACCGGCGACTCACCGCTGGCGGCCATCTGCGCGGCGGTGGAGCGGCTCAACCAGCGGGCCGGCGCCATCCTGGTGGCGCTCGACTGATCTGGCGACGGCGACCCGGCGCAGGCGGGCTGGTGGCCCGCCGAGCAGCGAACGGAGAAGTCGGCCCGGCGCGGCCAGGCAGCGTGCGCCGCGGCAGGGATGGGGCCAGGCCAGGCGCCATCAGGCGAAGATGCCGTCCAGCTTCTCCTCGATGTAGCTCTTGATCTGGCCGACCACCGCGGCGCCTAGCAGGCCGTGGGTAAGCTCGATGCGCACCAGCCCGTCGCTGATGGTGCAGAGTCCCTTCACGCCCATCTTCTCCGGCACCACGATGGTCTGCCCGGCCGCGTCGAACTGGCAGGCGATGCCGTACTTCTCGCCGAGCCGGCGCAGGATCTTCTCGGCCTCGCCGTAGAGCTCGATGGCATTCTTGCCCGGGTAGGTCCGCTCAATCGTCTTCATCGCCATCAGGGCCTCCGCTTCGCCGCCCGGTGGTAAGGCGTCGGGTCAGGGATACCAGCTTCCTCGAACCCCTTGCGGCGCAGCTGGCAGGCGTCGCAGCGCCCGCAGGCCCGGCCGCGGAGCGGATCGTAGCAGGACCTGGTGCGCCCATAGGGCACGCCGAGCCGGGTGCCTAGCCGGATGATGCCAGCCTTGGAGAGCCGGAGCAGCGGGGCCACGATCCTCAGTGGCCGGCCCCCCACGCCGGCCCTGGTGGCGACGCGGGCCAGCTTCTCGAAGGCGGCCAGGAAGGCGGGGCGGCAGTCGGGGTAGCCGGAGTAGTCGATGGCGTTGACGCCGACATGGATCTCCTCGGCGCCGAGCACCTCGGCGTGGGCCAGCGCCAGGGAGAGCATGACTGTGTTGCGCGCCGGGACGTAGGTGACCGGGATGTCGGTCGACATGGCCGCCGTGCTCCGCCCCTTGGGAACGGCGATGGAGGCGTCGGTGAGCGCCGAGCCGCCGAAGGCCGAGAGATCGACCTTGACGACGCGGTGGCCGGCTGCGCCCAGCGTGCGGGCCAGGGCCCGGGCCCTCGTCAACTCGCCGCGGTGTCGTTGACCGTAGTCGACCGAGAGGCAGTAGACCTCGCGGCCGGCCGCCAGCGCGGCGGCGAGGACGGTGGTGCTGTCGAGTCCGCCCGAGAGCAGGACCACGGCGCGGACGGGGCGGCGGCGCTTCATCGGGTGACCAGGGAGGTGCCAGTGAGCAGGTAGGTGGCCTGGCAGGGGGTGGAGCAGGGGATTCCTTCACAGGCTCTTAGCCTACCACCGCCACCCGCAGGTCGAGGAAGGCCTCGGAGAGGGCGAGCGTGGCCAGCTCACGGAGGGCGGGGAGCTGGAGCGCCTCGGCGCCCGAGAGCGGGTGGGCGGGAGGCTCGGCGGCCAACAGCGCGGCCAGGGCCGAGCCGGGATCGCCGGTGGCCAGCAGCGCCACCCGCGAGCCGGTGCGCTGCAGCAGCGGGGCCAGCTCGCCCAGCTCCTGGCCGATCAGCTCGGTGGCCGCCGCGGGGCCGATCGAGGAGGCCCGTGCCGCCACGACAGGCGGTACGCCCCGCGCCATGGCGGAGAGGAAGGCGCTGGCCCGGGCGGCCGGTAGGCCGAGCGGCGGCGGGTTGCCACCGGCGAAGCGGCAGGCCAGCTCCAGCAGGATGCCGACGTCGCGCGGCGCGAACTTCCCGACCAGCGCCCAGCCACGCTCCAGCTGGTCGAGGGCGCGGGTGGCGAGGAAGCGCCTGGGGCCAAGCGGCAGGAGCTCGAAACCGGCCGGGACGATGAGCGCCGGAGGCCGGGTGTTCTCGATGCCGATGAGCGCGCCGGGGCGGTCGACCAGGAAGGTGGCGTAGTCGCGGGCCGAGAGCTGGACCGCGGCCAGCTCGAACGGCTCGCGGACCGCCGGGGCCTGGGGCGCCACCACCCGGTTGGCGGCGGTGACGCCGCGCCGGGCCAGGTCGGCCGGGAAGAGCGGCTCGAGGTGCGGGGCCAGGAGCGATAGCAGCCTGCCGAGCGGGCCGACCGCGGCGGGGAGCGCGACGCGATCGCGGGCCGCTTGGGAGAGCTCGCTGGCCAGCGGTGGCGCCCCTGGGGCGCGGGCCCGGTCGGGCGCCACGAAGGCGGCGATGGAGAGCGCCAGCCGGGCCAGCTCGACCAGCCGATCGTGGTCGAAGGGTGAGGCGGTGGCGGCGAGGCGGCTGGCACGCTCGGCCACCTCGAGCAGGGCGTCGACGTCGGCCGGGTCCTGGCGGGCCGCGGTGAGGGGCCGCTCCAGCGATTCGGCCGGCCGGTTCGATGGCAGGAGGCCGGGCGAGACCCCGGTGGCCGGCTCGAGGCCGGAAGCCGGGGAGGGGGCGGGTGGCGGGACGGGCGGCGGGGCCGTGGAGGTGCCGAGCCGAAGCTCGGTCACCCGGGCTGCGCGGGCCGGGTCATCGACCACCAGCGAGTCGAGCCAGCCCCAGGTCAGCTCGCGCGACGGATCGGCGGTGAGAGCCTCGATCAAGGAGTCGGCCGCGGCACCGGTCTCGCCCTGCCGCTCGAGCAGCCCGGCCAGCCGCTCGAGGAGCGAGGCTCGCTCAGGGCCGGCCGTGGCGGCCGACTCCCGGCGGAGGAGCAGCAGGATCGGGTCGACGCGGCGCGGCGGCGCATCGTTCTCGGGCTCCTGCTCCAGCTCGACCTCGGTGGCCGGCTGGTGCGTCACCTCCGGTGGTGCGGCCCGGGCGGACTCCAGCGCCTCCAGTGGAGCCGCCTCCAACCCCGGCCGCGGGGACCGCGGCTCAAGCTCCAGCTCGACCTCGGTGGCCGGCTCGGCGGAGGCCACTGTCACCGGTACGGGCACCGGTTCCAATGGAATCGGGGGAGGGGCCGGGTGCGCGCCCGTCCAGGCGGAGTCGTCCAGATGGAGTGGATCGGCCGACAGGCTGAGGACGCTGCCGAAGGCGGCTTCGAGTTCGGCGTCGTCGAGACCATCGGCTGGCGCCAGCGGCGGCGTCTCGGAGGAGGCTCCACCAGCTCCGGCCAGGTGCTTGAGCTGGTCGAGGACGCCCCGGGCCTGCTCGCCCAGCTCCTCGGGGACCAGCTGCGCCACCAGGCCGGCCGCCGCCTCGGGCCAGTCGCTGGCCAGCGCCTCGACGGCCCGGGTCAGCTCGGGCGGGACGCTGGCCGGACGGCTCAGCGTGGCGGCCCGCAGCGCGCGCGAGGCTTCGGAGGAGCGCCCCTGCTCGAGGAAGAGCCGCGCCGCTACCAGCGCTGCGTCCGCGGCCGCCTCGCCCTCGGTTCGGATCGAGACGGCCAGCGAGGCCCGGGCCGCCGCGATGGGGTCACCCAGCCGGAGCTCAAGCGCCGCCAGCGCCGCCCAGGGCTCGGACGAATCGGGATCGGCCTCGCAGGCCTGGCCGATGGTGAGGCGCAGCTCCTCGATGGACGCACCGGCCATGGCGGCCATCCGGGCCGAGGCGAGCCACTCCGCGGCGCGAACCCGTGCGTCGGTTTCCAGCTCGGGGAGGGGTGGCTCCAGCGGCGCCGGCTCGCGCGCCGGCCGCGCCGGCGCCGGGAACTCGAGCGTGCGCGGTCCGACCATCTCGGCGAAGTCCTGCGCCGAGGCGGGAGGTTCGACGGAAAGCTCGAGCCCCGCCAGCGCCTGCTCTATCGACTCGGCGACCGGGTCGATCAGCCTGCGTCGGGCCGGCCCTCCGGCCCTCTCCAGCAGTTCGGCCAGGCTCCCGTCCTCCGGGTGGGCCCGCAGCAGCGAGGCCAGCAGCGGCAGCGCTTCGGGCCCCCGCCCGCAGCCGACCAGCGCGTCGGCCGCTTCGCGCAGCGCCACCTCGTCGTCGTGCAGGTCGGCGGTCACCGCCAGCAGGGCGTCGGCGGCCAGCGCCTGGTCGGCCGGATCGCCGGTGGCGGCGAGCAGGTGGCCCGCCTCGCGGCGCAGCCCGGCGCGGATGGCCGCATCGCGCTGGAGGCGGGCCTGCCCGAGGAGGAGCCGGGCCCGGTCGGCCCCGGACGGCTGGTACTTCGCCTCGAGCGCCCTGAGCCGCTCGGGTCCTCCCTGGAGGGACGGATCGCGCTCCAGGGCACGGCGCAGCACCGCCAGGGCCGTGGCGTCGCCCAGCTCGTCGAGCAGGCCGGCCGCCTCGGCGGCCCTTGCCGCCGCGGCCCCGGTCGCCCCCTCGGCTGACAGGAGCCGTTCCAGCTCCAGCAGGTCGCGCACCGCGCCCGGGCGCATGCCGCGCCGCAGCTGCTCGTCGAGCGCCTCCTCGAGCAGCTCCCGCGCGGCAGCGCCGTCGCCGTCGGCCACCGCCAGCTCGGCCGAATCGTGGAGGGCACCGAGCAGCGCCTCGGGGCCGAGCTGGCCGGCCCGCGTGGCCTCGGCCCGCCGCCGCTCCAGCCGGGCTGCCAGGCCGGGGGTGAGGCGGGCCTCGGCGCGCACCTCGCGGAACAGCCGGTCACCGAGGCGGAGATCGTGCAGCTCGGCCAGCGCCGCCTCGGCGGCGGTCGCCAGCAGCTCCACGCGGGTTGCATGCGAGCGGACCTGGCCGGCCACCACCCCGAGCGCGGTGACGGCGCGGCGCCGGTCGGGATCGACGTGGAAGCGGTCGAGGGCGGCGCCGGACTCCTGCGGCCGTAGCGTCAGCAGCCGGTCGAGGGCGGCCAGGGTCAGCTGCGGATCGTGGGCCTCCGCGGCCAGCTCGGCCAGCTGCCGGCAGAGCGTGACCACCTCGCCTTCGTCGAAGCCCGGGAAGCCGAGCTCCAGGAGCGTGCGGTGGACCACCAGCGCCTCGGCGAAGGAGCCCTGGAGGTAGAGCAGTCGGGCCAGCATGGGGCCGGCCAGCGCCGGCGTCTGGCGCGAGCGGCCGAAGGCACGGCGCGCGCAGCGGAGCGCGGCGGCGCCGTCGCCGGCCTCCCAGGCCAGCGCGGCGGCGGCGGCCTGAGCCCGGGCCGCGGCGGCCGGATCTTCGAGCCGGCCGGCGAACCGCTCCATGGGCTCGGAGGCGTGGCGCGCCGGGAGGTGGCCGCGGCGCAGGCGGGCCTGCTCGACCGCCAGCCCCTGGTCGGGGGGCAGCAGTCCGATACTCTCGGTGAAGGCAGCGTCAGCGTCCTGGTGGTCGCCGAGCCGGACCAGCAGCCGGGCCCGCGCCAGGAGCAGCGCGCCGGCCTCGGCCTCGTCGAGCCGGGCCTCCTCCTCGAGCCGGACCGTGACGGCCCGTTCGTCGCCCATCGCGGCGGCGGCCAGGCGGGCCTGGCGCACGGCGGCCAGGGTCCGCGGCGCCAGCGTGCGGGCCTGCTCGGCAGCCTCCAGCGCGCCGGCGGCATCTCCGGCCGAGGTGCGCAGGGCGGCCAGCCGGAGCAGCCGGTCGGGCCGCTCGCTGGTCGGCACCAGCGGCACCAGCGCCGCCAGCAGCAGGGCCTCGGCGGCGGTGTCGCCGCGCCCGGTCGCCAGCCCGGCCAGGGCGGTGAGCGCGGCGCGGGCGCGCTCCGGCTCGGGGTCGAGGCCGAGGGCCTGGCGCAATGCCGCCTCGCCGTCCGCGGTCTCGCCGGCCTCGACCAGCAGGAGCCCCGCTTCGGCCAGTCGCTCGGCGGCGCCCGCTTCTCCCGCCGCCAGCGCGCGGCGGGCCCGCTGCTGCAGCAACTGGGCCGCCAGCCGGTGATCCCCGGCGGTGGCGGCCTGCTGGGCCCGGCGCTCCAGCCCCTCGTCGTCATCGCCGCGCAGCCTCGCCGCGGCGTCACGGGCTTCGCGCACGCCCGGCTCGTCCCCGGCCGCTTGGTGCGCTTCGGCGAGGCCGTCCCAGGCCTCGGCCCGCTCGCCGGCCGGGACCGCCTCGGCGCCCGCCAGCGCTCGAAGCAGGGCTTCACGCTCGCCGTCCTGGAGCAGGGCGGCGCGGGCCGGGTGGAGCAGGGCCCGGAGCGGCCCGAGCCCGGCCGGGTCGACTTGGTGCGCGGCGCGCCAGGCGGCCACCGCTTCGGGCTCGCGGTGGAGGGAGGACCGCACGGCGGCCAGCTCCAGCCAGAGCGCCAGCCCTTCAGCCTCCGGGGCGATGGCGGCGAGCCGGGCCAGCGTGCCGGCCAGCCCGTCGAGGTCGTTGGTGGCTCGCTGCAGCGCGGCGAGGCGCACCAGGTCGGCGTCGGCCGGCTCCCCGGCCTGGCAGAAGGCGGCCAGGCGGCGGCGGGCCAGCTCGCCATCCCCCGACCGCTCGGCCAGGTCGGCCGAGAGCCGGAACATGGCGAGACGCCGCGCCTGGTCGAGCCCCTGGCCAGAGAGCGCGCTCTCGGCGTCGGTCAGCGCGCCGGCCGCGTCGGTGGCGGCCCGGCGGACGGCGCGTTCGGCGCGGGCCGGGGCGAAGGTGGGATCGGCGCCCGCGGCGGTGGCCAGCGCGGTGTCGCCGCCGGTGAGCGAGAAAGCACGCCAGGCCAGTTCGGCCCCCTCGCGCCCTCCGGCCCGGCGCGCCGCGCTGAGCAGCGTGCTGGCGGCGGCGGCGGTGTCTCCCGCCGCGGCGTGGATGCGGAGCAGCTGCCGCAACGCCTCGCCGGCCGTCTCCCGTCCCTCGGCGGCCCGCTCCAGTGCCCGCACCGCCCCGGCCCGGTCGCCGAGCCGCTCGGCCAGCGAGGCGGCCTCGAAGACCCGGCCGGCGAGCAGCAGCGCGTCAACGTGGCCGGCCGGATCGCCGCCCTGCGCCACCGCCGCCACCAGCACGTCGCTGGCCTCGTGCTCGCCCGCCGCCAGCGCCCGCTCGGCGTGGGCCAGCGCCGCGCTCTGCTCCCCGGCGGCGAGGGCAGCCCGTGCGGCGCGCAGCTCCAGCGGCCCGGGCTGGGTCGGTCCGGCGGAGAGCAGGGCGCGGAGGGCGCCGAGGGCGCGGTGGTGGTCGCCGACGCGTTCGGCCAGCAGCGCCTCGAGCCGCGGCAGGGCCGGATCGGCGGGGTGGAGCGCCCGGGCCTCGTCGAGCGCGGTGAGGGCCAACTCCGGGGCGGTCTCGGACAGCAACTCGGCCCGCTCGCGCCAGGCGGCGGTGGCGGCGGAGCGGTCACCAGCGGCCAGCGCGGCCTGGGCCTGCTCGGCCAGCAGCGCGGCCAGCACCGGGTGGTCGCCAGAGCGGCGCGCCAGGGCGGAGGCGGCAGCCAGCCGCTGCCGGGAGGGCTCGGCGCGGCGCGCCGCGGCCAGGGAGCGGACGGCGGCCGAGAGATCGCCGGCCCGCTCGCAGGCGGCGGCCAGCCGGTCGAGGACCGAGGCCTCCTCGGCCCGGTCGCGCGCCAGCGGCACCAGCTTGAGCAGGGCATCGCGCTCGGCGGCGCCATCGCCGCGGCCAAGCGCCAGCAGCGCCAGCCCCTCGATGGCCGGACGGCAGGTGCCGTCGAGCCTCGCCGCGTCGGCGAAGCGATCGGTGGCGAGGTCCGGGCGCCCCAGCGGCCCGAGCGCCAGCGCCCCGGCCTCGGCCAGCAGGACGGCGCGAGCCTCCGGCTCCGCGGTGAGGGGGGCGAGCCGGTCGAGCGTGGCCAGCAGCTCGGCGGTCCGGCCGAGTCGCCGATGGAGCGAGGCCAGGCGGGTCAGCTCCGGGGCTTCGAGCGGCCCGGTCGCCAGGGCCGCCTCGAGGTGGGTTGCCGCCCCGGCCGGATCGGCCAGGTGGCGCTCGGCCACGTCGGCCAGCGCCCTGTGGTGCGCGGCGGCCAGCGACCCGGCCTCGGGGGTGGTCCGGTCGAGCACGGCCAGCGCGGCGGCGTGGTGATCGGCTGCATCGGTCCAGCGCCCCAGCCGCTCGGCGCAGCTGGCCGCCAGGCGGTGGGCCTCGGCGGCGCGCGGCCCCAGCTCGGCCGCCTCGCGGTAGCGGAGCAGCGCGTTCTCGACGTGGCCGAGCCGCGACTCCCAGACGGCGCCCGCTTCCAGCGCCAGCGCCACCGCGCCCGGCAGGTCACCGGACTTCCGCTTCAGCGCGGCGAGCCGGTCGAGCGCGCCGACCGCGCGCAGGTGCTCGCCGGCGGCGGCGCAGGCCCGAGCCAGCGCCGAGAGCGAGTCGGCGTCGTCTGGAGCAAGCCGCAGGGCCCGGTCGAGGTGGAGCCGGGCGCCGGGCGGGTCGCTCTCCAGCAGCAGCTCTCCCAGCTCGGCATGGGCCCGGGCCTTCTCGAGATCGGAGGGCGCGTAGGCCAGCACACGGCGGGCGGCGCGGATCTGCCCCCCCTTGTCGCCGCGAACCTGGGCCAGTGACCGCAGGGCGCGCAGCGCCGGGAGGTGATCGCGCTTGGCGGCCAGCGCCGCGTCGACGGCCCGGGTGATCAGCTCGCGGTCGAGGCCCGGCAGCGCCAGCGCGGCTTCGGCGGCGGCCACGGCGGCCAACCGCTCGCCGGTGGACACGGCGCCCTCGGCCAGCGCCACCAACGCTTGCGCCGCCTTGAGGTGCTCGCCCCGCGCGGCGCGCACCCAGGCCTCGGCCGCCAGGGCCGGAGCGAAGTCGGGCCGGCGCTGCAGCCAGCCGGCGGCGAGATCGAGCGCCTCGTCGTGGAACCGCTCGTCGATGCAGAGCAGGGAGAGGAGTCGGTCGGCGGCGAAGGCGTGCGTGGTGGGGGCGGCCGAGGCCAGCCAGATCTCTCTCGCCCCGCTCCAGTCGCCGGCGGCGGCCAGGGCCTCGGCCTCGGCGAAGGCGCGGGCGCCCTCAACCGCCGCCAGCAGGTCGGCATCGGCGGCGGCGGTGGGCGGTGCCTGGGCCTCGCGCGCCCAAGCCAGCCGGACGCCGCCCGGCGCGACCGCGGCGGCTGTCAGCCGGACGCCGGCGTCGCGTGGCACCTTCCAGCCGCGGCTGACCAGCAGGCGGCGCACCAGCAGGGGCAGCGGATCGTCGGGCAGGCCGAGCGCTGCCAGGGCCCGGGCCGCCAGGTGCGGCAGCGCCGCCGCCGGCAGCGGCGAGGGCCCGTAGATGCGGGGCGCGTACGGCACCACCGCCACGCCGCGATCGAAGCCGGGGAGCAGGCCGAGCCGGAGCGAGAAGTGCGCGCCGCCGGCCAGCCGGCCGCCCACCTCGGCGAAGCCGTCGCGCAGCGCCACCTCGAGCTCGACGAGGCCGAGCTCGCCAAGGTCGAGCCGAGCCGCCGCCGCCGAGACCGCGCCCGGACCGGCCAGCACGGTCAGTGCGTCGAGGTCGCAGAGCCGGTTGCGGAACTGGGCCGGGCCACTCCCGGCGTCGAAGGGGAGGGCGATCTCCGGCACCTTGAGATCGAGGTGCTCCACCAGCAGGCCGGCGATAGTGGCGGGCGCGCCAAGGCGGACGTGGGCGCCGCCTCTCTCGAGGCGCAGCTCGAAACCGCTTCCGGTCCGGGTCCCGGCGGCTGGTGAGGCCGTCGAGGCGGTGGGATCCACCTCGGCCATGCAGCCGAAATCCTAGCGGGAAATGGGTGTGGGCGCGAAAAAGGCGCACCCCCAATCGCGTCGGCGCCGGCCTCGGGTGGCGCCGACGCAAGCCACGTGCCGGTTTCCAGTCGCGGACCACGGTCCTGGAAAGGCCGTTCGCGGCGCTCGTGTTCCTGGGTTGCGCGCCCTGAAGGGCGCGCGATTGGGCGCGCCCTATGGCGTCCGGGTCGCCGCCTTGTGGGCGTTGGTCCCCTCGGCCACGTTGGCCCCGCCCTTGCGGAAGATCACCACCGAGCGGCGCGACTGCAGCTCCTGGTCCTCGCGGGCGAAGACCGTCACCACGTTCTGCCCCGGCTTGAGCGGCAGGTCGGCCGTGAAGTCGAGACGGCCGTGGGTGGCGGCAGCGCCGGGCGCCGAGTCGGGCACGACGCGGAAGAAGACCTTCTCGTCGTTGACGAAGATGTAGACGTCGCGGAGCCGGGCTTCGGGGTCGGCCGAAGGCGGCAGCAGGGCCGAGCCGGAGAGCTTGAAGGTCTCGGCCTCCACCACCGGGGCGCCGCGGGCCGGGTCGGGGGAGAGGGTGAGGCGGGGCGGCTCGTGCTGCCAGGCCTCGATGGCGCCGCCGGTGCGCGGCGCCCGGCTCGCGGCCACCTCGCCGTTGGCCAGGAAGCCGAAGCGGCCCCGGCTCCACTCGACGCGCCGGAAGCCGGCCACGGAGCCGGTGAGCGGGAACACCTGGCCCTTCCGGGCGGTCCCCACCACCGGCGCGCTGGCGTTGGCGCCGCCGCGGATGGAGACCTCGGCCGCCTCGACGCGCACCGAGCCGGTCTCCTCGGCCACCTTCTCGCCGCCCGGGGCCACCGGCAGCTCGAGCTTCTGCGACAGGTACTCGCCGCTCTTCTCGTCGATGACCTGGACGCGGATGGGGAGCGCCGTGCCGGGACCGGGCTTGAGCTCGATCTCCATGGAGGCGCTGCGGCTCTCGCCCGGCTTTAGCGCGCCGATCACCTCGCGCCCCTTCTTGATGAAGAGCTTCTCGTCGCCGAGGTTCTTGAGCGTCACGTAGGTCTTGTCGCCACTGGCGCCCGGGCCGACGTTGCGGACGTCGAGGCGGAGCGTGAAGGTCTCGCCGCGGGCCGGCAGGCCGTCGCCGTTGCCGCCCTTGCGGTCGTCCACCTGCAGACTGTAGGCGAAGAGCGGGCGCGGCGTCTCGACCACGTCGAGCGAGGTGAGGACGTCGGCCGGGGCCTTGCCCTGGTCGTCCTCGAAGTGGAGCGTCACCTCGTCGCGGCGGCTGTCGAAGCTGCGCGGCAGCCTGAGCGGCACCGTCCAGCTGCGGCGCTCACCAGGGCGGATGGTGCCGAAGACGAACTCGCGCCGGTCGAGGAAGAAGTTCTTCTCGTCGAGGGTCCAGGCGCGCAGGCGGCGGAACGGGGCGTCACCGCGGTTCTCCACCGCCACGGTCCAGGGCACCACCTCACCGGCCTTCTGGGCGCGGCCGGCCGGCGGGGTCACCGTCACCACGGCGCGCGGGGTCCCGCTGGACTGGCCAGCCGGGGACGACCAGTCGACGCCGAGCTGGCCGAGGCGGGTCTCGAGCCGCTTCTCCTCCTCGGCGCGCCGCTGTCCGACCAGCACCCCGGCCGCCTCCAGCAGCCGGGCCCGGTCCGGGAACGGGGCCTGGACCAGCAACTCGCGGGCGAAGCGGATCTGGTAGTCCTCCTTGACCTGGTCGGGGTCGGCGTCGATCTCCTCGTCCTCCAGCTGCTCGGCGGAGAGGGCGTCGTCGTCGCCGTGGGCGTCCCGGGCCGCCTCGCGCTTGAGGGCGCGGGCCACCGCGTCCTCCTTTTCGTCGAGCAGGTAGCGGAGCTCGAGCGGCGACTTCTCGGCCCGCCGCTTCTTCAGCTCGGCCGCCTTGGCGCCACCCGGATTGGAGAGGTGGCGGTCGAGATCGGCCTCGCCCATGGCGCGGGGCGGGGCGAAGACGTTGATCTGGTCCTTTAGGGCCCGGCCCGGCAGCAGCGCCACGTCGGGGAGAATGCCGACCTCCTGGATCGAGATGTCACCCGGGGTGAGGTACTGGGCGATCGTCAACTTGAGGGCCGCATCCTCGGTGGGGCGTCCCGGCTCGCTGAAGTCGAAGAGGGTCTGGACCGAGCCCTTGCCAAAGGTGGGCCGGCCCACGATCAGGGCGCGGCCGTTGTTCTTCAGCGCGCCGGCCACGATCTCGCTGGCCGAGGCCGAGCTGCCGTTGACCAGCACCACCAGGGGCAGGCCGACGAAGTCCTTCGAGTCGGCGCTGGCTTCGCGCACCTCGCGCTGGCGCTGCGCCCCGTCGCTCACGGTCTTGACGATGACGCCCTCGGAGAGGAAGAGGTCGGAGAGCTCGACCGCCTCGTCGAGCAGGCCGCCCGGGTTGCCGCGCAGGTCGAGGATCAGCCCCTTCAGATTTCCGCCGGCCTTCTCCCGCTGCTGCTGGATGGCCCTGGAGATCTCCCGCGTGCCGTTGCGGGCGAAGGTCGAGTAGCGGACGTAGCCGATGCCCTGGTCCAGCAGCTTGGCCTGGGGGATGGTCTCCACGCTGATGGTGTCGCGGATCAACTGCAGCCGCTTCGCCTCGGGCCAGGCACCGCGAGCCACGGTGATGGAGACCGGCGTCTGGGGCTTGCCGCGCAGCCGGTCGACGGCGTCTTGCACGTCCATGTTGATGGTCGACTGCTCCCCGATGCGGGTGATGATGTCCTTGGAGCGGATGCCAGCCCGCTGTGCCGGGGTGTTCTTGAGCACGCGCACCACGGTCAGGTTGCCGTCGCGCATGACGATGACGAAGCCGAGCCCGCCGAACTCGCCGCGGGTCTGCATCTTCATGTCGCGGAAGAACTTCGGCTCCAGCACCACCGAGTGCGGGTCGAGGGTGGAGAGCACGCCGGCGGCCGCCGCCGCGTACTCGATCTCGCGCAGGTCCTGGTGGGCGACCAGGTTCTCCTGGACGAAGCCCATCACCTCGCCCAGCAGCAGGCGGGCGTTCCAGATGGTGTCGACGTCCTTGATCTCGAAGTCCTGGCTGGCGTTGCCGACCGTGACCGAGAGCTTGTCGCTCTTGGAGTCGCCCTTGACCATCACCTCGGCGACGGTCCGCTCCACCGAGTCGAGCGCCGCCACCACCATGGCCTTGGGGTCGATGCGGGTCGGGTCGACGTAGGCCTGGTGGATCTTGCTGAAGACGAAGCCGAGGATGGGGAGCCGGTCGAGCCGGTAGTCGTCGTCGCCGCTCGGCGACTTGCCGAGGGTCGTGCCATTGGTCGAGTAGGCCAGCTCATCGGCGGCGGGCGGGGCGAGCGCAGCGGCCGGGGCCGGCAGCGCCGCGGAGGGGCGGGCCGCCAGCAGGGCGCGGGTCTGCGCCGGCGCGGGGGCGAGGTCCGGATCGGCACGGACCAGGCTGACGGCGACGCCGAGCGCGAGCGCGGCGGCGACGGCGAATGTGGCGACGAGCCGGAACGGGCGGTTCATTCTGTTTGGCTTTCCCGGGGAGTGTGGCTGGGGGGAGAAAATCCGAGTGGCTGGCGAGGATAGGAGGAGCCCGGAGGGAAAACAAGGGAACCGCCCCGGACATGCCCGGGATGGGGCACTGTGCTCCCTCCCTGGGCGGGAAAGGCGGGCCAGCCGGGCCTTGGACGCTTCTGGGGGTCGGGGTAGGTTCGGCAGCGCCGGTCCGCCGAAGTCCCATTCGCTCCGCGCCCGAAAGGCACCAATGTCGCTCGATTCAAAGGTGCAGGAGAGCCCGCTGGTCGCCGGCCTCGACGACCTGGCCGGCTACTTTCGCCAGCGGGAGCGCCCGCGAGCCGGCTGGAAGGTCGGACTGGAGCACGAGAAGATCTGCTTGCGCGCCGGCACCTTGGAGCCCATCCCATACGACGGCCCGGGGGGCGTCGCCGAGATGCTGCGGGGCTTCACCGAGTACGGCTACCAGCCCTTCCTCGAGGACGGGCGCATCATCGCCACCCAGCGGACCGGGCTGACCGTCTCGATCGAGCCGGGCGGGCAGCTCGAGCTCTCCGGCCGCCCCTTCCCGGACATCCACTGCGTGGCCCGCGAGCTGGACCGGCACCATGACAAGTGCCGGTCGATCGGCGCCAGGCTGGGCGTCGAGTTGCTCGCCACCGGCTACCGGCCCTGGGGGCGCCCGGCCGGCATGCCCTGGATGCCCAAGAGCCGCTACACGGTGATGCGCCCCTTCCTCGAGGCGCGCGGACGGCTGGCTTCCGACATGATGTCGATGACCGGCTCGATCCAGGCCTCCTTCGACTTCGGCGGCGAGCGGGACATGGCCGAGAAGCTGCGGGTGGCGCTGGCGGTTCAGCCGGCCATCACCGCGCTGAGCGCCAACTCGCCGGTGGTCGATGGCAGGGAATCGGGGTGGAAGAGCTACCGGGTGGCGGTCTGGGAAGAGACCGACCGGGCCCGCTGCGGCCTGCTCCCCTTCGTCTTCGAGCCCGGCTTCGACGACGACGCCTACCGGCGCTACGCCTCCTGGGCGCTCGACGTCCCCATGGTCTTCCTGCGGCGCGACCGCGGGTACCTTCCGACCGCCGGCGTCTCCTTCCGCCGCTTCCTCGCCGAGGGGCTGCACGGCCACCGGGCCACCATGCTCGACTGGGAGGACCACCTCTCGACGCTCTTCCCCGAGGTGCGGGTCAAGGGGGTGGTGGAGGTGCGCGGCGCCGACGCCTGCGACATGGAGCTGACCAGGGCGGTGCTGGCGCTCTGGAAGGGGCTGCTCTACGACCAGCAGGCGCGCGACTGGGCCTGGGACGCGGTCAAGCGGTTCAGCGTCGAGGAGCGGCGGGCGCTGATGATCGGGGCCGGGCGCGAGGCCCTGGCGGCCCGCGCCCCCGACGGCCGGACCCTGGCCCAGTTGGCCGGGACGCTCTTCGATGCCGCCGAGGCCGGGCTCTGCCGGCAGAACGCCTGCGGCGACCTGGGGGAGGACGAGCGGAAGTTCCTGGCCCCGCTGCGGGCCCGCCTCGAGAGTGGCCGGGCGCCGGCCGACGACGCGCTCGAGGTCTTCCGGCGCGGCGGGGACCGGGCGTTGGCGGCGCACCTGCGGTGTGCCTAGTCGTAGGGCTCCGCTGGCAGGCTCCCGGGTTGCGAGTGGAATACCCTGCGGCCGTATGTCACACTTCCCACCCTGCTCGGTCGACAGGTAGGGCTCAACGGGAAGTTGCCCGGCAGGCGATGGCGTCCGTGAAGCCTCCTCGCTCTGGCTGGAGCCGAGGGAACCGATCCGCCGTACCAAGTGGTCCACCAAGGGGGGTACCTCCATGCTTCGTCGGTCCTCGATGCTCGGTGCGGTGCTGGTTGCTGGTCTCGCGGCCTGTGGCGGTGGCGGCTCCACGCCTCCCCCGGTGGTGCCGCCCGTGGTCCCGCCGACGACCTTCACGATCGGCGGGCGGGCCACGGCGGCGTCGAGCCAGTTCGCCGACCTCGACACCGCCGATCCGGCCTTCCCCAACGGGAACAACGACACCCCGGCCACCGCGCAGCCGCTCCCCAGCGCCGCCACCGTGGGCGGCTGGGCCTCGCTGACGCCCGATCCCTTCGACTACTTCCGCGCCAGCCTCGGTGCCGGCCAGGTGGTCACGCTCGTCACCGCCAACCCGACCGCCGACCTCGAGCTCTGCGTGGCCGAGGCGGCCAACACCGTCAACGTGGTCTGCTCGACCAACCCGCCCGGGCAGGCGGAGCGGGTGGCCCTCGGCGTCACCGGCATGGAGGTGATCATCGAGGTCAACGCGGTCCTGGGCTCGTCGAACTACACGCTGGTGCTCGGCCTGGCGCCCGGCTCGGCGCCGGGCAGCTTCGTCCTCGGTCCCCGCTTCGTGCCGGGCGAGGTGCTGGTCCGCTTCAAGGAGACCGCCATCTCAGCAGCGGCCTCCGCCGGTGGCCCGGTCACCCTGGCCGCCAAGGCGGCCAGCCTCGGGCTCCTTCCGCTCGGCGGCGCGATCCAGGGGCGCTCGGCCCTGCTCGGCCTGCCGGATGACACGGCGGGTCGGGTGCAGGCACTGATGGCCCTCGGCGCCAAGGCCGCCACGCCGCGGCTAGGCTCCTACCCGTCTCCGGAGGCCGACGCCCGCCGCGAGACCTTCGCCCTGGTGACGGCCCTGCGCGCCCGCGCCGACGTGGCCAGCGCCGACCTCAACTTCATCCATGAGCCGGCCATGGTGCCGAACGACACCCACTACGGGTTCCAGTGGCACTATCCGCTCATCCAGCTCCCGCAGGCCTGGGACATCACCACCGGCACGCCGGCCTCCGGGACGGTGGAGGTGGCGGTCATCGACACCGGCGTGGTGCTCTCCCACCCCGACTTCATCGGCCAGCTCCTCCCCGGCTACGACTTCGTCTCCAGCGTGGCGATGTCAAACGACGGCAACGGCATCGACCCCGACCCGAACGACCCGGGCGACTCCACCGGCACCAGCGCCTCCACCTTCCACGGAACCCACGTGGCCGGCACGGTCGCCGCGCGCAGCAACGAAGGCTACGGCGTGGCCGGCGTCTCCTGGGGCGCCAAGGTCATCCCGGTCCGCGTCCTCGGCAAGGGCGGTGGCAGCTCCCACGACATCATCCAGGGGGTCCGCTACGCCGCCGGCCTGAGCAACGATTCCGGTACGGTGCGGGCCAGGCCGGCCGACATCATCAACCTCTCGCTCGGCTGCCAGGACTGCTTCTCGGCCACCGAGCAGGCCGAGTACACGGCGGCGCGAAACGCCGGTTCGATCATCATCGCCGCGGCCGGCAACAACAACTCGCCGCTGCTCTTCTACCCGGCCTCCTATGCCGGCGTGGTCTCGGTCGCCGCCATCGACTCGCTCAAGGCCAAGGCGCCCTACTCCAACTTCAACGCCTCGGTCGACCTGGCGGCGCCGGGCGGCGACGTCTCGGTGGACCTCGACGGCAACGGCTACGTCGACGGCGTCCTCTCCCCCCTCGTGAAGCAGGACGCGGTCACGCCGATGTGGGAGTTCTACCAGGGGACCTCGATGGCCTCGCCGCACATGGCCGGGGTGGTGGCGCTCATGAAGGCGGTCTGCCCGGCGCTCACCGCGGCGCAGCTCGACACCCTCATCGCCGCCGGCGCGATCACCGACGACATCGGTCCGGCCGGGAAGGACAACAGCTTCGGCTACGGCCTCATCAACGCCTTCAAAGCGGTCCAGGCGGCCCAGTCGCAGTGCGGCGCCACCGAGGCGACGGCGCTCAAGGTCGATCCAGGGGCCCTCGACTTCGGCAACGCCACCACCAGCCTGGTCCTGACCGCCTCGAAGCTCGGCACCGGCACGCTCGCGTCGGTCAGCGTCTCCGACGATGCCGCCTGGCTGACCGTGGTGCCCGCCACGGTCGACGGGGGCGGGCTCGGCACCTACACCGCCACGGTGAACCGCGCCACGCTCGTGAACGGCAGCTATCGCGCTAGCATCACCTTCACGGTCGGCGCCAGGTCGGTGGTGGTGCAGGTGGCCATGTGGGTCGGCGCCAACGCGCCGGCCACCGGCGACACCGGCTTCCTCTACGTCCTGCTGCTCGACAGCACCTTCACGCCGGTGGGCCAGGTCCAGGGCCGGGGAACGAGCGGCACCTA
>JANPOM010000331.1:0-3176 GCA_031427995.1 Anaeromyxobacter sp. | reverse complement strand
CCTGGCGGCGGAGCATCGCTGGCACCGGCAGGCGCGGCGACGGAGAGGGCGAGGACGGTCGCGGCGGCCAGGGCCAGGCGGATCGAGCGGGTCACGCGCCGAGGATAGCCCGGGAGGAGGCGGGCGCAAGGATGCTAGGGTGCGATCATGTCGAAGCCCATCCGCAAGGCGGTCATTCCCGCGGCCGGCCTGGGGACCCGCTTCCTCCCCGCCACCAAGGCGGTACCCAAGGAGCTGCTCCCCATCGTCGACACGCCGACCATCCAGTACATCGTCGAGGAGGCGGTTGCGGCTGGAGTCCGGGACGTGATCCTGGTCTGTGCCCGGGGCAAGGACTCCATCGTCGACCACTTCGACATCGCCGCCGAGCTGGAGGCCAACCTGGAGCGCTCCGGCAAGACCGAGCTGCGCAAGGAGATGCGCCGCATCGCCCAGATGGCGCGGATTGTGACGGTGCGCCAGCAGGAGCCCCTCGGCCTCGGACACGCCGTGCTCTGCGCCAAGGCGCTGGTGGGCGACGAGCCGTTCGTGGTGATGCTGGGCGACGACATCATCGACGCCAAGGTGCCGGCCACCCAGCAGCTGGCCGACTGCTGGAAGCGGCACGGACTCGGGACCATCGCGCTCATGGAGGTGCCGCGCCAGGAGACCTCGATGTACGGCATCGCCGCGGGCCGCGCCGTCGACGAGCGCACCACCCGCATCGAACGGCTGGTGGAGAAGCCCAAGGTCGACCCGCCCTCCAACCTCGCCGTCATCGGCCGCTACGTGCTGCCGCCACGGATCTTCGAGCTGCTGGAACAGGTCAAGCCGGGCGTGGGGGGCGAGCTCCAGCTCACCGACGCCCTGGCCATGCTGGCGGCGGAGGAGGGGCTGCTCGGCTACCGCTTCGAGGGGGATCGCTACGACGCCGGCGACCGGCTCGGGTACCTGAAGGCCAACATCGCCTTCGCCATGAAACGCCCCGAGCTGGCCGGCCCGCTGCGCCAGTACCTCGGAGCGCTGCCTTGAACCGCCGGGGCCTGGCGCTGGCCGCCGCCGCCGGGCTGGCGCTGGCCGCCCCGGCGCTCGCCTACCTGCTCCCGGCCGAGGCCATCCTGCGAAAGACCTCCGAGAAGCGGTCAAGCTTGGAACTGTACGCCGTCGAGGCGGTCGGCGCGCTCGAGCTGCGCGGCTCGGCGCTGCCGCCCGGGACTCCGCCCACCACCACCGCCCGGCTGCTGGTCAAGACACCGGGGCGAGCCCGGATCGAGCTGCTGCTGGCCGACGGCGCCGAGGCCGATCGCCCCGTCGCCATGATCAAGGAGGAGCGGTTGGCCGGTCGCGGTGGGCTGGAGCAGCAGCCGGCCATCGCCGCGCTGCTGCGCGGGCTGGCCACGCTGCTGGCCTGGCCAGCCGGCGCCGAGGGCCAGGCGTTCGGCGAGGCGCTGGCTCGCCGGGGCATCAAGGTGGACGATGTCTCCCTGGGCCGCTTCAACGGCCGGCTGGCCTGGGTGCTGGGCGGTCGCCTCGCCGACCGGAAGGCGGCGCCGCTGGCGCTCATCGACAAGGAGAGCTGGATGCCGCTGCGGCTCCAGCTCGTCGAGGGAGGCCTCGGCTATGACCTGCGCTTCCTCGACTGGGCCTCGGCCGTCGGCGCCGACCGGATCCCAAGGGTCATCGAGGTCTGGCAGGGCCCCGAGCTGCTGATCCGCTTCGCCACCGAGAAGACCACCGCCAACCCGAAACTGGCCGACAGCCTCTTCTGACTCGGCTGGTTTCGCACTTGCGCGGCGCACGCGGCGTGGGGCCCGGCTGCTACACTCGGGGCGTCCATGCTCGTCGAGGTCGCCGTCGCCGCCGCCGTGCGCGGCACCTTCACCTACCGCGTGCCGGCTTCGCTGGCCGGCGAGGTGTCCCTCGGCCAACGAGTGGCCGTCCCCTTCGGCCGCAGCCCACGCGCCACCGGCTACGTGGTCGGTTTCCCCACCGCCCCGCCCCCCGGCTTCGAGCTGCGCGACGTCGCCGCGGTGCTCGACGCCTTCCCACCGTTCACGCCGCGGCTGGTCGAGCTGCTGCGCTGGGCCGAGTCCTACTACCTGGTCCCGCCCGGCGAGCTGCTGCGGGCCGCCCTCCCCCCCGGGCTCAACACCCGCGGCGGCGCCGCCGGACCGGACCGCCGCCGCGTCGAGTACGCCGCCCCGGCGGCGGGGGCGGCCGAGGCGCTGGCGGGGCTGGGGCGCGCCAAGGCCCAGCGGGCGGTGCTCGAGTACCTGCTGGCCCGCGGCCGCATCACCGTCGAGGAGCTCAAGGCCGCCTTCCCGGCCGGGCGAACCTCCCTGCTCCAGCTCGTCAAGCGTGGCCTCGCCGTCGTTGACGCCGAGACCCCGGTGGCGGAGCGCGGCATACTCGCGACCGTCGATCGGGCCGTCGAGCTGACCGGCGACCAGGCGGCGGCGCTGGCCGAGGTGACCGGGGCCTTCGGGACCTTCTCCACCTTCCTGCTCCACGGCGTCACCGGCTCCGGCAAGACCGAGGTCTACTTGCGGGCCATCGCCGCGGCGCGGTCCGCCGGCAAAGGGGCGCTGGTGCTGGTCCCGGAGATCGCGCTCACGCCACAGCTCTCCGGCCGCTTCCGGGCCCGCTTCGGCGACGAGGTGGCGCTGCTCCACTCCGGCCTCTCCGACGCCGAACGCCACGCCGAGTGGCTGCGGCTGCGGCGAGGCGAGGCGCGCATCTGCGTGGGCGTGCGCAGCGCCATCTTCGCCCCGGTCGAAGACCTCGCGGTCATCGTCGTCGACGAGGAGCACGAGCCGAGCTTCAAGCAGGAGGACGGGCCGCCCTACCACGCCCGGGATCTCGCCGTGGTGCGAGGCAAGTTCGAGGATGCGGTGGTGCTGCTCGGCTCGGCCACCCCTTCGCTGGAGACGCTGGAGAATGCCCGGCGCGGCCGCTACCGGCTCCTCTCGCTGCCGGTCCGTGTCGACGACCGCCCCATGCCGCGCGTCGAGCTGGTCGACCTGACCGGCCGGCCGCGCCCCCGCCGCGGCGAGCCGCCAGCCCTGCTCTCCGGGGAGCTGCAGCAGGCCCTCGGCGAGACGCTGGCGGCCGGGCAGCAGTCGATCCTCTTCCTCAACCGGCGCGGCTACCAGACGCTGGTGCTCTGCGAGAGTTGCGGCGCGGAGGCCAGGTGCCCC
>JANPOM010000330.1:0-2176 GCA_031427995.1 Anaeromyxobacter sp. | reverse complement strand
CGTTGCGGCCGGCGCTGCCTGCGCCTCGGGCCAGGTCTGCTCGGCGGGGGCCTGCGCGCTCTCCTGCCAGGCCGGGCTGGTCGACTGCGGCGGCGAGTGCGCCAACGCCCTCACCGACAACCGGAACTGCGGCGGCTGCGGCACGACCTGTGGCTCCGGTCAGGTCTGCTCCAACGGTGCCTGCGCGCTCACTTGCCAGGCCGGCCTGGTGAACTGCGGCGGGAAGTGCGTCGACCCGCTGGCCGATCGGTCCTACTGCGGGGCGTCGGACACCTGCACCGGCGGCGGCGCGGGAGCCGTCTGCGGTGCCGGGCAGGTCTGCTCGGCGGGAGCCTGCGCGCTCTCCTGCCAGCCGGGGCTGGTCGACTGCGGAGGCGTCTGCGCCGATCCGCTCAACGACCCGCGCTACTGCGGCGCCGACTTGACCTGTGGCCTGGGGCAGACCTGCGGGGCGGGTTCCGCCTGTGAGGCGGGCCAGTGCGTCCTCTCCTGCCAGCCCGGGTTGGTGAACTGCGCCGGCAAGTGCGTCGACCCACAGACCGACCGGGCCTACTGCGGCGCGTCGGGAACCTGTGGCGCGGCGACCGGCGGCGCGGTCTGCGCGGCCGGCCAGGTCTGCAACGCTGGGGCCTGCGTGACCAGTTGCCCTGGCGGTGAGCAAGCCTGCGGTGGGAAGTGCGTCGATCCGCAGACCGACCCGAACTACTGCGGCGCCTCGGCCGCTTGCACCGGCGGGACGGCCTGCGGGCCGAGCGCCGGCTGCTACCAGGGGCGTTGCGAGCCGCTCTGCGCGGCCGGGCAGGTGATGTGCAACGGGAACTGCATCAGCCCGCTCACCGACGCCAGCTTCTGCGGCGCCAGCGGCTACTGCACCGGGGCGAGCGCCGGGGTGGTCTGCTCGGTCGCGCAGACCTGTGTGGCCGGGGCGTGCACGCCGCCGCCGTGTACCTGGACCGAACTCTGGACGGCCCCCCTCTCGTCGCTCCCGGCCGGGGCAATGGCCCGCAAGGGGAGCCTCGGCGCGATCGCCTACAGCGTGGTCGGGAGCCGAACTGCCTTCACGACCACCTCCGACTGGGCCGAGATCCTGGCACCGGCCAACCTGGCCCCTGCCGACGACCTCTTCGCAGTCCAGGCCGACTTCTACGCCACGGCGGTGACCTTGGGCGCCAGCAACTTCCGCAGCACCGGTCTCTATGCGCTCACCGACATCTACAACCTCGGGCAGCAGCATGGCCTCTGGGCCGGCTTCCGGGAGAAGCTGGGCCAGCCGACGCAGTTCCAGTGGGTCGTCTCTCCGGCGACGCTCCCCGCCTCCGGGTGGGATGGGTGGGACCTCGACATCCCCACGGTCTCAACCCTGGCCCAGAGCGCTCCGGCCACCCTGCCGCTCGCTGGCTGGCACACGCTCCGCGTAGAGGGGTCCAGGTCCCGGTGCCGCTTCCAGGCTCGACTCGACGGCGTCGTGATCTCCACCTGGGCGCCGGCCAGCTGTGATGTCGCCGGCACACTGGTCGGTGTCTCGGCGGCGCGTTCGCAGCCGCTCAACGTGGCCTGGAGCAACCTGGCCGTCTACAAGGGGAGCGCGACGACCTGCATCCCGTAGACGATCTCCCTGCGCCTCCGGGATTCTCGCCCCAGTGACGGCGGCGCCCGGTCGATCAGCACGTACCTAGCGTGTTGCACCCATGTGCCCGGACCTTGTTGCCTATGCGCCCGGGTCGGACACCGCCTCCCCCATTCGCGAGTTCTGACGCCCGAACTCGCGAATGGGGGGCCGCCGCACGCTGTACGCGGCGTCGACGGATCGCTAGGCTGGGGTGGTGAAGGCCGTGGCCCACCTGCTCAATGCGCTCCAGTCCAGCGGGCTGGTCCAAGGGTATGCCCTGTTCGGCGCCATGGCCCAGATGCGCTACACGGAGCCGGTGGCGACGCTCGACGCCGACGTGCTGGTGGCCGTCTCCCAGCCTGACAGGCTCGACGTGCTGGGCGACATCTACGCCTTCTGCAGCGCCAGGGGCTACCTTCCCGAGGGCGAGGCGGTCCGCGTCGGCGCCTGGCCGGTTCAGTTCGTCCCGGTCTTCTCTCCGCTGACCCGTGAGGCGATGGAGCTGGCGGAGACCGCCGACTTCGAAGGTGTTCCCCTCCGTGTCGTGGGAGCGGCCCACCTTGCCGT
>JANPOM010000329.1:0-3062 GCA_031427995.1 Anaeromyxobacter sp. | reverse complement strand
TTCGACCGCTTCACCAGGAAGACCATGACCGACGCCGACCGGGCCGCGCTCCGCATCGACCGGCAGGCGCTCCACGCCTGGAAGCTCACCCTGCCCCACCCGCGCAGCGGTGAGCGGGTCGCGGTCGAGTCGCCGCTGGCGGCCGACCTGGCGGCGTTCTGGGAGGGGTGCCGGGAGGGGTGCCGGGAGGGGTGAGGGGGGCGCCTACTGCGACGGGTCGAGCAGCTCGACGCCCGTGAGCTTGAAGTGGCGGCGGTTTCGCGTGAGCACCGGCCAGCCGCGCGCCAGCGCGGTGCCGGCCATCAACAGGTCACGGTCTCCCACCAGCTCGCGCTGATGCCCGGTCAGGTGTTGCCAGATGCTGGCCGCGCCCTCGGCGTCCTGCCTGGTGAACCAGACCACCGGGACGCCTGCCAGCAGCCGCCGCAGGTCTGCGTCGAGCGGTTCGACGTCGTCGCGACGGACCGCGTCCCGTGCGGGGTGGGTCGGCGTGACTTCTGACGTCAGAAGTAACCCTGCGTACGTGTCGGCCCGACTGGCTTCGGACGGCGTGGGCGAGTGCGGCAGCGCCAGCGCGAGCGACGGCCCCGGACTCGTCACGGTCCGGCCCACGACCGACACGAGGGCGCGGAGGGGCGGCGCCTCCCGCGGGATCAGCTCAGCGACGGCCGAGGGAGGGTGCGGGTGCGGGTGCGGGTGCGCGATGGTGTTCATGCACGCATCGTCTCATGAGATTTTCGGCCCTCGCCAAACGCACGCACTGGCCGCCGGGCCGCAGGAACGGCGCAAGCCGCGGCGACCCCGCCACTTCCGGCGCGGACGCGCTAGCGAGGCGGCTGGGCGGCCTGAAGGGCATTTACGCGCCGGCCCTGTCACCTAACGTCAACTGAGCCGGAAAGGCGTCAAGCCGAAACGTCGTCCATTTGGGTACCGGGATCGCGCCCAGCGAAGCCGACAGACGCTCGGCCGGGCTCGCCACGCACCTATCCACCGGATCGAAACCCGTCGCTCGACGAACCACGGCCCGCCCGCGACCTGGCGGGACCGTCCGTCCCCGCGCCGCGCTCTTTGCGCCTTTCGCCACCGCACGGCAGCGCAACGTCAAGCGCGCCTCGGGCTCGCCGCGCGTCGGGTCGGCGCATCGCCACCGAGGCGTGGAAGGGCTGCGAATCCGCGGCGTGCCCGTCGCCAGGCACCCACCTTGCTGCCCCCACCCTCCTCGGCGCATCCTCGCCGCCATGAGCTCGAACGGACTTGCCCCGCCGGTGGGCCCCGGTGCGTTGGCGGTTATCTTCACCTCGCTGCGGACGCCAGGCGACGATGGCTACGCCCAGACCTCCGACGAGATGGTGCGGCTGGCCGCGGAGCAGGACGGCTTCCTCGGCGTGGAGTCGGCCCGCGACGCGGACGGCCTGGGCCTGACGGTCTCCTACTGGCGCGACGAGGCGGCCATCAAGGCCTGGCGCGCCCACTGTGACCACCTGGCGGCCCAGGCCGCTGGAAAGGCGCGCTGGTACCGCGCCTACCGGGTCCGCATCTGCCGGGTGGAGCGAGAGTACAGCTTCGAGCGGTAGGTCGGACTTGGGCAATTTGGCCGCGTGATGTGGTCCGTCGGGCGCATCCGGCTCGCGGCTGGCGGGCCAGCGCCCCACGCGGGGTGGGTCATTTTCATTTCGGGCGCCCGAAATGACTCTGGGTACGCATTGGAAGGGGACCACTTTGGGCGCCCAAAGTAACGGCGCGTCCGTGTCGCCAGGCGTGAGCGCACCGAGGACAGGCAGGGACAGGGCTCCGACGCGTGTTAGCCTTGCGTCATGGTCCTCCAGGCTTCGTCCCTGCTCCGGCTCGCGCCGCTGGCGCTGCTCCTCGCGGCCGGCTCCTGCAGCCACGCGCCGTCGCGCCCGACGCTGAGCGAGCGTGAAGCCCAGTGCGCCCCGGCCTGGAAGGCGGCCCACGCCGACATCGACGCCCACGGCTCCGCCTGCCGCGCCGACTGGGAGTGCCGCCCGGTCCAGCGCGAGTACCTCGGCTGCGACGCCTGGGCCAACCGCGACTACCAACTGGGCGACGGCCGAATCGTGGAGCTCGAGAACGCCTGCGCGCCGATCAGCTTCCTTCGCAACTGTGGCGATCGGGCAGGCGCCTGTGTCTCCGGTCGCTGCACGAGCCGCCCTGCCGTACAGGATGCCGCTCGTTGCCAGGCCTCCGAGACCGCGCTGGCGAAGGCGCTGGGGAATCCGACGGCATGCCGCGCAGACAGAGACTGCGCCTCGGTCTGGGCTGGAGACGGGCGGCAAGTTGGCCCGGCCAACTGGAGGGAACTGTTCGCAAGGGAGTACGCGGCAGCGACCGAGGCCTGCCCGAAGATCGACCGCGTCAACGAGAGGCCCGGAGAGGTGGCGTCGGGTGCGTCGTGCGTTCAAGGACTCTGCGCGTTGAGTTCAGCCGATAAGGCAACGCCTCGCAGCGACGTGAAGTATCAGAAGCCGCGCGAGCTGGAGCGCGGATGCGTCGGCAGGTCCAACAGGCTTCCCGACACGCTGGCTGGCCCGCCGGATCAGGTCGTCCTCCAGTTCAAGGTATCGAAGCGGGGCGTCCCCAACTCCTTCGGGCTGCTGACACCAGGAAGCGTCGAACTCCTTCGAGCCCTGAGCGAGGCGGCATCAAGTTGCGGGTTCGAGCCAGGTCGAGCCGGGGACGATCCCGCGGAGATCTGGATGATCCTGCCGGTTCGCTTCCAACGCCGCTGAACCCAAAGGCCCCCCTACCCCTTCGCCACCCTCTTCTCCGCCGCCCGCGCCGCCTTGGCCAGCTTGGCCCGCTGGTTGACCGAAAGCGCGTAGAACTCCGCCCGCAGCGCCTCCAGCTCGGCCGGCGGCAGGTCGCCGTGGCGACCGCGCTCGACCTCGCGCCGATCGACGGCGCGGGCCAGGCAGATGGCGGCCGCCACCGAGACGTTGAAGGACTGCGAGAAGCCGCGCATGGGGATGGCGAAGCAGGCGTCGGCCAGCCGCCCCGCCTCCTCGGAGACCCCGGCGTGCTCGTTGCCGAAGACCAGCGCC
>JANPOM010000328.1:0-15936 GCA_031427995.1 Anaeromyxobacter sp. | reverse complement strand
GGCGGCGACGCCGGCCTGCGCCGGGGTGAAGCCATCGCCCTGGAGTGGACCGACGTGGACCTGCGGCGACGCATGCTGCATGTCCAGCGCAGCGAGTGGCGCGGCCAGGTCACCGTGCCCAAGGGGCGGTCGCTCACGCAGGCTGCGGCTCACAGAGCAGCTCGCCGAGGCACTGCAGGCGCACCGTCACTTGAAGGGCCCCCGGGTCCTCTACTGCGACGACGGGACCACGCCGACCAACAAGATCATCCGCATGTGGATGGAGAAGGCGCAGCGCCGGGCCGTGCTGCTGGCGAACGGCGGCTTCCACATCCTTCGCCACACCTTCTGCTCGCACCTGGCGATGCAGGGGGCGTCGCCCAAGGCGATCCAGGAGCTGGCCGGTCACCAGGACCTCACGACCACGCAGCGCTACATGCACCTGTCGCCGGCCCACAAGGAAGCCGCCATCCGGCTCCTCGACCGGCGGCCGGTGAACGACGGTCCCGTTGGAGACCTGATGGAGACGACCCCACCCGGCTTAACGAAGCCGAGTGAGGTCGAGTAGTTACAGAGTGGAGGCGCCGGGAATCGAACCCGGGTCCGAAAGATTTTCGACTATTGGCCCTACGCGCGTGTCCCGGAGAATTTACGTGAGTGGCTGCCTCCGGGCCTGCCACCCCTCACGTTCTCACCCTTTGATCTCGCCCTGGGCAAGGCGGTTCGCCTCCTGCCCAGAGCCAGCCGGTGCTGTCGTCCTTGCCCGCTACCCGGCGATCACGGGGGGACGCGTGGCCTATCTCTAGGCCGCGAGAGCCATGGGCTCGTTCGCGTTTCTGCTTGGTCTGCTTTTTACGAGGCCTGCTGACCAACCTCGGCGCGCACCAATCGTCTTCCATCCTCCGTCGAAGCCAGTTCGCCCCCATACAGGTGAACTGCTGCAGTCCATACCAACATATGGCCGGGAAGGACATCGTCAAGCCGCCCACCCTACCGAGGGGCCAAGCGGAAGGTGGGGCCAAGCGGAAGGTCGCAGGGAAGAAGGGGGTCAGCGCGCCAGGTAGGGCGCCAGCCAGGCCAGCGCCTTCTCGACCGCCACCGGCAGCGCTCCCTCGGCCTCGGGGGAGAGCCGCTCCACGAAGGAGAAGTCCTTGCCGCCCACGGTCACCAACAGCCCCTGCGGCGCCTTCCCGTAGGTGGTGCGCGCCAACCCGAGGATCTCCTCCGGCGTCAGGGCGTGTAGCATCGCCGCCCGGGGTGCGCGCGAGGTGACCTGGTTGGCGTGGACCTCGCCGGGTGAGCCGGAGACGGCCGCGTCGAGGAAGACCACCGCCTCGGCCCGGGCCGTCTGCTCGGCATGTTCTGGCGCCAACTGGACCGCCTCGACGACGCCGTGAGAGCCGGGCGGGAGCCGCGCCGCCAGGGCCCGGCCGAGCGCCAGGCCGACGCCGTCGTCACCGCGGGAGCCGTTGCCGAGTGAGAGCAGCAGGATCACGTGTCACCTCGCGCCGAGCCGGTCGCCGTCCTCACTCCGACGAGCGCCACCGCCGGGTTCCATCCTAGCAGCCGCGGCGGCCGATCGGTGGTTGCCGGGATCAACGCCACGCCCCGGGGCGGGCATAGACCAATACCAGCGCCACCTCATCGAGGTAGAGACCGCTGACGGCCCGGGTGGAGCCGAACGCGGTCCAGGCGGCGTACTCGTCATCCCTCGCTCCATCGCGGGCCACCACGGCCAGTTCGGCGTCGTCCACGCTGGCGGCGTCGAGCAGGTCGGAGCGGATGAGCCCGTCTCGACGGTACCGCTCGATGGCGAACGGGGCGGCGCCGATCCAGCGGACCCGGGCCCCCGGGGCGGCGTGCAGTGCCAGGTTGGCCAGCACGGCCCGGACCCCTTCGCCCCCGTCCTGCCTCGGCCAGTCGCGCCAGGCCGCGCCGGCGGCCCCACCGAGCGGCTCGCCCCAGGCCGAGGAACCGTGCGGGAAGGTGACCGCGGCGGCGCGAAGCCCAGGGTAGAGGAGGAAGATGGAGAGCAGTCCGATCGCCGCCAGCCGGCGCGACGGCCAGGCCAGTTCGCCCAGCGCCACCAGCGCCCGGGCCCCCAGCAGCGCCAGCGGCGGCAGCGCCTGCACCACCGGGGCGATCCCTGGGAGGCGCGGCGCCAGCCCGACGGCGGCCAGCAGCAGCGGCACCGTACCGGCCAGCAGCCAGAGCATCTCCAGGCGGGAGACCGCCCCTTCGCGCCGTCGCAGGGCGCCCACCAGGCGGAGCGTGGCGTGGCCGACGCCGAGCGCCAGCAGGGCGAGGGTCGGCGCCGGGAGAGCGGCGAGCGCGAGGAGCGCCGGGTTGACGGATGGTGGTGGCTGACCCCAACCGATGCTGGCGAGCAGGGCGCCGCCGCCGCGCAAGGGGGCGCTCCAGTGGGCCGGCCAGAAGCCGAGCATCGCGGCCGGGATGAGCAGGAGTCCGGCGCCGATGGCGATCGGGACGCGCCGCAGCCGCGCCGCCCAGTCGACCTCCGCCTCCGTCCTCGCCTCAGCCCGGTCTCCTCGGGCCAGCCAGCGCAGGTGGAAGCGCCCCAGCCCCCAGTGCACCACCAGCACCAGCCAGAGCGAGGCCAGGTCGGGGCGGACCGCGGCGGCGGCGGCGCAGGCTAGGCCGCAGACCAAGCCGGCGCGGGTCCGGGCCAGGCGGGTGGGCGACGCCAGCGCCCGGACGAACCCCTGCATCGCCAGCAGCCAGAGCAGGGCTCCGAGCAGGTCGGGCGTGGCCAGCAGGCCTAGCGAGAGGGTGCGGGGGGTGAACCAGAAGATGGCCGGTGCCAGCAGCGCCGCCGCGGCGCCACCGAGGGTGAAGGCGCCCGCCGCCAGCGTCGCCGAGAGCAGGCCGGCCAGCAGCGCCGAGCCGAGACGCAGCCCGCGGATCGGCCCGAGCCCGGCCCGCTCGCCCCCGGCGCCTGCGAAGCCGTGGAAGGTCTCGGCCAGCAGCGGACGCCCACGCTCGGCCGAGAGCACGGCCAGCCCGTGGACGCTCCCGGCCAGATCCCGCGGCGCCGCCACCAGCCAGCCGGCCGTCCGGACGCCGGCCGACATGGCGGTTGCCTCGCTGGATGGGAGGCCCGGTTGCCCGGAGAGCGCCAGCGCGGCGGCGAAGGCCACCGCACCCCAGCCGGCCGCGATGCGGGCTCGCGGGCTCATGGCAGGACCAGCGCTTCCAGGCAGACCCTCGATCCAACCGGCGCCGCGAGTTCGATAGCCACCGGCCGCCAGGTCCCCTCGAAGCGGGTGGTGTCGACGCGGAACGGGTGCCAGCCGCCGCGCGGCGTCAGCACCACGGCGATCTCCGGCCCGTCGTCAACCCGAACCAGGAGGCGAACCGGCCCGGAGGGCAGTGGCGGAAGCAGCGCGGCGTGGCCCGCCAGCGCCCCACCGAGCAGGAGCTGGGGCTGGGGCTGTTCGAGCCGCGCCGGGCGGTCCGGCCGCACGGTCAGCTCGAGGCAGCGACGGGCCACGCCCTCCACGTCGCGCCATCGGGTTGGCATGCCGCTCCGCTCCGCGAGCGAGCCGATAGGGAGTACCGGCGCGTTCAGATCGAGCCGCGTCACCCGAAGCTGGCCCACCTGCTGCGTGTCGGCCACCGCGGAGCGCGACGAGAGCGGTGGGTTCGCGCCGAAGGTGGAGAGGCCGCCGGCCGCCACCAGCCAGACCCGGCGGACGCCCGGAAGCCACTCGGCGTCGAGCGCGCTGGTGGCCAGCAGCGGGAGCCGGGCCGGCACCGTCTCTCGCGCCCGCTCCAGCCAGGGCGGGAAGATGGCGACCAGGTCGCCTGGCCGGGCGTCGCGCTCCAGCAGCGCGGCGAGCGCGCGCCAGTCGAGCGAGGAGGGGAGCCGATCGCCCAGACGCCCGCGGGCGTCGAGCGAGCCGAGACCGAGCAGCAGGAGCGCCACGGCGAGCCACCGTGCGGCGAGCTGAGGGGTGGGCGGGCGGGCGGTCCAGGCGCGCCCCAGCCGGCGGCGACCGCTCAGCCACCAGCCTCCCAGCTGTGCCGAGAGGTCGTCGCGAAGGTGAACCAGCAGGCGGACGAGGAGGCGGACCGCCATGACAGGTAGACCTACGTCTTCGCGAGCCGGACCTTCCGCTCGCTCTTCTCGCGGCAGAAGGTGCAGAGGGTCGAGTCCGGCGTCGGCCCGAGGTGCGGCGACCAGGAGGGGTGCATGGCGCAGCGGGCGTCGTAGCAGTGATGCAGGTCCCAGAGGTGGCCGATGACGTGGACCGCCTCACGCGCCAGGCGGCGTCGCCACGATTCGATCGACGCCTCGGTGACGCCGCGCTCCGGGAGTCTGGAGAGCGTGATGACGGCCCGGTCGCCGCCGTAGTTGGCGAAGCCCCAGCAGGGCGGAGCGCCCAGCGGGCCTGCGGCCAGCGTCAGTGGCGCGCCGGTGATGAAGAGCACCTTGTCGTCGGCGACGGCGAGGACCGGTCCGGCGGCGGCGAGCAGGGCGCTGGCGTCCCAGGAGCCATCCTTGGCGCCTCCCCTGGGCAGGGTGAGGTCGCCGAAGTGCTCGGTGCCGAGGCCGAAAGTGGCGCGCAAGGACTTCACGAGCGCGACGATGTCGGTCGGGCCGATCGGAGCGAGAGTGGCGAGACGGATCACTTCTTCTTCCCCCCCCCGGTGGCGGCCTGCTTGCCGGCCGTCCTGCTGCTGGCCTTCTTCCTGGTCGCTGGTTGGCCGGCCGGTTTGCGGGCAGCCTTCTTCGCCGCTGGCTTCGAAAGCGTCTTGGCCGGATTGCCGGCGGCCTTCTTCGCGACAGCGGTCGAGGCCTTCTTCGCGACAGCTGGCGAGGCCTTCTTCGGGGTCGGCTTGACCGCGGCGGGCTTGACCGCTGGCGCCTTGACCGCGGCCTTGACCGCCGCCGCCAGCGCCGGGACCAGCTTGAGCGGAGCCTTGGAGACCGCGGCGGGCACGGCCTCGGCCGGCGCTTCGGTTCCCTCGGCCCCGTCAGAGCCTTCGCCATCGGCACCCTCGTCACTCGCCCCGGCCGAGCCCTCCACGGCCGCCTCCTCGCCCAGCCCCTCGAGGCCCAGTTCGTCGAGCCCGAGGTCGTCGAGGCCATCGCCTTCGGCGTCAACCACGTACCGGCGGCGCGGGGGACGGCTCGGCATCAGGATCGGCTTGGGTGGCGGCTTGAGCTTGAAGCGGGTGCCGGCCGGCGGCATCAGCGCATAGTCAATGAAGTCCTCGGCCAGTCCGGCCTGAACCCCGAGCGAGGCGGCTACCTCGGCCACCAGCAGGTGGCGGGCGTTGTCGAACTGGCCGCGCTCCTTGGTCGGGAGCGGCCTCAGCCGGGAAAGGGCGTGGAGCCCCTTGACCACCTCGGCGATGCCGAGCACGCCGCCGCCCACCATCCGGTCGGCGTTGTCGCGGTGGCGGATCTTCCAGTTGAGTTCCGGATCGTCGAGTTGGGCGGCCAGGTAGTGGAAGACCCCGTCCATGAGCTCGGCGGAGGCGACGCGGCGCAGCCCGACCGAGGCCACCTTGCCGCGCGGCACCAGGACCGAGGCGCCGTCCTCCTCGCGCTTCATGCGGACCATCTCCAGCCGCTGGCCGGCGATCTCCTGGGTCTCGATTCCGACCACCACGCAGACCCCGCCGGCCGGGTAGACGAGCCGGTCGCCCGGCTTCAGCGCCGAGGCGTCGGCGATGGTGCCCTCCAGCTCGGAGAGCTCGGCCTTCGGGTCATCGGGATGGCGCGGGGGATGACCTCTCACGCGTCAGGCTGTACCACGCGGGCCGGGAGCGGCCAAGCAACGGTACGGGGCGCTGGAACGGCGGGAACAACGCGGCCCATCAGCGGGCGACGGGCTCGACGGCGCGCAGCCGGCGGGCGGCCAGGTCGACGTATTCCGGGTCGCGTTCCAGGCCGAGGAAGCGGCAGCCGGCCCGGACCGCGGCGACCCCGGTGGTTCCCGAGCCGCAGAAGGGGTCGAGCACCAGATCGCCCGGCTCCGCGCTGGCGGCGACCACCCGGTCGAGCAGGGCGATCGGCTTCTGGGTCGGGTGGCGGCCGTGGACCTTCTCGCGCGGCGGTGGCGTCGGCAGCGGCCAGATCACCTGCTCACCACCCGGGACCGGTTGCTCGGTGATGGCCCAAAGGTCGCGCATCTGCTTCCCGCCGTTCTCCTGCTTCATGGTCTTGTAGTTGAAGCGGTGGGCCAGCGGCTTCGACTTCATGGGGCTGGCCCAGAGCAGGATCTCGGTCGAGTGGGTGAACATCCGGCAGGCCAGGTTGGGCGAGGCGTTCGGCTTGTACCAGGTGACGGTGTTGAGCAGGTGGTAGCCGAGTTCCTGGAGCGCGAAGCCGATGGAGAAGATGACGTGCTGGGTGCCCGAGACCCAGAGCGTGCCGGAGGGCTTGAGGACGCGGCGGACCGCCTTGAGCCACTCGGTCTGGAAGGCGTGGTCGCCGAGCACGCCGCGCGAGACGTCCCAGTCACCCTTGTCGACCGAGACCCGCCGGCCCGACTGGCAGGAGGTCCCGCCGTTGGAGAGCATGTAGGGCGGATCGGCGAAGCAGAGATCGACCGAATGCGGGGGGAGCCTGTCGAGCGAGGCGAGGCAGTCACCCTGCGCCAAAGCCCAGCCGGCGCCGCGCTGCGCGGTGCCGGGGAGACGGTCCCATGCGTGGAGATCGAGCCTTCGTGCCATGGCTGGTCATGGTAGGGGCGATATCGGATCCGTCGAGTTTTCGGCCAGAATCGTGGTGATACACTGCGCCGCCATGTCCGGCCTGCTCGACAGCGCCTTCGTCAAGGCGGCCGCGCTCCGTGCCGGCTTCCACGAAGTGGGCGTGGCCCGGGCCGAGCCGCTCGACCCCGGCCCCCTCGACCGGGTGCTGGCCGCCGGGTGGGAGGCCGACATGGCCTGGCTTGGGACGCAGCGGGCCGAGCGGCTCGATCCGTCGCGCCTGCTCCCCGGCGCACGCAGCGTGGTGGCGCTGGCGCTCTCCTACCGCGACGCCGAGCGGCCTCCGCCCGGGCCGGGCGAAGGGGAGGTGGCCCGCTACGCCCGCGGGCGCGACTACCACGCGGTGATGAAGAGGAAGCTGAAGGGGCTGGTCGCCGCGCTGGTCGCCCGAGATCCGGAGGCCCGCTGCTTCGCCTCCTCCGACCTCGCCCCCACCATGGAGAAGGCCTGGGCCGAGCGGGCCGGCCTCGGCTGGATCGGCAAGAACGGCTGTCTCATCACGCAGCGCCACGGCTCCTGGGTGCTGCTGGCGACGCTGCTGCTCGATCGCGAGCTCGAACCGGACGCGCCGCACGGCGAGCGCTGCGGCAGCTGCGAGGCCTGCCTGCCGGCCTGCCCGACCGGCGCCATCGTCGAGCCGGGCTACGTCGACTCGCGCCGCTGCCTCTCCTTCTGGACCATCGAGCGGCGCGGCGAGATCCCGGCCGGGATGGCGGTTCGGCTCGGGAGCCACCTCTTTGGCTGCGACGACTGCCAGACCTGCTGCCCGTGGAATGGCGCCGTCGAACTCGCCTGCGACCCCGAGCTGAGGCCGCGCGACGGGCAGTCGGCCATCCCGCTCGAGGGGCTGCTCCGGCTCGATCGGGCCGAGTACGCCAGGCGCTTCAACGGCACCTCGCTGGCCCGGGCCCGCTTCGACGGTCTGGTTCGCAACGCGCTGCTCATCGCCGGCGGCTCGGGCGAGCCGCGCTGGCGGCCGCTGGTGGCCGCCTGGCTGCGCAGCCCCCATGACGGGGTGCGCGCCGCCGCGGCCTGGGCCATGGCGAGGCTCGGCCAGAGCGGATAGGTTCCGCGGCACTAGTGGCCGTCCAGCTGGTCATGTTCCTCCACTCGGTCCTCTCGGCCGGGACCTACCTCGCCGCCAAGCGGGTGCTGGGCGAACTCTCGCCGTGGGAGGTGGCGCTGGCGCGCTTCGTACTGGCCGCGCTCTGCTACGCGGCGCTCCTGTCGCGCCAACGCCTCCGCATCCCCCGCCGTGACCTGCTCGGGCTGGCGGCGCTGGGGGTGGTGGCCATCCCCATCAACCAGGGCTTCTTCCTGGCAGGGCTGGCGAGCACCACGCCGAGCCACGCCGCGCTGCTCTACGCGCTCACCCCCATCTTCGTCTTCCTGCTGGCCCGCTGGCGGCTGGCCGAGCGGACCACCTGGACCAAGCTGGCCGGCATCGTGCTCGCCTTCGCCGGCGTGGTGGTGGTGCTGGCGGTGCGCCCCTCCGGCGGCCTCGGCTTCACCGACGGGTCGCTCACCGGCGACCTGATGGTGCTGCTGGCGGTGGTGGCCTGGGCCGTCTTCGCCGTGGGCGGGAAGGGCTACGCCGAGCGGTACGGCGCGGTGGTCTCCACCGGCGTGGCCGTCATCTTCGGCACCCTGGTCTACCTCCCGTTCGGCCTGCTGCTCTCCAGCGCGGCGCCGTTCCAGCGGCTCTCGACGGCCGGGTGGGGGAGCCTCGCCTACTTGGTCCTCGTCACCAGCGTCATCTCCTACCTGCTCTACTACTGGGCGCTGCGCCGGGCCGAGGCCAGCCGCGTCGCCATCTGGTCCAACCTGCAGCCGGTCCTGACTGCGCCGCTGGCCTGGCTGCTGCTCGGCGACCCGCTCGGGGCCGGCCTGCTGGCCGGCGGCGCCATGGTCCTGTGCGGCGTGCTGCTGACGCAGCAGGGAGAGGCGGCCGGCGCAGTTGTGGCGGCGGTGCGGCGCCGTTATCTTCCGCCTCGATGACGCCATCCGAACGCTTCGAGGCCGCGCGCCGCCACCTCGCCGTCGGGCCGCTCCGGCCCCGCACGCTGCTGCACGCCGCCGGCCCCGACGCCCGCGACTTCCTCCACCGGTTGCTGACCCAGGACCTCCGCGGCCTGCCCTCCGGCGGGGCCGCCCACTTCGCGCTGCTCACCGTGAAGGGGCACCTGGTGGGGGAGGGGCAACTGCTGCTCCTGTCCGACGGCGTGCTGCTCGATCTCGACCCGGCCGCGGCCGGCGAAGTGCGGGCCCAGCTGGAGAAGATGATCATCATGGACGACGTCACCATCACCGACCGGTCGGAGGGCTGGCGCGTGCTCCCCCTGCTCGGCCCGGGGGCGGCGGCGGCAGCGGAGGCGCACGGAGCGGGCCTGTCACGGTGGGTGAACAGTCGGCGCGGACTCCCGGCCCTCGACCTGCTGGTGCCGGTCGATCGGGCCGAGACGCTGCGGGCCGGGCTGGTGGCGGCCGGGGCGGCGCCGCTCGACGAGGCCGACCTCGAGGCGCTCCGCGTCGCCGGCGGGGTGGGGCGCTGGGGCGCCGAGCTGGACGGCTCGCGCCTCCCCATGGAGGCGGGGCTCACCGCCGACGCCATCAGCTTCACGAAGGGCTGCTACCTCGGCCAGGAGGTGGTGGTGCGCGCCACCTCGCGCGGGCAGATCCAGCGCGGGCTGGTGCTGCTGAGGCTGCCGGAAGGGGCGGGCCCCGGCAGCCGGCTCCTCGCCGGCGGCGTCGAGGCCGGCGCCATCACCAGCGCGGCCGTGACGCCCGAGGGGCGGCTCGGGCTCGGCTACCTGAAGCGGGCCCACTGGGCCGCCGGCACCCGGCTCGCCACCGACGGAGGGGAGGCCGAGGTGGTGAGGGCCCTGGCGGTCTAGCCCTTCTTCTTGAGCGGGCCCTATCCCTTCTTCTTGAGCGGGCAGAGCGCGATGGCGCCGTTGGGGTCAACGGCGTCGCTCCCCGCGACGATCTGGACCACCGTGCCGTCCTGGTCGATGACCACGTTGGAGCGGCTGGCGTAGCCGAGCACCGGCACGGTGCCGGTGTACTGGTCGGCCACCTTGCCCCCGGTGTCGGAGAGGAGCGGGTAGGGGAGCTTGTACTCGGCCTTGAACTTCCTCTGCGTCGCCACGTCGTCGACCGAGATGCCGAGCACCTGGGCCCCCTTCTTCTCCACCTCGGCGTACTTGTCGCGGAAGTTGGAGTTCTGCTTGGTGCAACCCGCGGTGAAGGCCTTCGGGTAGAAGGCCAGGATCACCGGTCCCTGGGCCAGCAGCCTGGAGAGGGTGACCGGCTTCCCTTCCGAGTCGGGGAGCGTGAAGTCGGGGGCCTTGTCGCCGACCTTGAGGCCGGCGGCGAGCACGAGGGCGAGGATGGTGGAGGTCATCCGGTCCGATTAGTCGCGGCGCCGGCTCCACGCAAGGCGGCCATTCCGACTCCCCCGGATGGGCTGCAAGAGGGCGAGGGCCTGCACGTCGATCCGGACCATCATGCCGACGGTCTACCCGCCCGCGTTCGGCGCTGGCAAGGGGCGACCCGCCAGCATAGGCTCGGCCGACTCGAACCGGGAGGTCTCCAATGAAGGCCGCAGCCATGCGTTCACACGGTGGTCCAGAGGTGGTGGAGCTGCTCGACCTGCCCGAGCCGGTGGCTGGCCCGGGCGAGGTGGTGGTGGCGGTCAAGGCGGCCGCGCTCAACCACCTCGACATCTGGGTCCGCAAGGGCTGGCCGGGCCTCAAGCTGGCCTTCCCGCACGTGTTCGGCTCGGACGTGGCCGGGGTGGTCGAGTCGGTCGGGCCCGGCGTGATCGGCTGGAAGGCCGGCGACGAGGTGGTCGTCAACCCGTCGCTCGGCTGCACCCGCTGCGAGCGCTGCCTCTCCGGCCGGGAGAACCTCTGCCGCACCTTCGCCATCCTCGGCGAGCACGTCTCCGGCGGGCAGGCGCAGAAGCTGGCGGTGACGGCGCGCAACCTCTGCCAGAAGCCGAAGAACCTCTCCTTCGAGGAGGCGGCCGCGGTGCCGCTCACCTTCATGACCGCCTGGCAGGCCGTGGCCGTGAAGGCTGCGTTGCGCCCGGGCGAGACCATCCTGGTCCACGCCGCCGGCTCGGGGGTGGGGGTGGCGGCGGTCCAGATCGCCCGGCTGCTGGGCGCGCGGGTCATCGCCACGGCCGGCTCCGACGCCAAGCTGGAGAAGGCCCGGGCGCTCGGCGCCGACGAGGTCATCAACTACGAGACCCAGGACTTCCTCGCCGAGGTGAGGAAGCTGACCGGCAAGCAGGGGGTGGACGTGGTCTTCGAGCACGTCGGCAAGACCACCTGGGAGAAGAGCCTGCTGTCGGCCGGCATCGGCGGGCGCATCGTCACCGTCGGCGCCACCACCGGCTTCGATCCGCTCACCGACCTGCGCCACGTCTTCTTCCGGCAGCTCTCCATCCTCGGCTCGACCATGGGCACCGCCGCCGACCTGTTGCAGGTGCTGAAGTTCGTCGGGCAGGGGCGGTTGAAGCCGGTGGTGGCCCAGGTGCTGCCGCTGGCCGAGGTGGCCAAGGCCCAGGCGCTTCTGGCCGACCGGGCCCTCTTCGGCAAGGTGGTGCTGGTGCCTTGAGGCCGAGGTCCCCGGGGCCTGCTGGAGCTACCTGAGCTGGCCCCGCAGCGCGCGCAGCCGGGCCACCCGCTCCTCGACCGGCGGGTGGGTCGAGAAGAGCGACATCAGCTTCGCCCCGGGGCCGCGCAGCGGATTGACGATGAAGAGGTGGGCGGTGGCCGGGCCGGCCGAGGCCATGGGCGAGGCGTCGTTGCCTGCTTCCAAGGCAAGCAGCGCCTGCGCCAGCGGCTCGGGGTCGCCCACCAGCGCGGCCCCGGTGGCGTCGGCGCCGAACTCGCGCGAGCGGGAGATGGCGAGCTGGATCACCAGCGCCACCAGCGGCGCCACGATGGCCCAGGCCAGCAGCTCCAGCGCGCTCGGCCCGTCACGGTCGCTGCGGCCGCCACCGAGGATGGCGCCCCAGCGCATCAGGTAGCCGACCGAGGAGATGAGACCGGCCATGGCCCCGGCCACGGTGGCGATGAGGATGTCGCGATTCTGGACGTGGGCCAGCTCGTGGGCCAGCACCCCCTCGAGCTGCCTCCGGTCGAGCGTCCTCAAGATCCCCTCGGTGACCGCCACCGCGGCGTGGGCCGGGTCGCGGCCGGTGGCGAAGGCGTTGGGAGAGTCGGATGGGATGACGTAGAGCCGCGGCATGGGGAGCCCGGCCTTGCGGGTCAGCCGCTCCACGATCTCGAAGAGTTCTGGTGCCTGCTCGCGCTCCACCAGGCGGGCGCCGTTCCCCATCAGCGCCAGTTTGTCGGAGAACCAGTAGGCCAGGAAGTTGAAGGCCAGGCCGATGGCGCCGAAGGCGAGCATCCCCTGGGCGCCGCCGACCAGGCTTCCGCCGATGGCCAGCAGGGCCACCAGCCCGCCCATGAGCATGGCGGTTCGGGCGTAGTTCCGTCCGACGCCGGGGTGCGTCGCCCGGGCTGGAGCGGGGGGCGGGCCGAGGGGCGGAGGGACGGGATTCCGGGCGGTTCGGGCGCGGTCGAAGGGCATGGCTTCCTAGTAACCACCCTCCCCGGATGGTCAATCCCGGCTGCCGTTTTGTCGCGGGGCAGGGGCTCGCGTGCTAGACCGGAAGCGGTCGATATCGCGAGGGATTCGAGGACCATGGTGGCGACAAAAAGGGCGGCGGCGGCGAAGGCGAGGTCCACGGGTTCCGTGAAGGCGGAGCGGCAGCTCTCGCTCCTCGACACGGCGCCGGCCAGGGCGCCGGCCCGCCCGGGCAGGGCGGCGTCGACGCAGCCCGGGAAACCGGCACCGGCCAAGGCGGCGGCGAAGTCGCGCCCGCCGGTCGAGAAGCAGGTGGCGCTGGTCGAGGTGGAGCCGGAAGTGGTCGCCGGGGCGCCGGCGCTGGCCGAGCGGGCCCCCAGGCGGCGGGCCACCGCCGAGCAGATGGCGACCAAGCAGCGCGAGATCTCCATCTCCGAGTTCTTCACCAAGAACCGGCACCTGCTCGGCTTCGACAACCCCTCCAAGGCGCTCCTCACCACCATCAAGGAGGCGGTCGACAACTCGCTCGACGCCTGCGAGGAGGCCGGCATCCTCCCCGAGCTGACCATCGAGGTCCGCGATCTCGGGCTCGACGCCAGGGGTGAAGGGGAGCTGACCAGGGGCGAAGGGCGCTTCGTGGTGGTGGTCGAGGACAACGGCCCGGGCATCGTCAAGGCGCAGGTCCCGAAGATCTTCGGCAAGCTGCTATACGGCTCCAAGTTCCACCGGCTCAAGCAGTCGCGCGGCCAGCAGGGAATCGGCATCTCGGCGGCGGCCATGTACGGGCAGCTCACCACCGGCCAGCCCATTCGCATCACCTCGCGCACCGGCAAGGGCAAGCCGGCCCACTTCTTCGAGATCCAGATCGACACCCGAAAGAACGATCCGGTGGTCACCCGCGACGACCGGCTCGACGATTGGCACCAGCATCACGGCACCAGGGTCGAGCTGGAGATCGTGGCCGACTGGCGCACCGGGCAGCGCTTCGTCAACCGCTACGTCGAGCACACCGCGCTGGCCAATCCGCATGCCACCGTCCACTACCTCCGCCCGAAGCAGGCGAAGCTCAGCTTCCCGCGCGCCACCGAGGAGCTCCCCAAGGAGGCCCTCGAGATCAAGCCGCACCCGCACGGCGTCGAGCTGGGCGCCCTGATGCTGATGGCCTCCGAGTCGAAGAGCCATGACGTGAAGGGGTTCCTGCAGACCGCCTTCAGCCGGGTCTCCCCACCGGTGGCCGCCGCCATCCTCAGGGTGGCCGGCCTGAAGGATCGGCTCCGGCCGCGCCAGATCGGCGCCGACCGGCAGCTGGCCGGGAAGCTCCACAAGGCGCTGCAGGAGACCAGGATCATGGCGCCGCCCACCAACTGCCTCTCTCCCATCGGCGACACGCTGATGCGGCACGGGCTGGTCAGCTTCCTCTCGGTGATCGAGCGCGAGGGGCCGGAGGCCGAGAGCGACGGCCAGCTCGACCTCGGCGCCACCGCCAAGAAGGAGTCCGCCAAGAAGAAGTCCGGCAAGAAGGGGAAGGCGGAGCAGGCCCCACCCCCGGTTCCGGAGGTGACGCCGGAAGAGGGCGTGGAGCGGATCAAGGGGCACGACTACTTCATCGCCACCGTGACCCGTCCGCCCAAGGTCTACCGCGGCAACCCGTTCCAGGTCGAGGTGGGGCTGGCCTTCGGCGGCTCCTGGCCGGCCGACAAGACCATCGAGCTCTTCCGCTTCGCCAACCGCGTCCCGCTGCTCTTCCAGCGCAGCGCCTGCGGCATGACCGAGGCCATCGTCAAGACCGACTGGCGCAACTACATGCTCAGCCAGCCAAAGGGCTCGCTGCCGGTCGGACCCATGGCGTTGCTGGTCCACATCGCCTCGGTCTGGGTGCCGTTCACCAGCGAGGCCAAGGAGGCGCTGGCCCACTACCCGGAGATCATCCGGGAGATCCAGCTGGCCGCGCAGGAATGCGGGCGCAAGCTGGCCACCTTCATCCGCAAGAAGCAGCAGGCCGACTACCAGGCCCAGCGCCGCTCCATCTTCGAGCTCTACATCGAGGAGGTGGCAGACGCGCTGCACCGCACCACCGGCAAGAGCCGCGACGCCATCAAGCGCGACTTCCTGCGTGTCGCCGAGCAGGTGACCGAGTCCGACCTGGCCGCCGAGGACAAGAAGCTGGAAGAGGCGAGCGTGAAGCTCGCCAAGCGGCCGCGGCGCGGCGAAGAGGAGGGGGAATAGCCATGCGCCTGGACCCGGTCTCCAAGAAGACGGTCGGCAAGATCGAGCGGCTCGCCGAGAGCGTCATCAAGGCGGTCAAGGGGAAGAAGAACCCCTTCGTCGAGATCCCCATCCGCTCGCTGGCCAACGTCCACTTCGACAAGAAGCAGGGCCTGGTGCAGCTCGGCAGCCAGAAGCAGAAGCGCTACTTCTTCAATGTCTCGATGGCCAAGAAGTTCATGCAGACCTTCCTGGTCTCGGACGCCTGCAAGGAGCTGGTGGAGAGCGGCAAGACCACCAGCATCCGCGACCTCTACTACATCACCAAGCACACCATCGGCGACTCGAAGCAGAACACCTTCGAGGAGCAGGACGAGTCGGATCCCATCATCGAGGATCTGGAGGTGTCGCTCGATGCCCTGCGCGAGGAGCTCCACCTCTTCGCCTCCCGCAAGGGCTCGATGGTCGGCCCGGTCACCATCCGCGACACCGGTGACACCATCGACCTGCGCCGCATGGGCTCGGGCGGCTGGGCGGTGCCGTCGATCGTCGAGGAGAACGTGGTCCAGTTCGGCAGGCACGAAGCCAGGTACATCCTCCTCATCGAGAAGGACGCGGTCTGGAGCCGCTTCAACGAGGACAAGTTCTGGAAGCGGGAGAAGTGCATCATCATCCAGGGCGGAGGCCAGCCCCCGCGCGGCGTGCGGCGCATGGTGCAGCGGCTCCACTCCGAGCTGCGGCTCCCGGTCTATGTGCTGGTCGACAACGATCCCTGGGGCTTCTACATCTACTCGGTGATGAAGCAGGGCTCCATCAACCTGGCCTACGAGTCGATGCGCATGGCGGTCCCCTCGGCGCGCTTCGTGGGGCTCTCCAGCTTCGACAAGGACAAGTACAAGCTGCCCATGAACGTGGCCATCAGGATGGATGACGGCGACGTGGCCCGGGCCAAGCAGATGCTCGCCTACCCCTGGTTCGCCGACAAGCGGTGGCAGCGCGAGATCCAGGAGCTGGTCAGCTCGGGCGTGAAGTTCGAGCTGGAGGCCCTCTCCCGGCGCGGCATCAGCTTCATCACCGAGGAGTACCTGCCGAAGAAGCTTCGCGACAAGGACTGGCTGGAGTAGTCTCCGGCCGTTTTTCAACCTCACAGGAGGAGGACCGCATGGCCGAGCTCAAGGGCAACCGTTCGAAGCGCAAGGCGTCCAACCGCAGCAAGCCGAAGCGGGCGCAGGTGAAGCGCAAGCGCGTCCTGTCGATCAAGCGCAAGCGCCGCGCCAAGAAGGGTCCGCGGTAGCGGGACCGGCGCGCCATCGTGCCCGCGCTGCCGCCACGCCTGGAGGCCGGCCAGCCGCTCCCACTCGTCGAGGTGACCGACGGGTCCGGCGCGCTGCTGCGGCTCCCGGCGCT
>JANPOM010000327.1:0-2226 GCA_031427995.1 Anaeromyxobacter sp. | reverse complement strand
CGTCCCTGGCAGATCGCGACGAGCCCTGATCGGGGGCGGGACTGTCAACGGCCTGTCCCCGGCGCCCCTGGCGCGTCAGCTGCCGACAGCCAGCATCAGCCCAGCCCGGGCGGCCACCTTCGAGAAGATCCGGTCCTCGGTCAGCAGCTCGGCGCCAAGGTCGAGGGCGCACTGGGCCACGTGGGCGTCGGGCGTCGAGACGGCCAGGCCACGCTGGCCGAGCGAGGCCCGCAGGCGGCCGACCCGGTACCAGTGGGCGCGGTCGGCCGGCACCAGCGGCAGGTCGTCGAGGAGCGAGGCCAGGGCCCGCCGGTTGGAGGCCGAGAGCCGCCCGCTCAGCAGCTCGGCGGCCACGATGGGTGGGAGGTGGACGCGCCGCTCGTCGAGGGCCTGCTGGACCAGCGCCGAGCCGCCGCCGGCCAGGAAGGAGATCCAGCTCGAGGTGTCAATGACGAGGGCGTTCACGGGCGGCCTCGAGGTCCAGCTCGATCCGGAGCTTGCCGCGGAGGGCCCGCGCCTTGGACGCCGCGGACGCGCGGCGGACCAGCTCAAGCCCCTCGACGAGGGTCTCGGTGATCCCCTTCCCGGTGACCCGTCGGGCGCGATCCAGCAGGTCGACCGGGAGGTTGGCGGTGACGCGGCGGGTCCGGGGCGTGGGACGGGTGCTCATGGATGCATTCATATCATCGTATGAATGCACCGGCCATGCCGGCCACCGTGTACCATGCGCACCCATGACCGCCCCGTACCGGACCGAGGTCCTCATCTCCGCCGAGCAGATCCAGGCCCGCATCGCCGAGATGGGGAAGGAGATCGCCCGGCAGCACACCGGCAAGCGGCTCATTTGCATCGGGGTGCTCAAGGGGAGCTTCATGTTCCTGTCCGACCTGGTGCGCGCCATCCCGCTCCCCGAGCTGGAGGTCGACTTCATCGGTGTCTCCTCCTACCAGGGGACCGAGACCACCGGCGTGGTGCGCATCACCCATGACCTGGCCCGCTCCATCCAGGGCGAGGACGTGCTGCTGGTCGAGGACATCGTCGACACCGGGCTGACCGTCCGCTACCTGCTCGACAACCTCGCCACCCGCCATCCGCGCAGCATCAAGGTGGCCGCGCTTCTGGAGAAGCCGGCGCGCGCCAAGGTGCACGTGCCGATCGACTTCAAGGGCTTCACCATCGAGGACAAGTTCGTGGTCGGCTACGGCCTCGACCACGACGGGCGGCTGCGCAACCTGCCGCACGTGGCGCTGCTGCATCACTGACCCGACACCACGAACCCCTCACGCTCGGCCGCCTCCGCCAGGCGATCGTCGAGAACCAGCATCTCCAGCGAGGCCGGCTCGTGTTCCGCCGCCACCACGGCGGCGGCGAGCTGGAGCGCGTCCGCGGCGCGGAGCGGGTGAACCCGGAGGAGGCGATGGGCCGTGGAGCGTACCGCGTCGGTGGGAAGCACCTCGAGCCATGACCCGGCCAGGTGACGGAGCCGCTGCTCGGCGCGGATGACCTCGGCCCGGGTCAGAGCCCCTTCCCGTTCTCGCCTGGCCAGCGCCGAGGCGCACTCGACGGGCGTACCCCACCAGACCAGGACTTCGCGATCCTCGGCCAGCCGCTTGCGCAAGCCGCCGCTGCTCGGCTCCTCGACGAGGAGTGGCACCACCGCCGAGGCGTCCCAGAACCTCACCGCCCCCCCCGCCGCTCGTCGATGAGCGCCTGGACCACGCTGGTGCGCGCCCGGGGCCCTTTCCCGGCGACGACCCTGGGATCGAGGGGTCTGGCTGCCCGGCGCACCAGCCCGGCCCGCTCCAGTCGGGCCAACCGGCCATCGGCCACGCCGCCAGCCTCGATCCGCTCGATACGCGCCACCGGCTCGTCGCGATCCATGACCAGCAGCGCCTGGCCGGCACGAACCTTCCGCAGGTACGCGCTGAGGTGGTTCTTGAGCTGGGATATCGTAGCCTTCTGCATGTGGCCATCATGGCCTTGTCAACGCGGGTCGGCAAGTGGACCCGGCTCCCGGGGCGGGGCCCTGGCCGGGGCCCCGGCCACTTCTGCGACAGGCCCGCCGCGCCGGGGTAACATCCCCGCATCATGGCCTCCTTCTTCGCGCGCCACGGCGCCGGTGAGATCCTCGCCCGCTACAGCTTCATCGAACCCCTGCTCCCCGGGCGCCGGGTCCTCGAGCTCGGCGCGGCGGCCGCCACCGGTGGCGCCAGCGCGCTGCTGCTG
>JANPOM010000326.1:0-5841 GCA_031427995.1 Anaeromyxobacter sp. | reverse complement strand
AGGCGCCCTGGCCGCACATGGCGCTGGCCGCTTACTGCCAGCAGGCCGGGCGGATCGACGACGCCATCGCCGCGGTGGAGCGGGCCTCGTCCCTGCCCGGGCAGCGGCGCGAGGAGTACCAGGCGCGGCTCGACGAGCTGGAGAAGGCCCGCGAGGCGCAGCGGCAGCGGCGCATGAGCGAGCAGCTGTTGAAGTAGGGGGCCGACGCCTCAGACCCGCTCCGCGCCTTCCAGCCTGGCAAGCGCCCGGTCGAAGCTCCCCAGCGGCAGGTGCCCGGCCTTGAGCGCCTGGAGGCTGCGCGGTGCCCCGGCTCCCCGCGGGAAGAGCGCGGCGCTCACCTCGGCGGAGGAGTGGCGCCCGGCCCTGCGGACCACGATCCGCTCCCCGTCCTGATCCCACTCGATGACCGACCCGGGCCGAGCCCGAGCCGGCGGCGCACCTCCGCCGGGATGGAGACCTGACCCTGCGAGGTGAGCCTCGACTGGGCGATGGTCATACCTGCCGCATTGCCACGGTACTCAAGGCACCTTCAACCCCTTGACCCACTCGACCATGCGGCGCAGGCCGTCGTCGCGGCTCACCCGCGGGGCCCAGCCGAAGGCGGCGTGCGCGGCGCGGGTGTCGGCCACGAAGACCTTCTGGTCGCTGGTCCGCCAGGGGAGCCGCTCGAAGTCGGCCGGCTGGCCGGTGAGCCGCGTGAGCGCCGCGAAGAGCTCGAGCAGCGACATGGAGGAGGCCATGCCGCCGCCGATGTTGAAGCCCCGCCCGGCGCAGGTCTCGATGCGCGCCGCCGCCTGGCGGTAACAGGTGACGAGATCGTCGGCGTGGAGCAGGTCGCGCACCTGCTTGCCGTCGCCGCTGATCGTGAACTTCTTGCCCTCGAGCACCTGCTGCACGAACCAGCCGACCCAGCCCTGGTCGTAGGTGGCGAACTGCCGGCCGCCGTACATGGAGGAGTGGCGGAAGACCACGGTCTTCAGGCCATGGATGCGGTGGTAGTCGAGGAAGTACTGGTCGGCCGCCCCCTTGGAGCAGCCGTACGGCGAGTGGAACTCCAGCGGCGCCGACTCGTCGAGGCCGTGGGGCAGCTCGGGCTGGACCCAGCGGGTCGCCTGCTCCTCGAGCCTGAACTGGCGCAGGTCGCCGTAGACCTTGTTGGTGGAGGAGAAGAGCGCCGCCGCCCCGGGCGCGAAGCGGCGCAGCGCCTCCAGCAGGTTGAGCGCTCCGCCGGCGTTGACCTCGAAGTCGAAGCGGGGCCGCTCGATGGAGGTGGTCATGGCCACCTGCCCGGCCAGGTGGGCCACCGCGGTCAGGCCGGCGGCGTGGCGCTCGAAGGCGTCGTCGATATCCGTCCGGCTGCGCGTGTCGGCGTGGATGAAGCTGAAGCGCCCGGCCCCGGCCGCGGCTCCAGCCGTGGCTCCAGCCCTGGCTCCAGCCCTGGCTCCAGCCCTGGCCCCAGCACCGGCTCCGCCGTCCGCCGCCCGCTGCCGCAGCCAGGCCAGGTTCTCGGTCGAGCCGGCCCGGGAGAGGTTGTCGAGCGCCACCACCTCGTGGCCGTCGTCGAGCAGGCTGGCGGAGAGGTTGGAGCCGACGAAGCCGCAGCCGCCGGTGATGAGCCACTTTTCGACCATGGTACTCCCTGTTGTCAGCCGCCCCGGGATACGAGGTCCGCCAGTCCTTGGTCAAGCTGAACCCGGGGTCGCCACGACGGAAGAAGCTCTCGCGCTAGCGATGTCGACATCACCAGGCGATGTGCCTCTCCGCTCCGGTACGGGAACGCTCCCACGCGGATGAGGGATGAGGGAGCTCCAGCCATCGCGAAGAGACGGGAGACCACGTCCCTGAGAAGATAGGCCTCACCCGTCCCCACGTTGATGGCCGCTCCTTCCTGGGGCGGGGGGCTCGAAGCTGCCGCGAGAAGCGCGCCTACCGCATCGTCAACATGCAGCCATTCCCGCACTTGTTCCCCGGCCGTCATCTGGAATTCTAGTTGGCTCTGGGCAGCCTTGACAGCAGCTGGCAACAGCTTCTTCTCATCGTCACCCGGACCGTAGATCGCGGCGTAGCGGAGGTACCAACACGCCAGACCCAGGCCGCGCGCCCGTGACCGGATGAGGAGCCCGCCTGCCGCCTTCGCGGCGCCATAGGGTTCGTCCGCCTCAAGCGGATCGTGTTCCTCGCAAAGAGAGCCGGCCGGGCCACGGGTCATCGGGAGCTTGCCTTGACCGTGGTACTCGAGACACGTCCCGACGGCGACGAGTCGCGCTACGCCCTCCTCGGCAGCCACTTCTGCCAGGGCGAGCGGCTGTTCGACGTTGACCTGGACCATCTGCTGCCACTGCCGATTCCGCGCTTGAACACCCACGGCGGCAAGGTGGACGACGACTTCGGCCCCTGCCACGAGGTCGCGAAGCGCCTCCCGGGACGACAGGTCTCCCCGGATGACCCTGAGGCCCTTTCGTGCTTCCAGCTCCCTTCCCTGCCGAACCAGCGCGCTCAGGGTGTGGCCCTCGGCCAGCGCGGTCGCCAGGAGGTGTCGCCCAAGAAAGCCGGTGGCGCCTGTGATCGCCAGGTGCATGGTCTCCCCTACCTGCCGCAGGCGGCGCGCACGGTGGCGACCACGTGCCGCTTCATCGGCTCGGTGAGGCCCGGGTAGACACCCCACCAGAGGGTGCGGTTCATGATGGTGTCGGTGGTGGCGAGGCCGCCGGCCACCCGGTAGGGCGGCGGGCGCCCGGCCGCGGTGGCGGCCCGGTCGAGCTCGGTCATGGCCGGCTGGCGCACCAGATTCCCGGCGAAGAGCATGCGGGTCTGGATCTTCTGGGACTCCAGCGCCTTGACCAGCGCGTCACGCGTGAACGGCGCGCCCTCGCGCACCGTCACCATGAAGCCGAACCAGGAGGGCTCGGCGCCGGGCGTCGGCTCGGGCAGCACCAGCAGGTCGGAGAGGTCGGCGAGCTGCTCGCGAAAGAAGGCCCAGTTGGCGCGGCGGGCCGTCACGAAGCCGTCGAGCCGGTCGAGCTGGGCCACCCCGACCGAGGCCTGCAGGTCGGTCACCTTCAGGTTGTAGCCGAGGTGGCTGTAGACGTACTTGTGGTCGTAGCCGAGCGGCAGGTCGCCGAGCTGCCACTCGAAGCGCCGCTTGCAGGTGTTGTCCACGCCCGACGGGCACCAGCAGTCGCGCCCCCAGTCGCGCAGCGAGGTCATGGCCTTCTCCAGCGTGTCGTCGCTGGTGAGCACCGCGCCGCCTTCACCCATGGTCATGTGGTGCGGCGGGTAGAAGGAGAGCGTGGCCAGGTCGCCGAAGGTGCCGGTCTTGCGCCCCTGGAAGGTGGAGCCGGCGGCGTCGCAGTTGTCCTCCACCAGCCAGAGGCCGTGGCGCTTGCAGAAGGCGCTCACCGCGGCGAGGTCGAAGGGGTTGCCGAGGGTGTGGGCCACCATCACGGCCCGGGTGCGCGGGGAGCGGGCCTGCTCCAGCCTGGAGACGTCGAGGTTGTAGCCGGGGAGCGTGACGTCCACGAAGACCGGCGTGAGGCCGAGCTGGATCAGCGGCGCCACGGTGGTGGGGAAGCCGGCCGCCACGGTGATCACCTCGTCGCCGGGCTGGAGCCGCCGGTCGCCGAGCAGGTGCGAGGTGAGGGTGGCCACCGCCAGCAGGTTGGCGGACGACCCGGAGTTGACGAGCCGGGCGTGGGTGACGCCGTACCACTCGGCCAGCCCGGCCTCGAGCCGGGTGTGCCAGCGGCCGCCGGTGAGCCAGAACTCGACCGCGCTCTCGCAGAGGTTGGCCAGCTCCTCCTCGCCGTAGACCCGGCCGGCGTAGCGGACCGGCGACTTGCCGGGGACGAACTCGGCCTCGGCCTCCGCCTGCTGGCGCAGCCGCGCCACCTGGCGGGCCCGCTCCACGATCTCGGCGGTGAGGCGCCGCTCTTCGGCCTTGTAGTCCATGGCGGTCACGACTCCCTGCTCTTCAAGACAGAAGGTACTCGTGGATCTGGGTGCGGCAGAGGGCGGCCAGCTCGCCGGGCGAAGCGCCGTCGTGGAAGGCCCGGTACCAGGCCACGGTGCGGGTGAAGGTCTCGGCGAAGTGCCAGCGCGGCGCCCAGTCGAGCCGCGCCGCCGCCTTGCCGATGTCGAGCCGCAGCAGCCCGGCCTCGTGCGGCGCCTGCTGGTCGTGCTGGTCGGCCCAGCTCCCCGAGCCCCAGGCGGCGATGAGCGCCTCGACCACCTCGCGCACCGGGCGGGCGTCCTCGAGCCGCGGCCCGAAGTTGAAGGGCTCGGCGTAGGAGGCCGCCGCCGGCCCGAGCAGCCGGGCGCCGAGCAGCAGGTAACCGCCCAGCGGCTCCAGCACGTGCTGCCAGGGGCGGACGCCGTGCGGGTTGCGCACCGGGATGGGCCGGCCGGCGGAGAGGGCCGCGATGGCGTCCGGGACGATCCGGTCCCTGGCCCAGTCGCCGCCGCCGACCACGTTGCCGGCCCGCGCGGTGGCCAGCGCCACGCCGTGCTGGCCGAGCCTGGCCGGATGGAAGAAGGAGCGGCGCCAGGAGGCGACCACCAGCTCGGTGGCTCCCTTCGACATCGAGTAGACGTCGTGGCCGCCCATGGGCTCGTCCTCGCGGTAGCCGTGGGCGCGCTCCTGGTTCTCGTAGCACTTGTCGCTGGTGACCACGACCACGGCGCAGGGGTGGCCCGCGGCGCGGACCGCCTCGAGCAGGTGGGCGGTGCCGAGCACGTTGACCTGCAGGGTCTCGAGCGGCTGCTGGTAGGAGAGCCGGACCAGCGGCTGGGCGGCCAGGTGGAGGATCACCTCCGGCCTGGCCTCCTTGACCACGGCGGTGAGGCGGGCCAGGTCGCGCACGTCGGCGATGACGCTGCGGCAGGCCCGCGCCACGCCGATCCGCTCGTAGAGGGCCGGGGTGGTGTCGGGGGCGAGCGCGTAGCCGGTCACCTCGGCGCCCAGGTCGGCCAGCCAGAGGGTGAGCCAGGAGCCCTTGAAGCCGGTCTGGCCGGTCACCAGCACGCGCCGGCCGGCGTAGGCGGCGCGCAGCCCGTCGAGGCCGGGGTTGCGCTCGCTCACCAGGTCTTCCACGGGGCCTTGCCGGAGGCCCAGAGGTCGTTGAGGAGCTGGTACTCGCGCAGCGTGTCCATGGGCTGCCAGAAGCCGGTGTGCGGGAAGGCGACCAGCTGGCCGTCGCGGGCCAGGCCGCGCAGCGGCTCGCGCTCCAGGATGGTCTTCGGGTCGTTCCCCACGAATTCCCAGGTGCGCCGGCCGTCGAGCACGAAGAAGCCGCCGTTGATGAACCCCTCGGAGGCCTGCGGCTTCTCGTTGAACTCGGTGACCCGGCCCCCGTCGATCAGCATCTCGCCGAAGCGCCCCGGTGGACGGACGGCGGTGACGGTGGCGACCCGGCCGTGCTTCCGGTGGAAGGCGATGGTGGCGCCGATGTCCACGTCGGAGACGCCGTCGCCGTAGGTGAGCAGGAAGGGCTCGTCGCCCTCGACGTAACGGCGCACAGCCGCGACCCGGCCGCCGGTCATGGTCTCCTCGCCGGTCTCGGCCAGGGTCACCTTCCAGTCCTCCTCGTGGTGCCGGCCCAGCACCTCGACGGCGCCGTGCTCGCCGAGGGTGACGGTCAGGTCGGCCGTCATGGCCTTGTAGTTGAGGAAGAACTCCTTCAAGGCCCAGCCCCTGTAGCCGAGGCAGAGCACGAACTCGCGCACCCCGTGACGCGCGTACATCTTCATGATGTGCCAGACGATCGGCTTGCCACCGATGGGGAGCATCGGCTTGGGCAGGTTCTCGTTGGCATCGCGGATGCGGGTGCCCTGGCCTCCGCAGAG
>JANPOM010000325.1:0-3321 GCA_031427995.1 Anaeromyxobacter sp. | reverse complement strand
AGGCGCCCTGGCCGCACATGGCGCTGGCCGCTTACTGCCAGCAGGCCGGGCGGATCGACGACGCCATCGCCGCGGTGGAGCGGGCCTCGTCCCTGCCCGGGCAGCGGCGCGAGGAGTACCAGGCGCGGCTCGACGAGCTGGGGAAGGCCCGCGAGGCGCAGCAGCAGCGGCGCATGAGCGAGCAGCTGTTGAGGTAGGTCGGCGGGGCGCCTCGGGTCTCTCTCAGATCCGCTCGGCCCCATCCAGCTTCGCAAGCGCCCGGTCGAAGGTCCCCAGCGGCAGGTGGCCGGCCCGGCGCGCCACTTCGAGGACCAGGCAGTCGGAGAACCCGAGCGCCGGCCGCCCGCGAAAGGCGTCGAGCGCGCGGGCCACGACGTCGGCGTCCTGGATGGTGAGGTCACGGTGCTCGAGCAGCAGCTCGACCGCGCTGGCGAGCCGGGCCGGCGCCAGCTCGTAGACCGAGTCGAGCACCCAGATGGCCTCGACCAGCACCAGGTGCGAGACCCAGGCCCCGCGCGCCACGAAGGCCTCGGCCGCCGCGGTCTGCCTGGCGTCGTCGCGGGCGAGGAGCCGCACCAGCAGGTTGGTGTCAAGGGCGCGCATGGCGGCGCTTCACGTTGGCGCGGAGGCCGGCCTTGAGCTCCTGGAGGCTGCGCGGCGCCCCGGCTCCCCGCGGGAAGAGCGCGGCGCTCACCTCGGCGGAGGAGTGGCGCCCGGCCCTGCGGACCACGATCCGCTCGCCGTCCTGGTCCCACTCGATGACCGACCCGGGCCCGAGCCCGAGCCGGCGGCGCACCTCCGCCGGGATCGAGACCTGCCCCTGCGAGGTGAGCCTGGACTGGGCGATGGTCATTGCTGTTACATTACCACGGTACTCGAGGCGCCTTCAACCCCTTGACCCACTCGACCATGCGGCGCAGTCCGTCGTCGCGGCTCACCCGCGGCGCCCAGCCGAAGGCGGCGTGCGCGGCGCGGGTGCCCTGGCCACCACAGAGAATGACGGCTTTCATTGGGGTGGGAAGTCTAGATTGACCGACCCCCCGGGTGCACTTAGTCTGCCCCGGCATGTCCATCCACTGGCCCTCGGAGCGCGTCGTGGTCACCGGTGGAGCCGGCTTCCTCGGCTCCTTCGTGATCGACGAGCTGCGCGCCCGCGGCGCCCGCGAGCTGCTGGTGCCGCGCTCACGCGACTACGACCTGGTCGACATGACGGCGGTGAAGGCGCTCTACCGCGACACCCAGCCCACCATCCTGCTGCACCTGGCGGCGCGGGTCGGCGGCATCGGCGCCAACCGCGACAACCCGGGGAAGTTCTTCTACGACAACCTGATGATGGGCGTGCAGCTCATCGAGGTGGGGCGGCAGGTGGGCCTGAAGAAGCTGGTGGCGCTCGGCACCATCTGCGCCTACCCCAAGTTCTGTCCCATCCCCTTCAAGGAGTCGGACCTATGGAACGGCTACCCGGAGGAGACCAACGCCCCTTACGGCATCGCCAAGAAGGCCATGCTGGTGCAGAGCGAGGGCTACCGGGACCAGTACGGCTTCAACTCGGTGGTGCTCTTCCCGGTCAACATCTACGGCCCGCGCGACAACTTCGACCTGCAGACCTCGCACGTCATCCCGGCGCTGATCCGCAAGTGCATCGAGGCCCGCGAGCGGGGTGACAAGCAGGTGGTGGTCTGGGGGACCGGCGCCGCCTCGCGCGAGTTCCTCCACGCCCGCGACGCCGCCGCCGGGGTCATCGACGCCGCCGAGCGCTACGACAAGTCGGAGGCGGTCAACCTGGGCGCCGGGTTCGAGATCTACGTCCGCGAGCTGGTGCCGCTGGTGGCGCGCCTCTGCCGCTTCTCCGGCGAGATGGTCTGGGATCGGTCCAAGCCGGACGGCCAGCCGCGCCGCATGCTCGACACCTCGAAGGCGCTGGCCGAGTTCGGCTGGGAGGCGAAGATCGGCTTCGAGGAAGGGCTGGCCGAGACGGTGGCCTGGTACGAAAAGCACCGCGGGGAGACCACGTGAAGAAGGCGCTCATCACCGGCATCACCGGGCAGGACGGCAGCTACCTCGCGGAGCTGCTGCTGGAGAAGGGGTACCAGGTCCACGGCATCATCCGCCGCTCCTCCTCCTTCAACACCCAGCGCATCGACCACATCTACCAGGACCCGCACGAGCCGGACTGCAGGCTCTTCCTCCACTACGGCGACCTGAACGACGCCTCGTCGCTCAACTACCTGCTGAAGAAGCTCCACCCCGACGAGATCTACAACCTCGGGGCGCAGAGCCACGTCAAGGTCTCCTTCGACGTGCCCGAGTACACCGGCGAGGTGACCGGGCTGGGCGCGGTCCGGCTGCTGGAGGCGGTGCGCGAGCTGGGGATGAACCAGACCCGCATCTACCAGGCCTCGTCGTCGGAGATGTTCGGCGCCTCGCCGCCTCCGCAAAACGAGGCCACTCCGTTCTACCCGCGCTCGCCCTACGGCTGCGCCAAGGTCTACGCCTACTGGATCGGCGTCAACTACCGCGAGGCCTACGGGCTGCACGTCTCGAACGGGATACTTTTCAACCACGAGTCGCCACGGCGCGGTGAGACCTTCGTGACCCGCAAGGTGACTCGCGCCGCCGCCCGCATCAAGCTCGGGCTGCAGCAGCGGCTCTACCTCGGCAACCTCGACGCCAGGCGCGACTGGGGCTACGCCAAGGACTACGTCGAGGCCATGTGGCTCATGCTGCAGCAGCCGCGGGCCGGCGACTACGTCATCGCCACCGGGGAGGCCCACTCGGTGCGCGAGTTCTGCGAGCGGGCCTTCGGCCATGTCGGTCTCGACTACCAGAAGTACGTCGAGGTGGACCCGCGCTACTTCCGTCCCACCGAGGTGGACTACCTGCTCGGCGACCCGTCGAAGGCCGAGAAGGCGCTGGCCTGGAAGCCGCGCACCACCTTCACGGAGCTGGTGACGCTGATGATGGAGGCCGACGTGAAGCTGGCCGAGCGCGAGCGGCTGGCCGGGGCGGGGCCGGCCATCTCCGCGCACGGGGGGAGCTAGGGGGTGTCACCTCGTTCGCAGGCCCACTCCGGCCGGCCACCGGAGTCGCGCGACCACCGCCTGAAGCGCAAGATGCGGCTGCGCGCCTTCATGGTGGTGGCGCTTTCGCTCTTCCTCGGCATCCTGGCGGCGCTCTTCATGCAGCGCTGCGACCCGTCATGACCACCCTCACCGTCCTGGTTCCCGTCTTCGACGAGCAGCACCTGGTGGCCGCCTCGCTGGAGCGGCTGCAGGTGCTGGAGCAGAGCCCGCACCTGACGCGCCTGCAGGTGGTGGTGAT
>JANPOM010000324.1:0-2222 GCA_031427995.1 Anaeromyxobacter sp. | reverse complement strand
GAGCCTGTGTTCAGGCGAATCGTCTCGGAGATCAGGCGGGTAGCAACGCAGCATGTCGTGGTCGTGCCTTACCGGTATTGCTGGGTCGAGCCACACTATGGCGTCCCGTTCTTTCCGGTCCTGCCATACTCGATGAAGGTGGCCGTCGTGAAGGCGCTGAACCTCAGCAACCATCGAGAGGCGGTCACGAGCGATCCGGAGTTCATCAACAAGAACTATCGCTGGCTCTCGAATGCGCAGTACAAGCTGGCGTTCCCTGATTCGACGATCCACTTCCTGCCGACCAGGGAGGTGATAGCCATCACGAGGTCGATTGGGACGGGCTGACAAAGCCCTGGCGGACCCCCAACGTGACGGAACACAACCCCGGCACCGAGCAGCCGCAGCGCGCTCCGCGCGTGCACGTGCTCATGACCGTGCACGATCGCAAGGCGCACACGCTGGCATGCCTCGAGCGGGTGAGCGCGCAGCGGGCCGACGCCGTGGCCGAGATGGCGATCGTGATGGTCGATGACGGCTGCTCGGACGGTACCGCCTCAGCGGTTCGGGAGAGGTACCCGGCGGTACAGGTCGTGGTCGGCTCCGGTCAACTCTACTGGAACGGTGGCATGCGCCTGGCCTTTGAAGTGGCCAGGGAAGCCGATCCCGACTTCTACCTCATGCTGAACGACGACACCCACCTCCTCCCCGGCGCGCTCCGCACCCTGGTCGCGACGCACGAGGAGAGGACCCGGGCCGAGGGGCGCCCCTGCATCATCGTTGGCTCGACCGTGGACCCGGCGACCGGGAGACATAGCTACGGCGGGTGGCGTCGGGGCGGTCGGCTCAATCCACTCCAGCTCAGCCGCATTGCGCCCGGGCCAGCGCCCCTGCCGTGCGACACGCTGCACGGCAACTGCGTACTGGTTCCGCGCGAGGTGGTGAGGCGCATCGGAATCCTCGACGAAGCATTCACACATGCCATGGGCGACCTGGACTACGGCTTCCGAGCGGTGCGGGCCGGATGCGGGCTCTGGATTGCGCCAGGGTATGTGGCGGAGTGCGTCGAGAACGTTGGCAAGGGGCTCTTCGTGGATACCACTCTAGGCGCGCTGGAGCAGTGGCGACGCATCCTCGGGCCAAAGGGCCTCCCGCCGTCCGCCTGGCGGGTCTTCACCTCGCGCCATGCCGGGCTGCTCTGGCCGCTCAACTTCTGCTGGCCGTACGTCAAGATCTGGTGGAACGCGCTCCGGCGCTCCCTGATGCCGCGAAGGGGGCGTGCTTGACCGCCTCCCCCGGGGCGGCGCCCGCGGTGGGTAGGGCCAGGAAATGCCCGATCTGTGGGACGCCCCCCGTACTGGAGCTAAAACCCCGGACGCTCTCCCTGTCGAAGTGCGGTGACCGCCGCTGCGGTCACATCTTCGCGATGGACCCCGCTCCGAGCCAAGGCGTGCAGACCGGACGGGACCACCGGGCAGAGGCCGAGGCATACCGCGAGCGGAATGCACGGTTGGTGGAGGCCTGGCTGGCGCAAGGGTTCCTGCGCCCCGGGAGCGCCGTCCTCGACTTCGGCTCCGGCGCCGGTCACCTCGCCATGGCGGTTCGCGAGCGCGTCGGCGTGGTGACCTGCGTGGAGGCTGACGATGGCGCCCAGCGGTGGCTACGGTCGAACGGCCTCGACCTCCGGGCCAGCCTGGCCGAGTGCGACCGGCGCTATGACGCTGCGTTGCTCGTCGAGGTGATCGAACACCTCGACGATCCCATCGCGCTCCTCTCCGAGATCCGGATGCACCTCGCGCCCGGGGGCCGGGTGTTCCTGAGCACGCCGTGCGGAGAGACTCGCCTCGGGGACCGGCGAACCAACGCCTATGACACCCCGGAGCACGTGCAGTTCTTCACCGAGCGCTCCCTCGCCCTGGCGATTCAGGCCGCGGGCTTCCGCGGAATCCGGTTCGTCCATCTGCCGGAACTCTACCCCCCCGCTCCCGGGGCCGCCGCTGCCGTGCGCGCGCTCCTGAGGCACCGCGTCGTGATGCCTCTCCTCAACAGCCTCCGGGGGTATAGCCACCTCGTCGCCTACCTCGAGTGAGGTCGATGGCTGGCCTTCAACTCCGCCAGGGCGATGCGCTATCGAGCCTGCCGTGAGGGGTGCCCCAGCACTCCGAACCAGCGAACCTGGACCGGCTCAAGCACTGCGGCCCGGCCCTTCTTGAGCTACCAGCCAACCACCCTTGGCTGGCGGG
>JANPOM010000323.1:0-1057 GCA_031427995.1 Anaeromyxobacter sp. | reverse complement strand
GCCAGGAGACCGAGTTGATCGAGGCGGAGGTGCTCTCGCCAGGCACCGGCACGGGCGGCGAGGTGCTCTCGTGATCCCCGAGGCGGTCATCGAGGAGATCCGCTCGCGGATCGATCCGGTCGAGGTCATCGGTCGGCGAGTCGAGCTGAAGAAGACCGGCAACTCCTTCGCGGCTTCGTGCCCCTTCCACGCCGACCGGACGCCGAGCTTCCGGGTCTTCCCCGACTCGAAGCGGTTCAAGTGCTTCGGCTGCGGCGCCCGCGGCGACGTCTTCGAGTTCCTGCGGCGCTTCGAGGGCAAGGACTTCCGGACCGTGGTGCGCGAGCTGGCCGCCGAAGCTGGCGTGACCATTGCCGGCGACACCCCTGCGGTCGCCACGCCCACCGCAGACCCCGGCCGGGCAGCCCTGGACCGCGCCTGCGAGGCTGCGCTCGCCCACTGGTCCGAGCTCCTCTGGAGCGACACGGGGGCGCAGGCGCGTCGCTACCTCGCCAGCCGCGGTATCCAGGAGGCGACCGCACGCCAGTTCCGGCTCGGCTTCGCCCCCCGCGAGTGGCACGACCTGGAGCAGGCGCTGGGCACACGCGGCTTCTCTGCAGACGATCTCCTTGGCGCAGGCCTTCTGCGCAAGAGCGACAAGGCCGAGCAGCCGAAGCACGACCGTTTCCGCGGCCGGGTCATCTTCCCCTTCATCCAGGCCGACCGCAGAGTCGTCGGCTTCGCGGGCCGGACGCTGGTGAGCGGGGAGGGGACCAGCGAACCGAAGTACCTGAACAGCCCGGAGACCCCAATCTTCAAGAAGGGCCACCTCCTCTTCGGCCTCACGGAAGCGCAGCCAGCCATCCGCTCCACCCGGAGAGCCGTCCTCGTCGAGGGTTACTTCGACGCTGTCGCGCTCCAACAGGCCGGAACGCGAGTGGTGGTGGCCTGCGGCGGGACGGCCGTGACCGAGCACCAGGTCGGTCTGCTGCAGCGTGCCGGGTGCGAGGAACTCTTCCTGCTCTTCGACAACGACGCGTCAGGGTTGGAGGCCCCCGTGGCGGCAGCGCCATTGCTC
>JANPOM010000322.1:0-6236 GCA_031427995.1 Anaeromyxobacter sp. | reverse complement strand
GCGCCGCGGCGCTGATGGCCCACGACAAGAAGCGGACGGCGGCCGGGCTGCGCTGGGTGCTCCCGCGCCAGGTCGATGGGGCCCGCTGGATCGTGGAGTGGGGTGTCGAGGCTGGGCCACTGGCGGTGGCGGCGGCGGTGGTGAGCATGGCGCCCCTCCTCAATGGTAGTTGACGAGTTGGACGTGCGAGCCATTGCCAGCCTCGAACCTGAAGGTGATCTGGTACTGGTCATTCACCCGGATGCTGTAGAAGCCGGCCAGGTCTGTACCGGCCGCCAATCAAGCCTGCCGACGTCGCGGGGCTCGGGTATGGTTCCCGGGACTCCCTCACCTGCCAGATGGAGGAATGACCCCATGAAGCGGATGCTCGCCCTCGCTCTCGTCGCCCTGTTCGACGCCGCCTGTGCGCCCGGCCAGTCCAAGCGGTGGTTCAAGCCCGGCCACGACAAGAGCAGCTCGATCGACCGCTGAGCGGGGTCGCGGCGTCAGGCAGGCGGCTCGGGCAGGGGATCGCCCGGTGCCGCCCGCCGTGTCCCGGGGGCTCCGGGCTCCGGTGGGCTCCGGCTCCGGTGACGGACATCCCCGGCGCGGAGCTTGCTCTTGGCAGCGGGGGCATGGCCCGGCTCCCGCGCGTCCTCCTCGTCGAGGAAGGCTCAACCAACCACTGCAGCCGGCGCAGCCACGGTTACGCCTTGGTGCTCGACTCCGACGAGGCCCGCCACGTCTTCCTCGCACTCCTGCGGAAGTACAAGCAGAAGTAGGGGTAAGGGATCCAACCCACGGTTCGAGTCCGACAATGGAGAATATGGTGAGTCGGGGCAACTGGTTCAAAGCGCACGTTGGTCTCGATGAAGATGGAGGGGGCGAGGATGGAGCGGTCGACGTGGCTCTCGGCGGCCAGGTGCATGACCGAGTCGAACTTCTCGTTGCGGAAGAGGTCGGCGATCAGCTCGCCGTTGCAGATGTCGCCGCGGACGAACCGGTAGCGCGGGTTCCCGGCCAGGTCGGTCAGGTTCTCGGCGTTGCCGGCGTAGGTCAGCTTGTCGAGGTTGACGATCCGCCAGTCGGGCCGTTCGGCGAGCAGGAGCCGGACCAGGTTGGAGCCGATGAAGCCGCAGCCGCCGGTGAGGAGGAGGTTCATGGGTGGGTTCCCGGCTGCGGCCGATGCCGCGGCCCGGGGGGAGGAGTCTCCATGAAAGAGGGCGTCCCGCCACGGGGAATGGTGCCCCGGCCCGTCAGCCCCGGATCAGCCGCCGCCAGACCTCCACCTCGTTGGTGGCGCCGTCACGCTTCACCGTGAGTCGCACGGTGGTCCCTTCCGGCCCGCGGATGGCGTCGATGGCGCCGGTCATCCCCAGCTCGGAGACGGGCCGCCCCTCCACGGCCAGGATCCGATCGCCGCCGCGCAGGCCGGCCTGGGCCGCCCCGCCGCCGGGGACCACGCCGGTCACCGCCAGCACGTCGCCATCGGCCGAGAGCTGGAGGCCGACGCCGGCCAGCTCGATGCGGGGCGTCTCGCCGGGCTCCACCGCGTGCAGCCGGATCTCGATGGGACCGCGGACCTCGCCCGGACCGGTCTCCAGCCCGCCCACGATCCGGGCGTGGTGCCCGGCCGCGGCGACGCTGATGGAGAAGCGGCGGGGCAGGCCGGCCAGGGCGAAGCGCCCGTCGGCGTCCGACTCCCCCTCCGCCAGCACCGGGAAGGTGGTGGCGGCTGAGGCCAGCATCCCCTCCACCGAGATCGAGGCGCCGCCCAGCGGCGAGCCGGTGGCGTCGTCGAGCACCCGCCCGGTGAGCCGCCCGCCCTCCTCGAGCCGCCCGTCGACCACCGCCTCGCCGCCGGGCGGCGGCAGCTCGAGGCGTTCCTCCTCGGAGGGCGCATAGCCGGGCGCCGAGAAGATCACCGCCGCGGGTCCGGGAGAGAGGTCGTCGAGGGCGTAGCACCCGGTCGGCTCCACCACCGAGATGCTCCGCTGGGCCACCCGCCGCAGCGCGCCGCGCCGCTCGAAGACCATCACCGTGAAGGGGGCGACGGGCGTGCCGCTGGAGGCGCCGCGGACGCAGCCGCGCAGCCGGGCGCCGGCGCCGAGCGCGAGGCGCAGCCCCTCGGTGCCGGCCTGGACCCCGCGCAGCGAGGCCGGGGCTCGCCCCTCGGCGCGTGCCGCCACCCGGTACCGTCCCGGGGTCAGGTCGCGCAGCGCGAAGCGGCCATCGGCGCGGGTCACCGCCTGCGCGGCCGGCGCGTCGCTGGCGGAGCGCGGCCCCTCCCGCGTCGCCGAGACCAGCGCCCCCTCGAGCGGCGGCCCTTCTCCGAGCGGCACCACCTGGCCGGAGATGGCGGCGGCCTCGATGGGCGCGGCGTGGCGCTCACCGAGCTCGATCACCACCTTGCGGTTGACCCGCTGCAGCGGCCCGAGCTCGGCGCGGCCGGGGATGAAACCGGGTTTGGACGCCTCCAGCACCGTCCCCTCCGGTGCGGCGAAGGTGAAGCGGCCGTCGGGGCCGCTCACGAAGCGCTCGGCCACCGGGATGAGGGCCGCCTCGCTGGCGGTGCCGAGGAGCCGCACCGTGGCGCCGGCCACCGGCCGGCCGTCGGCGTCGACCACCTCTCCCGTCAGCTCGACGGCGGGAGCGAGGTGGATCTCCAGGCCGCGCACGTGCTCGCCGGCGCGCGCCTCGAGCTGGACCGGGCTGAGGCCCCACTCCGGCGCGAAGGGGAAGAAGCCGATGGCGGTGACGGCGGCCAGCAGCCAGCGGCCGGCGGCGGGCGGCGCGAAGATGAAGGCGCCGTCGGGGCCGGCCCGGGTGTAGGCGGCGGCGCCGGCGCGGGAGAAGGTGAGGTCGGCGCCGGCGATGGCGCGGCCGGTGGCGGCCGAGACTACGCGCCCCTCGAAGGTGGCGGGGCGGTCGTCGGCCGGCGCGCGTGGCGCCACCACCCGCACCGGCAGGGCGGCCGGCGGCCGGGCGGTGGCGGGGGTGGCCTCCGCCGGCACCCCGGACGATCTCGGGCTGGTGGCCGGAGGGGCCGCGGGCGGCCGCCGAAGGACCAGGTACGCCCCCAGCCCGGCGACCAGGAGCGCGACCACCAGGGCGAGGCGACGGCGCATGGCCCATCCATAACAGGCGCCAGGGTCCCGGGGGTGGGCCGTGCGAGTGGCGTCGATGGCCGGATGGCGCGGGCGCCCGGTCCGGCCGGGGCGAGGGCCTAGTACCAGGTAGGCCCCCAGGCTGTCGGGCGAGCCGAGCCCGGGCCGCTCGCCGAGCAGGATCACGGCCGCCCTCGCCCCCAGCGTCGCGCCGATGGGATCCTCGACGGCGACGCGCGCCTGGCGCACCAGCGTGAGCGGGCCGGGCCGCAGCCCGCGGGCGCGCCAGGCGGCCACCAGGAGGCCGGCCAGCGCGGGCCCATGCGCCTGCGTCGCGGCGGCGGAGAGGCCGTCGCCCAGGACGACCGCCACGTCGCAGCCGCCCGGAGGGGCACGTCGCCGCGTCGGGCTTCTGGGCCGAGGTCGTCGGCCGCTCGGAGTGGTCGGGCTGTCCGCCGTGCACTTGGAGGTCGCCTGGCCCAGCGCCGGTCGGCGCCTCTCCTCCCGGCACCACCCTCGCCCGGTCCTTCGCCTTGGGCGCGAAGACGCCGTGGTACCGGAGCGCGTGTGTCCGCGGCGGCGGCACCAGCGTGGCGATGCGGGCCAGCAGTTGGTCGGGCGTGAGCAGCAGGAAGTGCGAGCCTCCGCGCGCCCGCTTCATCTTGTAGAGCAGCTTCCCTTCCGGACCCTGGGACAGCCGGTGAAGCGCGAAGGGCGGCCGGACCGGCTCGGACCGTTGAATCCATCACGGCCTGTGAGGTTGCCCCGCCGCGGAGTCTGGCCTACACAGGTGGCCCATCGCCCAGCCCCCGGAGGTCCCAAGGGTAAGGGATCCAACCCACGGTTCGAGTCCGACAATGGAGAATATGGTGAGTCGGGGCAACTGGTTCAAGAGGGCGAATTATACCCGTGCCGGTGAAAGAATGAATCGTGGGTAGAGAGGGGGGGGTGTTTGTAGTCTGGATGCTGCGTAGCGGAATCCGGGGAGGAGTTGATGAATCACGGATTGCATCCGGGCTGCGCTGTCACGCGGCAGCCTTTGTGTACCCCATGCTTGCTGATAAGCGCATCGAGGAAAATAGAAGTATTGCAGTAACAGCTCCAATAAGGTGACTCAGGGGGACTGGCATAAACTCTTCTGTGCTAACTGCTAACAAGAAAGATTTGCCAAGTATCAATTCAACCACGATCTTGGCGGTCAGACCTGCCAACATTGCGGCGCACAGCCAAGGCCACGCTCCTTTCTCGGCCAGCCCGAGCAAGCACAGATATGTAACTGTAGCGGTCACGATACCGGAGAGACCAGCATAAAAATACATTGCGGGTTCAACAACGAAAAGAATGATGCCGATGAGCATGGCTGCTGAGATGCACAGCGTTGTGAATAAACGATAACCGCGAATTTCGATAATCGTGCCTGCGATGAGAAACGCGGCCACATTGTAGGCCAGGTGAGTGGTCGAGAGATGAACAAGGTTGCCGGTTACCAACCGCCAAAGCTCGCCGTGAGCGATTGCGGCGCGGTCGTAAATTAAAAGTGTTTGCAGTTCCGGAGAATTGAAAATGAGTATGGCGCTGGCACAAATTACCAACGCCAAAACCGGGAACCGTATTGCGGTCAGGTGCGCTTCTGCATCCATAAGAAATAGCCACCCAACCCTGCAAGCAATATCAGCGAGATCAAATCAATACTTCCGCCGCCCCTGCCGCTGCCGGTATATCCCGGAGAGTGTACGACCTTGAATTCCTCCGGGCGCTCCTTTACTTTTTCTTTGAAATGTGTGAGTTGATCATCCAGATTTACGATCATATCCTTCGCTGCATCGTCGAAACCTTGACCGCTATCGGCGCGTAGCTCTTCACTTTGATTGACCAATGTGGCCGAACCTTTAACGAGACTCATACCGGGTGCACGGAAAAGCATCTTGCGGCTCGGTATGTCATACACAACCGCATCAGTCATGGTGTGCGTGTCATTTTTTTCGCCTGGAACAATATAGGCACCTACAATGGTCCAATAAGTGAGGCTCAGTAACCCCTCGTCGGTGAATTGCACCTGATCGTAGGACAGCAACGCGATGACGTCCACCCCGTACATGGTGCGAATCTGATCGAGATTAGCGAAACTGCCGCCCGGCCTGAGATAGGCCGAGGGGATAATTTCGATTTCCTTGACGAAAGGATATTTCTTGAAGCGATCGGCAACCTCATTCATGAGGTCCATCTTCCTCTTTTCGGTAAGCGCGAGTCCGCCACCTCTAAATGCCCGGTAATCACCACCTTTTGCGCTATCACTCGGCACGAATGCGATACCTACACGCAAGGGCAATGTTAGAACCGGAATGCCAGGCGTAACGACAGGATCTGTAGTGTTGGGAAAAAGATAATCGACCACGCTGGTGGCGTGTTTGGTAGTACCCGTAGCGCAACCTCCGAACAACGAGACAACCAATATCGAGGCTGCAAATACAACCAACGGACGGACGCCTGTGTGTTTCATGTGACCTCCTTCATTCAGAATTACCGATTTAAGAAACTTGGGGTGAGAAAAAATACATATTGCAAAGACCAATACGCCGCTCTCTGCGAACTGCCCCCGGTTATTTTACAACCTTGAACTCAGCCGGATTCTAGGGGTAAGAGATCCAACCCACGGTTCGAGTCCGACAATGGAGAATATGGTGAGTTGGGGCAACTGGTTCAAACCCCGTTTCTTCGACTCCCGGACGTTGCCATATGCCCCGGACGCTCCGCAAGGGTGCCGCCATGGGCGCCGCAGGCGGACCCGGGGCATGGCTCCGCCACCGGCCGGCATCCAGGGCCCAACCGTCAGCAGTCAGTCTTCGTAGATGGGGTCGGCCCCGCCGTACTCAGGGCCGGGATCGGCGGCCTCCGCTGGCGCCACCGCCCTCGCCACCGGCGGCCCGGTGGACGGTAGCCCGAGGTGGTCAAGGATCCGCTTCGCCACCCCCGCCTCGGCGATGAAGGCGATGAGTTCCATCCGGCCGCCGCACTGCGGGGAGCGGAGTACGTCGAGTGAGAAGACCTTTCGGAGCAGTTCGGCCCAGGGCACCCGGTAGCGGGGCCCGAGTCGCTCGCCGCCCGGCTGTTCAGGCGCCTCGGCCAGGGAGAAGTCGCCAGGCGTCGGGC
>JANPOM010000321.1:0-2873 GCA_031427995.1 Anaeromyxobacter sp. | reverse complement strand
TCCTCGGTCAGGACCTTGGCCAGCTCGCCCATGGTGGTCAGGCAGAGCCTGCCCTGCCGCACCGGAGCGGCCAGGTCGGGAAAGCGCTGGAGCAGGCGCGCGGCCTCGACCCGCCAGTATGTCGGGGCCGGCGTCAGCCCCAGCTCCACGTTGAGGAATGCAAACAGGCTCGCATGGCCCAGCGCCTCCCAGCCGCGCCGCCGGTCGAAGTCGGCCAGGGCGACCAGGAAGTCGGCCAGCGCGGCCTGCTCCGCGCGCAGGAGGGTCTTCAGTGAATCGCGGAGCTGCCGTGCTTCCAGGAGTGCGAGGGAGGGGGAGGCCGCTCCGGACAACGAAGCCGCGGCCGAGAGAGAGGTCGGGTGCGCGTGGTTGAACATTCACGCATCGTCTCACGCGGGTCTGACATTTCCGGGCCTGCCGACAGGGATGGAACCCAAGAGGGACGCCCATTTCGCGAGATCGGTTCCGGCGAAGCGCCGGGCGGGTACGAGCCGTCGCTGCCGTCGATGCGAAGTCCCTCGGAGCCGCCCGCCCACCGAGCCGCCGCCCGGTCAAAGCGCCGCCGAGCGGCAACACCCTGGTGGCGGTGCGGGTCGATATCGGATCGGGCGGCTTCGCCTTCGCTACCGGCCTTCGCGTCTCCGGCTCCAACGCCGTCGCGGTGAGCGACGTGCTGGTGAGGGGGGCCACCATCGCCGGCCTCGAGGTCAACCGGCTCGGCGCGACCGACGTCGTGATCGTGGCCGACTCGGTGTTCGATTCGAATCAAGTCGGCGTCAGCCTGCTCAGGGGGGACCTGACGCTGAGTGGGACGGCAGTAAGTCACAGCGCTGCTGAGGGGATTCGCGCCAACTCCGCGGGCGGGAGCAGCCTTGCCATGCTGGGCGGGCATGTCTTCCGTGGTGGCACGATTGGCGTCGTCCTCGAAGCGAACGACCGGCTCCAGTTCGAGGGCGTCCAGATCTGCGCCAACGTTGGAGTCAGCCGAACCGTACTCGGCACACCACGTACGGTCGGCGGCGTCTACACTCTGGGCCCCCCGCCGTCTTCGCACCTCTTCCAGGGGAACCTGATCCATGACAACGGGGGGGGACCAATTGCTGTTCGGGGCTGCGGCCACCGGGATCTGGAACTTGTCGTCCGCGTCGTGCGCGGGAGGCAGTTCCAACGTCGTGGCCGGCTATGTGCTGACGGTCGGCGTGGGCGTATCGGCGATCGGAGCGAACGTGGATGCCCGCAATGTCGCATGGAAGACCGTCAACCCGCCCAGCCTGGGGGTCGACTACTTCACCAGCAGTGCAGGAAGCGTGGACGCGCGTGGCTCGGGAACGGAGTTCTGCCCGCCGGCGACTGCTGTCGCCTGCCCGCCATAGGATGGCTCTGTCGACGCCGGCACGGGCAGCGGTTCCACCGACTTCTGTGGCGCTGCGCTGCCCGCCGCCCCCGCCGACCTCATCTGCCCTCCTCCCTGACCGGGCCGCCCTGGCGAAGGCGCCGCCCCAGGGCCCGGCGGGCGGGACGCGAGGCCCCCTGCGAGCAGCGCCGATGAGCACGTGCTCGCCCGGCGCGCCGTCGAACCACTGGCGGCGCATCCGAGCCGCCCACGTTCGTTCCCAGGCCGCGCGACGCAGGCCAACCAGCAACTCGTGGCGCCGCGCAGCACAGGGGCCGGAGCGGCACCGAACCGCCAGGCCCAGGCCGGCGCCGTCAAGGGGTATGCGAACCGGAACCACCGGGCCCGGGCCGGCGCGTCAGGCGAACCAAAGGGTCGCTGTCAGGCTGCCGAATGAGTCACGGTCTCCACCGTGACCTTCGAGTCGGACGTGGACGGCCGATAGTGAAGGATCTCGACGCCGATGACCCGGCCGGTTTCGTCCTTCATCAGCACCACCTCGTCCGACGTCTCCTCGGCGACCGCTTCCTTCGCGGGATCGTCGAGCCAGATGGTGAGCGAGTGGCCAGTAGTGTCGTGGATCACCTTGATCGCGTCCATACGGCCTCTCCAATCTTGATGGCGTCGGTCAGGTAGGCCGTCACCAAGAAGCCAGCGCCTCCTTCGGACCTGGCAACCGCGCAGGTCCATCGGGGCGAACCACCTTTGTAGAAGAGTAACACCGCGGGGTCCTTGCTGCTGCGGCGGACCTGGTCGGGGTCGCCAAGCGCTACCGCGACGTCGCCTTCGCGTCCGCGGAGCACGGGATGCTTCTCCAGGAGGACGTGCTCCCAGTAAGACCGGGTGCACCGCACCGAGAAGCCGAGCGGCGTTGGGATCTCGAAGAGCAGTTCGTTCACGGTGGCCACGCTACCGAGCCACCCTGACGGCGTCTCGCCGCCCGCCTTCCCAGCGCCGACCGAACCTGCTCCCCCTCGCCACGCCCCTCGCTCGGCGCCCGGCTCCACTGGCCGAAGCGGGGCGCCGCTCTCAGGGGATGCCCGCCGCGGCTCCGCCCGACCCTCTTCACCTCCAGGCGGTCAGGGTGATGCGCTCCAGCCGGTGTTCCAGCTCGGCGCGGCGCTCGAAGTACTCCGCGTCGTAGCGGGCCAGCAGCCAGGGGCGGTAGGCGTTGCTGGCGTAGAAGCCGGCCCGGTCCCGCTCCAGTTCGAACAGCTCGAGGCGAGTGGCGCGAACCAGCATGAAGCGCTCGCCCCGGCCGTACCGCTCCCAGCGGCCGTCGAAGCGGCCCCGCTCGCTCCAGCGGGGATCGTCGCGGACCACCCACCCCGGCGCGGCCGGGGGCGCCATGAACCGACCATCGTGACCACGGCGGTCCGACCACTCGCCGCGCCCGCTTCCCTCACCGCGCTCGTCTCTCTCGCCGCGGTCGTATCGCGCACCACGATCACCGCGGTCATCGTGCTTGCCACGCTCATCC
>JANPOM010000320.1:0-8022 GCA_031427995.1 Anaeromyxobacter sp. | reverse complement strand
GGATCGAAGGCCAGCGCCGTGATGGAGGGCCCCGGGCTCCCCAGCGCGCCGCGCGGCTCGAGCCGCGGACCGAGCAGCGTTATTACGGCGCCCGCCCCGGCCACCGCGAGCCGCTCGCCGTCGCCGCTCAACGCCAGCGCGAAGGCGGCGGTGCCGGTGGAGCGCCGCGCCCGGGGCGCGCCGGTCCGGGCGTCTAGCAGCCGAACCTCTCCCTCGGCGCTGGCCGCCACCAGGCCGTCACCCCGCGGTGTGAAGGCCAGGGCGAAGACCGGCGCGTCGTGCAGCACCGTCGCCACCAGGCGCGCCGGCTCGAGGGCCACCAGCGAGACGCGGCCGTCGAGAGCGGAGACGGCGGCCCGGGTCCCGTCGGGGGAGACCTTGAGCCGCACCAGCGGCGAGTCACCGAGCCGGAGCGTGATGGCCGGGGCCTCCGCCGCCAGCCGGTGCAGGTGGAGCGACCCCTCGTGGCCGGCGGCGAGGAGCAGCGCGCCGTCGGGCGTGAAGGCGAGCTCGTCGACTCGCTGCCCCTGGTGACGGAGCTGGCGCGGTGAGCCGGTGCCGTCGGTCCGGTAGACCGCCACCGCCCCGTCGCGCAGCGCCGCGGCCACCAGGGTGCCGTCGGGCGAGGCCGCCAGGGCCAGGCCGCGGCGGGCCCCGTCGAGGACCGCCGAAGGGATGGGGCGGCCCAGCACCCGCTGGGCCACGTCGACGGCCCGCGGCGGTGGATGGTCGGAGAGCTCGGCCAGCAGCAGCGTGGCCAGCAGCGGATCGGTCGCCGCCTCGGCGCTGGCCAGCAGCCGGCTCTCCCGGAGCGCCCGCTCGGCCCCCGCGCGGGCCCGCAGCGCCAGGCCGGTGATGCCGGCGGCCAGTGCCACCGCCATGCCGCCCAGCGCCCAGATGGCCCAGCGCAGCCGGCGGCGCCGCTCGGCGCGCGCCTCGACGGCGGCGCGGGCGGCGTAGGCCAGCTCCACTCGCAGCAGCCCGTCGAGCCAGGCGGCGGCGTCCTGGGGACGGCTGGCCCGGTCGCGAGCGAGGCCGCTGGCCAGCAGCGCCACCAGCTCGGGCGGCGCGTCGGGGAGTGGCGGGGGCGGCGGCTGGCCGGGATCGAGCACGGCGGAGCGGCCGGCGTTGACCGCGTAGGGCAGGGTCCCGGAGAGCGATTCGTAGAGCACCGCGGCGGCGCCGTAGACGTCGGTGCGGGCGTCCTCGGGCTCGGCGCGGAGCTGCTCGGGCGCCATGTAGGCCGGGGTGCCGGCCGCCAGCGCCGCACCTCCCATGATCGAGGCCAGCCCGAAGTCGACCAGCTTCACGGTCCCTTGCTCGGTGAGGAAGACGTTGCCCGGTTTCAGGTCGCGGTGGAGCACGCCGGCGGCGTGGGCCGCCGCCAGCCCGTGCGCCACCTCCAGCGCCACCCGCAGCGCCTGGCGCGGCGCCAGGGGTGCGCGCCGCAGCCGCGCCGAGAGCGTCTCGCCGCGGAGCAGCTCCATGATCAGGTACGGCGTCCCCTCGTGGACCCCCGAGTCGTGGAGCGTGACCACGTTCGGGTGGTTGAGCCGCGCCGCCGCCTCGGCCTCCTCCTTGAGTGGCTTGGCCAGCTTCTCCAGCGCCCGGGTCCGCCCCGGCCGGATCGCCTTGAAGGCCACCGAGCGCGAGAGCTCGCGGTCCCTGGCCTCGAAGACCAGGCCGAAGCCGCCGCGCCCCAGCTCACGCAGCAGCTCGAAGCGCCCCGCCACCACGTCGCCCGGCCGCAGCTCGGGCAGCAGCTCCTCGGGGGCGCGCGACGGCGACGCCGCCAGCTCGGAGAGCAGCGCCGAGATCGAGGAGGAGGGCTCGTGCCGGGCGCTCATGGCGCGCTCACCGTGCGCCCCGCCAGGCTGGGTGCGCTATTCAAGCAGCCCCTCCCGCCTGGCCTGCCCGGCCAGCTTCTCCTTGAGCCGCTCGAAGCGCTTGCGCAGCGCCGACTCCTCCACCGGAGCCCCCTGCTCGTCGGACAGCACCAGCGCCACCTCGCCCCAGGAGAGGCCGCGGTCTACCCTGAGCACCAGCAGCGCCCGCTCGTCGGGGCTGAGCCCCCCGCGCAACCGGTCCAGCGTGGCCTGCCGGGCCTGGTCGCGGCCGAGGAAGACCGAGGAGCGCACCTCGTCGATGAGGCGTGACAGCTCGGTGGTCTCGAGCCGGCGGCCACGGCCGCGGTAGGGATCGCGCAGGAAGCGGGCGGCGGCGTGCCAGGCCAGCCGGTAACACCAGACCCGCACCGGGCACTCGCGCCGGAAGCCGGGCAGGCCGCGCCAGAGGTCCTCGCTGAACATCGAGAAGACCTCGCCGGCGTCGGCCTCGCTGCGAAGCACCGAGCAGAGGTAGCCGACCAGCTGCGCCCCGTACTCGCGGATCACCACGGTGGCGGCCCCGGGGTGATCGCCGCGATCGAGCGCCTCCAGGCAGCGGGCTTCGGCGTCGACGAGCGCCATGGGTGAGCCTTATACGCCGAGCCGCTCCACCGTGTAGCCCTCGGCGCGGAGCGCGGCCAGGATCTCCTCGACGTGCTCGGTGCCGCGCGTCTCCAGGGTGAGCTGGAGCGTGGTGCTGCCGAAGCGCGAGGCGAAGGCGCGGGTGTGGTGGACCTCGATGACGTTGGCGCGGGCGCCGGAGATGATGGTCGAGACCACCGCCAACTGGCCCGGCTTGTCGAGCAGGTTGACGCTGACGCGGACCAGGCGGCCGTCCTTGACCAGGCCGCGCTCGATGATGCGGGCGATCAGGTTGACGTCGATGTTGCCGCCCGAGATGACTGGCACCACCCGCTTGCCCTCCAGTCCGCGCACCTTCCGGTTCATCAGCGCAGCCACGCCGACCGCGCCGGCCCCCTCGGCCACGGTCTTCTCCTTCTCCAGCAGGTAGAGGATGGCGCTGGCGATCTCCTCCTCGGAGACCGTGACCACCTCGTCGACGTACTTCTGGACGTGCTCGAAGGTCAGCTCGCCGGCCCGCTTGACGGCGATGCCGTCGGCCAGGGTCGAGGAGGGGTCGAGCGTGACCAGCTGGCCGGCCTCGAGCGCCGCCTTCATGCAGGGGATGGCCTCGGCCTCGACCCCGATGACCCGCACACCGGGGCGAAGCGCCTTGATGGCCACGGCGATGCCGGAGATGAGCCCGCCGCCGCCGACCGGCACCAGCACGGCGTCGAGGTCTGGGACCTGCTCGAGCAGCTCCAGCCCGATGGTCCCTTGCCCGGCGATGATGTCCGGGTCGTCGAAGGGGTGGATGAAGGTGAGCCTCTCGGCCCGCTCCAGTCGCCGCGCCTCGGTGTAGGCCTCGTCGTAGTTGGCGCCGTGGAGCACCACCCGCGCGCCGTGGGCCCGGGTGTTGGCCACCTTCATGATCGGGGTGGTCTCGGGCATGACGATGGTGGTGGCCACGCCGAGCCGGCCGCCATGGTAGGCGACGCCCTGGGCGTGGTTGCCGGCGCTGGCGGCGATCAGCCCCCGGGCCCGCTCCGCCGGGGAGAGCAGCAGCAGCTTGTTGAGGGCCCCGCGCTCCTTGTAGGCCCCCGTCATCTGGAGGTTCTCCAGCTTCAGGAAGGCGTGAACGCCGCCGAGTCGCGAGAGCGTCTCGGAGCGGGCGCAGGGGGAGAGGTAGATGCGATCGCGGATGCGGCCGAGCGCGGCCTGGACGTCGGGGAGCGTGACCATGTCGGGGGCCGGAAGGTACCGCGCGTCACGAGGACCGTGCAAGCCGGCGCGGCTGCCGCGATCAGTGCTGGACCAGCCGCCGGGCCAGCTCGACGCGGTTGCGCACGCCCAGCTTGTCGAAGATGGTCTTGAGGTGGCTCTTCACCGTCTGTGAGGCGATGCCGAGCCGCTCCGCCACCTCGCGGGAGCGCAGGCCATCGGCCACCAGCAGCGCCACCTCTCGCTCGCGCTGGGTCAGGCCGTCGGCCGACGGGACCGCCGCGGCATCGCCGCTCGACGGCGTCAGCTCCGCGATCGGCTCGCGCCAGAGGTGGAGCTGGGTCTTGCCCTTGCCGACCGCGGTCACCTCGATCCGCAGCCGCTCCCCGTGCCCCTCCATCACCAGGGTCCGGCGGACGCCGGGCGGGCCGACCTGCGCCCCGTCGGTGAGCCCCTTGAGCTCCGGCGGCAGGAGGTTGCCGTCCGAGGCCTGCGGGAAGAAGACCTTCAGCATCTCCTCGGCCTGGCGGTCACAGTGGAGCTGGCCGCCAAGCTCGGCATGTGCCGCGGCGCCTCTCGGTGCCGGAACGCGGATGTTCGCGCGCATCATGATTCCCCCCTGTTCTACGTCTCCAAGGCGGAGACCCCGCTGCAGTGTAGCAGCGTTTTTGTGGGGAGATCACCCCTTGGGGCTAAGGCCGCGGGACTACGAAGAAAAGTCCGCTTACGGTCCTGGCGTTCAGGGAGGTCAGCGGAGTTCGGGCTCGAAACCGGCGCGGCGGGCCGCCTCCAGCAGGTCGTCGGCCGGCGCCACCTTGCCGGGCACGGTGATGGTGGTCTCGGTCTCGCCTGGGATCACCGCCCGGACGGTCACCGCGCAGCCACCCGGGTGGCGGCCGAGCAGCGACTTCAAGGCCAGCACCCGCTCCTCGGTGAGCCGGTCGGCGTCGATGCGCAGTGCGATCTCGGCGGTCTTCTGGCTGCGGACCCGGGAGAGCGGCTCGACCTCCACCGCGGTCAGCTCGGCGCGCGGGTTCTCCTCGTCGCGCGAGTTGACCTTGACCTCGCCGTGGATCAGCAGCGGCTCGTCGCCCTTCAAGAACTGCTCCCAGTCGCCGTACCCCTTCTGCGCCGGCCGGTTGCCCTGGCCGACCCGCGCCGCCCAGCAGGCCACCTCGACGGTGCCGGAGAGGTCCTCGAGCGTGATGAAGGCGAAGCGGGTGCCCTTCTCCTTGTTCATCCGCTCCCGCAGCGCCGAGACCACGCCCACCACCGTCACCTTGTCCTTCTCTCGCTTCCCGGCCACGCCGGCGCAGGTGGTGGTGGCGTAGCGGCGGACCTCCTTCTCGTGGCCGGCCAGTGGGTGGCCGGTGATGTAGAAGCCGAGCGCCTCCTTCTCGAAGGCCAGCCGGACCCGCTCCGGCCACTCCTCGACCTGGCCATCGCCGAGCGGGTCGCCCACCCTGGGGAGGCGCGGCGCGCTCTCGGGCACAGCCAGCGCCCCGAAGAGGCTGGCCTGGCCGCTCTGTCGATCGGCCTGGGTGGCGGCGCCGGCCGCGAAGGCCCTGTCGATGGCGGCGAAGAGCTGCCAGCGCGGGACCTGGGAGAAGTCGAAGGCCCCGCTCTTGACGAGCGCCTCCACCACCTTCTTGTTGATGCGCCGCGCGTCCACCCGCGAGGCGAAGTCGAAGATGCTCTTGAACGGGCCGCCCTCGGCGCGGGCCGCCACGATGGCCTCGACCGCCGCGTCGCCAACGCCCTTGACGGCGCCGAGCCCGAAGCGGATCCGGCCCAGCGCCTTCTCGCCCTCGGCCGGCGGCAGGGCGCGGAACTCGCGGAAGGACTCGTTGACGTCGGGCTGCAGCACGGCGATGCCGGCGGCGCGGGCCTCGCCGATGTGCGGCACCACCTTGTCGGTGTTGGAAGCCTCGCTGGAGATGAGCGCGGCCATGAACTCGACCGGGTAGTGGGCCTTGAGCCAGGCGGTCTGCACGGTGAGCAGGCCGTAGGCCGCCGAGTGGCTCTTGTTGAAGCCGTAGGCGGCGAACTTCTCCATCAGGTCGAAGACGCCGCCGGCGACCTTGTCGTCCACGCCGCTGGCCTTGGCGCCGTCCATGAAGCGGACCCGCTCCTTGGCCATCTCCTCGGCCTTCTTCTTCCCCATGGCCTTGCGGAGGATGTCGGCCTGGCCCAGGCTGTAGCCGCCCAGCGCCTGGGAGATCTGCATGACCTGCTCCTGGTAGACGATGACGCCGTAGGTGGCCTCGAGGATGGGCTGCAGCCGCGGGTGGTCGTAGCGGACGGTGTCGCGGCCGTGCTTGCGGTCGATGTAGACGTCGACCATGGTCCGGCCGTCCTCGAGCTTCTGGTCGAGCGGGCCGGGGCGGTATAGGGCGCCGGCGGCGATGACGTCGTCGAAGCGCGAGGGCTTCATCTTCATCACCATCTCGGTGAAGCCCGACGACTCCATCTGGAAGACCCCGGCGGTGTCGCCGCGCGAGATCAGCTCGTAGACGGCCGGGTCGTCGAGCGGGATGTCGCAGGCCTGCAGCTCCTTCAGCTCGGGGTGGTTCTCCCGCGCCAGGCGCAGGGCGTCGTCGATGACGGTGAGGGTCTTCAGGCCGAGGAAGTCGAACTTCACGAGGCCGGCCTGCTCCGACTCGTCCTTGGCGAACTGGGAGACCAGCATGTCCGACTTGTCGTCCATGTAGACCGGGACGTACTCCCAGAGCGGCTTGTCGGCGATCACCACCCCGGCAGCGTGCAGGCCGGCCTGGCGGTTGAGCCCCTCCAGGCTCATGGCGATCTCGAGCAGGTCCTTGCTGGTGACGGTCTGCGACTTCCCCTGCCCGTCGGTCCACTGCGAGAGGAGGGTTGGCTTCTGGTACATGTCGGCCAGGCGCGGCTCGGGCGGCTGCGCCCCCTTGCCGTCCCTGGCCGGGACGCCGAAGATCAGCTCCTTGAGCGGCGCGGTCTTGCCCTGCACCGGGTCGGGGACCAGCTTGGCGATCCGGTCGCCCTCGGCGAAGGGGAGCCCCATGACCCGGACCACGTCGCGGATCACCGAGCGGGCCTTCAAGGAGCCGAAGGTGATGATCTGTCCGACGTTGTCGCGGCCGTACTTGGCGCGGACGTAGTCGATCACCTCCTGGCGCCGGTCCTGGCAGAAGTCGATGTCGAAGTCGGGCATCGAGACCCGGTCGGGGTTGAGGAAGCGCTCGAAGAGCAGCCCCCAGCGGATGGGATCGATGTCGGTGATGCGCAGGGCCCAGGCCACGATCGACCCGGCGCCGGAGCCGCGCCCCGGCCCCACCGGCACGCCCTGCTGCTTGGCCCAGTTTATGAAGTCCTGGACGATGAGGAAGTAGCCGCTGAAGCCCATGCGGGCGATGACGCCCAGCTCCAGCTCGAGCCGCTGCCGGTAGAGGTCGCGGTCGTGGGCGTAGCGCGAGGAGATCTCGGCGAAGCGCTTGTCGAGCCCGGCGCGCGCTAGCTTGCCGATGAACTGGTCCTCGGTGACGCTCTCGGGGAGCTGGAAGCGGGGCAGGAAGCTCTTGCCGAGCGGCAGCTCGACGTTGCAGAGCTCGGCGATCCGCTGGGTGTTGGCGATGGCCTCCTTGAACTGGGGGAGGGACTCGACCATCTCGTCGCCGCTGGCGATGAAGAGGCCGTCGGTGTCGTGCTTGATGCGCCGCTCGTCGTTGAGGGTCTTGCCCGAGGCGATGCACATCAGCACGTCGTGGGCCCGGGCGTCCTTGCGGTCGACGTAGTGGGCGTCGGCGGTGGCCACCAGCGGGATGCCCTCGTCCTCGGAGAGCTGGGCCAGCCTGGCGTTGACGTCGAGCTGGTCCTTCATCCCGTTCGACTGGACCTCGAGGAAGAAGGAGCCGGGCTCGAAGAGGTCGCGGTACTCGCGGGCGGCCTTGCGGGCGCCGTCGGTGTCGCCCTGGTGGAGCAGGCGGGGCACCTCGCCACCGAGGCAGGCGGACAGGCCGATCAGCCCCTTGCTGTGCTGGCGCAGCAGCGTCTTGTCGATGCGCGGGTCGTAGTAGAAGCCCTCGGTGAAGGACCTGGAGGAGAGCAGGCGCAGGTTGGCCCAGCCCTCGGCGTCCTTGGCGAGGAGGATGAGATGGCGGCTGTGGCGCTCGGTCCGGTCGGCGCGCCCCTTGTCGCCGGCGACGTAGGCCTCCATCCCGAGGATGGGCTTGACCCCGGCCTCCCTGGCCTTCTGGTAGAAGTCGACGGCGCCGAAGAGGTTGCCGTGGTCGGTCACCGCCACCGACGTCATCCCCTTCTGTCGGACCGTGGAGAGCAGGTCCTTGATGCGGATGGCGCCGTCGAGCAGCGAGTAGAG
>JANPOM010000319.1:0-1101 GCA_031427995.1 Anaeromyxobacter sp. | reverse complement strand
TTCGGCGCGGTCTTGAACGACCTCGACCTGACCGACCAGAAGTACGGCCAGTACGCCTACTACTACCGCTACGGCTACTACTACGGCGAGCGGGCGGCCAAGCAGGCGAGCGATACCTAGTCCACAACACAGCGCCGTCTTGACGCCAAAGCCGGTCCTTCCTGGCGCACCGCCCGTGGCGGCAGCCCGGGCGACCCCTTGAGGTTGTAGGTACGTCGTATTACGGTCCCGGCATGGCAACCAAGGAGAGCATCATCCCGATTCGGGTCACGACGGCCGACCGGGTCAGGCTCCGCAAGGCGGCAGGCGATGAGCCGCTGTCCAGCTGGCTGCGACGGCTCGCGCTGACCGAGGCGCGCAAGCGAGAGGCGGCGGCCGACGTCGCGCGAGCCCTCGACGCGCTCGCGGCGAGCGGCCCGACCATGAGCGACGAGGATGCCGGCAAGCTGGCGGCCGAGGCCAAAGCGTGGGTCCGGGGCCGGAAGAAGTGATCCGCGTCGTCGTAGACACCAACGTGGTGGTGAGCGCCGCGCTCAGCCCACGGGGCAAGCCGGCGCAGGTGGTCCGGGCGGCGGGGCTGCGGTTCGAGCTGGTCTGGACCGGCGCCATCGTGGCCGAGTGCTATCGCATCCTGTCCGGGCCCAGGTTGGCCAGGCTGCTCAAGGGGCGGGAGGAGTACGTCCGGACCGTCGTCGCCGGTCTCGCGGCCGGCGCCACCATGGTCGCACCCGAGCTGCTGGCGGCGGTGCGCGTCGTCCAGGAGGACCCGGACGACGACGTGCTGTTCGGCGCCGCGTTGGCTGGCGGCGCCAGGTTCGTGGTGAGCGGCGATGCCGCGGTGCTCGCCGTCGGCAACTTCGCGGGCGTGAAGGTGGTCAGCGCCGCCGAGTTCCTGGCGACGCTCGGCGAGCCCTGACCGGGAACCCCCGGGACCAAACGGCTACTACTACGGCGAGCGGGCGGCCGCGAAGGCCAGCGAGACGTAGCCCATCAACACAGCGTTGCTCCGCGGTCGAGGACCAGCGCGATGAGGGTCACCGACGCCCTTGGCAGGCTCCGGGCGCTGCGCGCAGGTGGGCGGCGCGCATCCCGTCCCTCCGC
>JANPOM010000318.1:0-1014 GCA_031427995.1 Anaeromyxobacter sp. | reverse complement strand
GCGCGAGCGAGGGTGTGGCTCTCATCCTGATCACGCGACGGCCTTCACGGACTGTCGTAGCGGCGCAAGCGTGAGCGCGATGGCCGAGTCCCAGCGGTCGCTGAGGGCGACGGCGCGCAGCTGGATGATGTGCTCGCCGCTGGTCTCCTTCCACCGTGCGCCAGGGCGCTTCATGCGCACCTGGACGAGGCTCTTGCAGGTGGCCTCGACGTTGCCGCTACCGACGGGGAGCCCTTGGCGCCTGGCGGCGGCGTAGTCCATGCGGTCGCCGTTGTTGGCGAGGTAGGTCATCGCCTCGTGAACCGGCCGACCTTCGCCGACGCGGACGTCCGCCCGACCCGACCGGCGCAACTCGCGCTGGATCCCGTGCCTGGCGGTGGAGCTGTTGAGGAGGTTGAGCTACCAGCGCTCCAGCACCATGGCGCCCGCGGTCTCTCCGTGGATCACCGCCGCCGCCCGGCCCAGCTTCTCCAGCAGGTGCCACAGGTCGACGAGCCGATGCACCTTGGTGCCGATGGCCTCTTCGCTGAGCGGTTCGGACAGCAGGTTCCACAGCTCGGCGGCGCCATCGCACAGCACCGCCACCTTGAGCCCCGGCCGCTTGGCGCGCAGCGCCGCGACATCGGCGGCGAGCCCCTCGCACAGGTTCCCGGGATCACCTTGGGGCATCCGGCCGTAGCGGATGGTGTGCAGCGCCTCCCCTGTGGCGTCATGCAGCGTGACCGTGGCGCAGTAGGCCATCCGGAAGGCCCTGGTGACGGGCCGCTTCGCGGCACCCTTCTTCGGTCGCCCAGCCGGCCGCGGCCGTGGCTCCTCCATCGCGACGCTCACCCGGTCGAGCGAGACGCTCACGCTGCGGGCCGCCGCTGGGACCTCGTACTCCTCGATGAGCGCCTCCTCGATGTCTCCGTGCGCCGGCACGTAGAGCTCCCCGACCGCGTGCGCCACCCGTTCGAAGCTGCACCGCGAGTAGGGCAGGCGGCCCACCAGCCGTGCCGCGACCTCCGCTTCACG
>JANPOM010000317.1:0-11062 GCA_031427995.1 Anaeromyxobacter sp. | reverse complement strand
ATGGGCTCTTGCACGGTTCCGATCCAACTGGGTGGGCTTGGTGTCGGCTAGGAACCTGTCGATAAGCGCCCCGACCTTCTCGTGGGTCACCGGGCCGTCGCCCGGGAACAGCCAGTCGAATCGGCGGTTGGCGTCGTCCGCCAACTTCTGCCTTCCTTCAGCGAGATAGGCCTCCTGACTCTCAGGCGACCAGGCGTCGATCCGCATCCACTCCACGTCGAAATCGCCGGGTACAAATCGACGCAGTTGGTGGTTGAATCGGTGAAGCTGGGTGAACAGGCCGTGTCGAGCCACTCGCTCCCGAAGGGAACAGAGATCGATCACCAGCATGTCTGCGCTGTCATGGAACATGCGCACGAGGATGTCGTTCCTGACCGGCGTATCCGGAGGCGAGATCCGCTTGGCTTCCTCCGCCACTCCCAGCAAGAAGGGCAATCGGGCCTTAATCCGGTGAAGGTAGTGCAGGGTCGTCGTCGCAACCCGCACCAGTGGGTGGTGGAGACTCATCGCCCGTGGCGCTATCGGCATGAGATCACCCGTCCGGTTGCACTTCGCCGTTGCGGTGAACCGCCGCCCGGCTACGCCGCAGGCGCAGCGCGCCCGGTGGGGCCAAGAACGAACCTAGCCCGCTCGTGGCGCAACATCTCGTAGGGCGACATGAACTTGATTCCCAACCCGACGCACACGTTGGGGATCTTGACCCTCTTCACTGTCGCCGCAGCGACCTCGTGCGTGACGACGCTGTGCCCGTGAGCCAGTGCATGAGCGATCAAGTAGTAGTCCGCAACCTGGAGGAACGTGCTCACGGCCGCCGGCTCGTAGTTCTGGCTGGACGCCCAAGTGCTAACGGTACCCAGGGCCGGCAAGAGCTTGGCGTCGGGCTTCAGGAAGAAAGCGGGGCCGCGCTGGGCAGCCCAAGCCGCGAGTTCGTCGACTCCTGCGTCGATCTCGTCGCCCACCTTCTCGATGCTAGACACGATCCCGCCCCGGTTGGCGGCAATGAGCCAGTCCCAGAACGCCGGGCAGAAGTCGAGCCCGTAGTGGAGGTTCTTCGCCTGGATGAAGACGTTCGCGTCCAGGAGGTAGAGCATCAGATCACACCGAGGCTGTGCCCGAGTTCACGGAACGTGCTCGGCTTAGAGAAGCCGAGCATGCGGAAGGCGTCACGGTACAGCGTGTGCCCTTCCAGAGTGCTGATCACGATGGCCCGCGCGAACTGCTTGCTCACCCGCACCGGCAGCGTGAGGTAGAAGTTGCCTCCGCTAATTCTCGGAATCTCCCGGAGGCGCTTCAGTTCGCGCTCGTACTCCTGCCACATCCGCTCGGCGGTGAGGCCACCGAGATCGTGAATCCGCCGCAACACCACCAGCGTACTGACCTTGAAGAAGCGCGCGAGGCGCTCCATCTCGCTGCTCAGGTCTGCATCCCGGTCGTAGACATCCTTGATGACCGCCAGCGGGACGAGAACCTCCGCCGCAACCTCGTTGCACCACCGCTCGACGCGGTGAGTGGACCTGCGCACCGCCTCGGGGTTCGACACGGCCGACTGGCGAATCCAGATGTGCGCGAGTTCGTGCGCGAGCGTGAACATCTGCGCGGCCTTGGTGTCGGCGCCATTGACAAACACGAGCGGCGCCAGGTCGTCGGCGATGGCGAAGCCTCGGAACTCGGCGGGGGCGAGTGGGCGCTTGTTGTTGCTCCCGACCACGCCGCTGCACATCACCAGGACTCCGGCCGCGTCGGCGAGTTCGATGAGGTCGCGAAGCGCCTCGGTCCAGGTCGACATCCGCCTGCGGGCCTCAAGCGTGAACCCGAGGGTTTCCCGAATGCGACGGGCCGCGTTGATCACCCCGTCGGTGATATGGGCCGAGCCCACGAACGCTGGAGGCTTGAGCCCAGCCACGCGGGAGTACTCACGGAACCATTCCTGCCGCTGCTGGCAGATGTAGATGGTGTCCAGCAGGTCCGGACTCGGGCGAAGCGACTGCTGCCCCGTCCCGGCCCTGAAGTCCGGGATCGGCATCTGCTCTTGGGGCGGGTGCGACAAGAAGAAGTACCCGATGGGCGTATGCGTCGCCTTCGCGAAGCTCTCAAGCTGCTTGAGCGTCGGCTCCGCATCGCCACGGATCCACGCGTCCAGCTTGCCGAACTGCTCGAAGTACACGTCCGGCTCGTGGCCGTTGCGCGTACACGCCCAGCGCAGCAGCACCGGCTTCACTGGCACACGAACGGTCATGGTCCTCGGAAACAACTAGAGCCTGAGAACCTTCTTGTACAACTTCCCGCCGACAGTCCCGCCCGGTTCGATAGCTGCATGGCCCCCGAAGGGGTCAAGTCGGTACCCCGACGCTGTGCTTCACCGCGATCAGGCGTCGGTCGATGTTCACATTCGACCGCAGGAGCCCGGCCAGCTCGCCGGCCCGGAGCCCCGTGAAGAGCGCCGTGGCGTAGAGCATGTAGGCGAACTCACTTTCCCCCTTTGCCGCGAGGAGAAACCTCCTGACCGGCTCACCGAGAACCCCATCGCCCGCGTCAAGCTCCTCCGGGTGCCGAACGTGCGGCGGGTGCTGCTCGACGAGGAGGCGTTTCAGCGCCTCCAGGCCAAGGCCGAGGCCTGGGTCAGGCCCATCCTGCTGGTGGCCTTCGACACCGGCATGCGCAAGAGCGAGATCCTCAAGCTCCGCTGGTCACAGCTGGCGGGACCTGCAGGGACGCCCTGGATCGGGCTCGCAAGGCGGCCGTCCAGGTGCTGAACCGGACCCGGAAGGCCGCGGCACCCGGGAATGCGGCGGCAGCACCGAGCGCCTCACCCGGAACGGGTAGGCTCGAAACGGACGCGGTTGACGGAGTGTGAAGCCAGAAGCACACAGCCCTTGCCGTAACTACCGGCAAGGGCTGCGGATTGATGGTTGCGGGGCCAGGATTTGAACCTGGGACCTTCGGGTTATGAGCCCGACGAGCTACCTGGCTGCTCCACCCCGCGGCAGGTGGGAAGTCGAATGAGGGCGCTTTGTACCGGCAAAGGGCGGGTCGGTCAAGCCCTCGCGGAAGCGGGCTGCCCTCCGCCGGAATCCGCGGCCGGGCGCCTCAGCCGCGCGCCCAGCGTAGCGCCCCCGGCAGCAGCGCCAGCGCCGCCACCAGCACCATGGTGGCCCCGGTTGGGGTCTCGGCGAACCAGGAGGCGAGGTAGCCCCCGGCGGCCGACACCACGCCGACCGAGGTCGCCACGGCGAAGACGGCGCGGAAGCGCAGCCCCAGCAACAGCGCCGCCGAGGCCGGCAGCGTCAACAGCGCGAAGACCGGCAAGGCCCCGAGCGCCCGGGCCGAGGCCGGGATGGCGAGACCGATGGTGAGCGAGAGGATCGCGTCCCAGCGCCGGACCCGCAGGCCGCTCGCGGCGGCCGTCTCGGGGTCGAAAGAGGCGAAGGCGATCTCCTTGGCGAAGGCCAGGTGGAGCGCGGCGCAGACCAGCGCCACCGCGGCGATCATCCAGAGCTCGTCCTCCGGCACCGCCACGGCGTTGCCGAAGACCATGCCGCCGAGGTTGTGGCTGGCGTGGACCAGCTGAGAGACGCCCAGCACCACCGCCGCCGAGGCCGCCACCCAGGCCGCCCCGACGGTCGCTTCGGCCGGCAGCCGCTTCGGCCGCAGCGCCCCGAGCAGCAGCGCGCCCACCACCGCGAACCCCATGGCCACGCCGAGCTGGTGGTGAGCATGCTCCGCCTCGACGTGGAACCGCTCCTCGAGGAAGAGGCCGGCCACCAGCCCCACCGTCGAGATCTGCGTCAGCGCGGCCGAGACGAATACGGTCCGCCGCAGCACCACGTAGACGCCGAGGAAGCCGAGCAGCGCTCCGGCCATCACCGACGCCAGCAGCGGCGCCTGCCAGATCTCGCGCGCCGCCAGGAACCCGCCCAGCGCGCTCACGGCCGCGCTCCAAAGACCGGCTGGACCAGCCAGCGCCCACCCTCCTGGCGCACCTCGAGGGCCTGGCCGTAGAGCATCGAGAGCAGCTCGGGGCGGAGCATCTCGTCGAGCGCGCCGACCCGGAACAGGCCGCGCTCCTGGTCGACGAAGGCCAGCCTACGGGCGTAGTTGGCCACCGCGTCGAGCCGGTGCGAGACCATCGCCACCGCCAGCGCGCCGCCGGCGTGCAGGTCGCGGAGTACGTCCATGGTGGCGAGCTCGGCCGCCGGATCCATCCCGCTGGTCGGCTCGTCCACCGCCAGCAGCTCCGGCTCGGCCGCCAGCGCCCGCGCGATCAGCGTCCGCTGCCGCTGTCCCCCCGAGAGATCGCCATAGCGCCGCGGGGCGAGGTCGCCGATGCCGACCCGGCCGAGCGCATCGGCCACCGCCCGGTGATCGGCCGGCCTGGGACGGCGCAGCGGCCCGAGCCCCGGGGTCCTCCCCATCAGCACCACCTCGCCTACCGTGAGCGGCCAGATGGCGTCCACCTGATCGCGCTGCGGCACGTAACCAACGCGGATGGGGCGTGGCAGCTCGCGCCGCCCGGCCAGCACCGGCAACGCCCCGAGCAGCGTTCGCAGAACGGTGGTCTTGCCACCTCCGTTGGGACCGACCAGGGCGAGGAAGTCGCCGGGCGCGATGGCCAGGTCGATGCCCGCGAGGAGCCCACGCCGACCGTAGCCGACGGTGGCCTCGCGGAGGGCGACGAGCGTGGTTCCCGGCGGCACCACGCTACCGTACCGCCGCCGCGATCCGCTGCACCAGCAGGTCGAGCCAGGCCTCGTAGCTGGAGGCCGCGGCCTCGCCGCCGATGTCACCGGGAATCCGGACCACGGTCCCGCCAGCCAGCCGCGCCACCAGCTCGTCCGACCTGGTGTCGTAGTAGTTCTCCACCACGCACGCCTTGACCCCCTCCTTGCGGGCCAGCGCCACCAGGTCGGCGAGGTGCGAGGAGGGCGGCGGCGTGCCGGGGCGCGGTTCCATCTCTCCCGCGCTCACCAGGCCGGTCCAGTCGAGGAAGTAGGTGAGCGTCCGGTGGTGGGTGAAGACCTTCCGCCCCGCCAGCGGCTGAAGCTGGACCTTCCAGCGGGCCAGCGCCGCGTCGAGGCGGACCGTGAAGGCGGCGGCGTGGGCCTGGTAGGTGGCGGCGCCGGGCGGATCGAGCTCGGCCAGCCGGGCCGCGATGGCGCGGGCCACTTGCGTCCCGCGGCGAGGGTCGGCAAGGAAGTGCGGGTTGCCTCCCGGGTGGAGGTCACCGCGGCTGCGATCGACGGCGCCAGCCGGCACGTCGAGCAACTGGACCGCCGAGGCCGCGGTGAGCCGGCGCGGACCGCCCGGCTGGATGGCGGCGTTGCGCGACTGGTTGACCAGCGGCGGCAGCCACCCGATCTCCAGGTCGAGGCCGACGTCGACGAGGAGATCGGCGTCGCGAAGCTTCACCGCCAGGATGGGGTTGGCGTCGACGAAGTGCGGGTCCTGCACGCCGCGCGAGAGGCTGACCACGGCGACGCGGTCGCCGCCCACCTCGCGTGCCAGCGCGGCCAGCCCTTCGGTGGTGGTGACGACCCGCAGGACGGCGGCGGCCGGCGACGGGGCGCCGAGGACCGCGGCGAGCAGGAGCGTCAGGGATGAGAGGCGCATGGTCGGCTCCTAGAAGGGGTGGGCCCCGTGCGCGCCCATGATGAACTCGAGGCGGAGGATCGACTCCCATCCGCTGGCGCCACCGGGGCGCTGGTCATGCGCCACCTGCAGCGCCAGCCGCGAGAACTCGCTCGGGTACCAGTTGCCAACCGCCGACCAGCGCTGCTCGGTGCCGGGGGCGCTGTCGCCGGCCGCCGGCGCGCGATCGTAGCGGGCGCCGTAGCCGAGCCAGGCGTTCTGCCTCCAGACCAGCTGCGCATAGCCGCCTGTGCCGCCGGCGCCGTCCCCCTGGAAGGCCGCGTCGGCCCCGATGGCGGCGGGCGCATTGCCGCGGAAGCGGCGGGCGTAGAGCTCTCCCTGCAGGGTCAGGTAGGAGCGGCCGGTGAGCGGGCGGTACTTGAGAAGGAGGTCGAGGTTGGCGAGATCCCGCCAGGCGCCCGCTCCCTCGTCACGCCGGGCGGCGGAGAGGCCGACGCCGAGGGTGAGCGGCTCCGCGAGCGAGAAGAACTGCTGAAGCTTTGCGGTGCCGGTGAGCCGCCCCTCCCCGCCGTCGTAGGGGTCGGTGGTCTGCGCCGCCAGCTGCAGCTCGGCGAACCAGGGGACCGGCGTGAGCCAGAGCAGGTCGACGCCGGGTCCACCCAGGGTCTCGGTGGCCAGCAGCCGCCCCCTCGCCAGCGGCGGGTCGACGAACTCCCAGGTGTGCGGGTGGAGCAGGTTGAGCCGGCCGAACGGCGCGTAGAGCAGGCCGGCCTTGACCTGCAGCCCGCCGGGGAGCGCGAGCGTGGTCAGGTAGGCCTCCTCCACCGACGCGCCGTCAGGCGTGAAGGAGATGAAGAGATCGGCGCGGAAGTACGGGTCGATGACCGCCCGGAGCCCCAGCTCGAGTTCCTGGAAGAGGAAGGTCGGCTTTCCAGCCGGCCCCTGCGCCCCTTCACGGGGAGAAAAGCTGCCCACGTCGTAACTGTCCTGGACCGCGGCGAAGCTGCCGATGGCCGAGATGTCGGGCATGACCAGGAGCCGGGCCCACGGGGCCGCCCCACCCTGCCCCGCTGGCGGAGGCGTGGGCGTGGCTGCGATGGGGGCCGCCGCGCTGCTCCCCAACTCGCGGGCGATCTGGGCCTCCAGCTTCTGCCGTTCCGGATCGGCCGGAGCGGAAGTTGGAGCCGGGTCGGTGGCCGCGGCAACGATCGGGCCGGCCCACCCCACGGCAAGCAGGCTCGCCACCAAGGTGATGCGCATCGGTCTTCCCCTCGGCGCGTGCCGCGACAGGCTCACCCCAGCAACTGCTGGAGCTTCATGGCCATTCCCATGTCCCCCTGGATCTTGATCTTCCCGGTCATGAAGGCCATCTGGGCGTTGAGCTTGCCGCTGACCAGTTTGAGGAAGTCGGCGTCGGCCATGGAGACGGTGCAGCGAGGCGAGGCGGCGGTGCCCGAGACCACCGCGCCACCGGGCTGGGTGCAGTCCACCGACCAGGTCCCACCTTCGGCGCCAGCGATGTTGAACTGGTAGACGGCGTTGATCTTGGCGATCAGGTCGGGCTTGGCCTTCAAGCGAGCCGCGATCTGGACCTCGAAGACTTCCTTCACGCTCTGAACCGCCTCGGCCATCGAACGCCTCCGTGCTCCGGTTGACTCCAGAATCGGCACCTTCAAATAGGGCGCGCGGTCACGCCCTGTCAAGGCGTGCCGCGCGGGTTAGCCCAACCGGGGCGAGGCCGGGCTACTCGACGTAGAGCGAGTCGAGCAGGGCCTGGTTGTTCTTGGTGACCACCTTTCGCTTCAGCTTGAGCGTCGGCGTCAGCTCGCCCGACTCCTGTGTGAAGTCACTCGGGAGCACCACGAACTTCTTGATGGAGGAGTAGCTCGGCTGACGGGCGTTGAGCCCGTCGATGACCTTCTGGAGCCTGGCGTGCACCCGTGCGTCGGAGAAGAGCGGCATCCCGGGCGGCACGCCGTTCTCGGCGCCCCACTTGACCGAGGTCTCCGGGTTGAGGGTGATGAGCGCCGAGAGGAACTTGCGCTTGTCACCGTGCACCATCACCTGGGAGATGAGCGAGTCGGTCTTGAGGTCGTTCTCGAGGTTCTGCGGCGCCACGTTCTTGCCGCCGGCGGTGACGATGATGTCCTTCTTCCGGTCGGTGATCCGCAGCGAGCCGTCGGGGCCGACCACGCCGATGTCACCGGTGAAGAGCCAGCCGTCCTGGAGCGCCTCGGCGGTGGCGGCCGGGTTGTTGTAGTACTCCTTCATGATGCAGGGCCCCTTGATGAGGATCTCGCCGTCGGCGGCGATCTTCACCTCGGTGCCCGGCACCGGCGGCCCGACCGTGCCGATGCGGTTCTTGCCGGGGCGGTTCACGAAGGTGCCGGCGCTCGACTCGGTGAGCCCGTAGCCTTCGAGGATCTCGAGCCCGGCCAGGGCGAAGAAGTGGTTGATCTTGGCCGAGAGCGGCGCGCCGCCGGAGACGAAGCTGCGCATCCGGCCGCCGAACCGCTCCTTGAGCGTGGCCGCCAGCTTGGGGAAGACCAGCTTCTTCCCCAGCATGAACTTCCAGTTGGGCTGGTCGACACCCCGATCCATGCCGGCCGACCACTCGTCGAAGCCGTCCATGGTCATCTTGAAGAGCTTCCCCTTCAGCCCCGGCGTGGCCAGCCCCTTGCTGACCACGGCGTTGTAGGCCTTCTCGAAGATGCGCGGCACCGACGGCATCACGGTGGGCCGGATCTCGCCCGCGTTGTCGACGATCTTCTCCATCGACTCGACGAAGGCGCAGCTGGACCCGGTGGCGAACCAGACCGCCTCGATCACCTTGGCGAAGGAGTGGGCCATGGGCAGGAACATCAGCACCATGTCGTCGGCCCGCACCAGGTCCAAGGTGGCGACGGTGGTCGCCTCGTAGGTCCAGTTGCCGTGGGTGAGCACCACGCCCTTGGGGTTGCCGGTGGTGCCCGAGGTGTAGATGAAGCTGGCCGGGGCCTCCGACGGGATGGCGGCGACGCGGGCGGCGTGGGCCGCCGGGTTGGCCTTGCCGTACTCGGCGCCGGCCGCCTCGACCTGGGCCAGGGTCCGCTCGAAGCCTCCGGCCTGGGCGCCGGCGGCGCAGATGATCCCCTTCAAGTCAGGGCACTTCGCCCTGACCTCGCGGATCTTGGCGGCCTGGATCTCGGTGTCGCAGAAGACCAGCTTGGCGCCCGAGTCGGCCCGGATGTACTGGCACTCGTGCGGCAAGTTCGACTGGTAGATGGTTACGGTGATGGCGCCGGCGCCGAGGATGCCGAGGTCGGCGATGATCCACTCCAGGTTGGTGTCACCGATGACAGCCACGCGGTCCCCCGCCACCACCCCAGCGGCGGCCAGGCCGTCGGCCACGTTGCGGCCGCGCTTCGCCAGCTCGTCCCAGGAGACGGTCTCCCACTTCCCCTTCTTCTTCTGGTGGACCGCGGCCTTGGCGCCGCAGCGCTTGGCTGTCTCCTCGAACACCGCCAACAGGTTGGCTGCCTTTGCAGGTCGCTGTGCGCTCATGATGGGTCGTCCTCGCCTTGGGGTGAACTACTGCTTGGTGAGCTTCTCGAGAGACTGGCGCGCCACCGCCTGCCAGCGGCGCTGCTCGGGCGGATCACCCTGCCCCGGGACCACTGCGATGGCGATGGCCTTTTGCCAGGCGGCGCGGGCCTCCTCGCTGCGCCCCTCGTCGAGCAGCAGGTCGCCGAGGTAGAGCTGGGCCCGGACGTTCCCGGGGTTGCGGGCGACGGCGTCGCGAAGGTGGCGCTCGCTGAGCGTGGCGTCGTGCTTGGGCCAGGGAAGCTCGTAGAAGAACCGCCCCCAGCTCATGGCGATGGCGCCGCCCTGGAAGCCGGGCTCGATGGCCTCGGCGCGGGAGAGCCGCTCCCTGAACTTCCCTTCGATCCCCTGCGTCAGCGCCGAGAAGACGCCGATGCCGAGCGAGTAGTTGGCCACGCCGACCATGGCGTAGAAGTGTCCTTCGACCTGGGCCGGCTGGAGCGCCCGGGCCTGGTCGCCCAGCTCCCAGCCGAGCTTGCCGAGCCGGCTCTTCTCGGTCCTGACCAGCGTGGGGTCCTCGGACCGCCAGCCGAGCAGGCGGGCCTGGCGCCATAGCACCGGGTAGTTGCCCGGGACCGCGCCAGCCGCGGCGTCGAGCGCGGCTTCCTGAACCTCCAGCTTGCCCGGCTGATCGCGCTCACCCCAAGCGGCATCTGCCTTGGCCAGCGCCACCGCGACCTCCGCCACGCCGGCCTCGCCCGGCGCAGGAACTGCGCTTGCGGCCGTCGCGGGGCTTGCCGCGGGTCCGGACGCTCCTGATTCCGCTGCCATGAGAGCGACGAGGAGGAGTGGCAGGGCGTACATGCCGCTACTCTGGCCCGTTCCAATCTTACCTGCACCTGTTTCCGGCAGGTGTGCGACGCTTTGCGCCGCAGCGCGTCAGCCGCCGCAGATGCAGCTGCCCCTCGCGCTGGCCAGGGCGCCCGCTTCCTTCACGCAGATCCACGGGCTCTTCCTGACGCCTAGCGCCACCTCGCAATCGGTGGCCGTCGCGCACCCGTCGGGCGCCGGCACCAGCCCGAGGTAGTCGGCCGAGTAGGTCTCGCCCGGGTTGGCGGTACAGCGCAGCTCCGCACGGTTGATCTGGATGTTGCGGCTCGCGGTGGTCGGCCTCTGGCCATTCGGATCGGTCAGATCAGCCGGGTCGATGAACCACCAGTCGAAGTCGTTCAGCACCGCACCGGTGATCGGGTCGGGCACGGCGGTGGTGCCGACCGGCGCCGGTGCGGAGCAGGTCTTCCGCGTCTTGCCGTCGGTGCCGACGATGCGCAGGACGGTGAGCCCGGCGGTGGCCGGCTGGGTGGGGAGCCGCAGGCCGGTCGGCTGCTTCACCACCTCGGCGACGCGGTCGAGGATCGAGGAGAAGTCGGGGGAGGTCGGGGCGGTGGGCGGAGTCGTCAAGGTCCCGTCCGACGCGTTGGCGCAGATCGAGCCGGCCACCACATCGAACCCCTTGCTGGCGAAGGCGGAGGCGAGCTCGAGGTAGCGGAACCCCTTGGCCTGGCCGCCGCAGAGGCCCGCTCCGCTGGTGCAGGACGGATCGACGCAGATGGCCGGCTGGCAGGAAGCGTTGACGCAGTTGTTGGTGTTGGTGTCGGGCGGCAGGGGCGGCGGGGGCGGCGGGGGCGTCCCGGTGGCGGAGACGATGAAGCCGGTCGCCAACGGCCGATCCAGCCCGGCGAAGAAGCTCGCGTACTCCTCGAGCTTGTAGCGCTGCTGATCGGCGGCCGGCAGGTTCCCGTCGCCCTCGCAGGTGTCGGCGGTCGGGGAGAAGATCACGCCCCGCGAGGCGTCCTCGGGCGAGGAGCAGTCGTCCTCGTCGCCGACCCAGACCAGCACCAGCTTCGACTTCGGGTGCGGCCACTCGGCGGGCAGCACATCGGAAGGCTGCGAG
>JANPOM010000316.1:0-1517 GCA_031427995.1 Anaeromyxobacter sp. | reverse complement strand
GAGGTGCGTGCCATGGCCGGGTTCGAAGCTGACGACGTCTCTAGACGCCCTTGACCCCTCAAGACCCCGGCGCGTACCCCAGCAGCCTGCTCACTCGTGGACGCGAGGCGGGGACGACCCCGAGGCCCCGGCCTACTCCTCCTGGGGCTTCCCGGTCCGTCCAGCTTTGCCCAGTAGCCCCGGCACAATGCAACCCCTTCGGGGGTGGCTCCGCAGTTATCGAACGGCCGGAACTGTCGGCGGGAAGTTGTACAAGAAGGTTCTCAGACTCTAGTTATCTCCGAGGACAATGACCGTTCGTGTTCCAGTGAAGCCGGAACTGCTGCGCTGGGCGTGTGCCCGCAACGGCCATGAGCCAGACGCGTACGCTGAGCAGTTCGGTCGTCTGGCCTCCTGGATTCGCGAAGAAGCCGAGCCGACGCTCAAGCAGTTGGAGAGTGTGAACGGCGGCCTCAGTTCGTAGGAATCTGACAGTCGAGGCAATCCTTGCTCAGGCTGGAGGGTCGGAGAAGAGCCTTTGGCGGATGAGTGTCGCCACCGGTCTCCGAGGGCACCAATCCCACCGGTATCACCGGTGCCCGGGCCCCGGGTGACGTAGGTCAGGAAGTGGCGTGGGTGGCCGGTAGGCCGGAGGCTGGTTCCCGAGCCAGGTGAGACGGGCGATCCGGCAGCCACCGGATCGCCCCGCGGAGTGGAGCCGCTTCGTCTCAGTCGAGATGATGCGGAAGTTCCAGCTCCCTGTCGAGTTCTCACCCGCTCCTTGGAGTGGAGCTTCGACGACGGGACTGCCGGCGCTGCTGCGCCACCTTTGACCTCTGCCGGCCCTGCGATCGCGGGCGCCGCTACTGCGGGGGCGCGTGCTCGGCGGCAGGACGCACTGCGTCCCTCCGAGCGGCCCGTCGCCGGCACCGCAGGTCCCCGGAAGGACGGGCAGATCACCGCGATGCCGAGCGGGCCAGGCGGGCCCGTCGCCGCGCCGGCGTGGGGGATCAGTCTTCCCCGGCGCCGCCGGCCGAGGCAAACCTCGCGCATCACGTGGAGGTGCACCATGGCGCGACGGGCAACGAGGCTGGAGCTGAGACCGGCGACGACGCAGGGATGGACCCGGCTCACGCTGGAGTGCTCGCTGCCAGACCATTTGCCGCCGCCCGTGCTCTACCAACTGCTGTCGATGCTCGCCTTCTGGACTGGGCAGCGTCTGGACGTTGTGCTCGATGTGGCGCATTCGGGCGCGTGGTGCGAGATCTGGGCCGACGCACTGGCCGCCATTCCCGAGCGCCACCTTCGACTGCGATTCGACGTGGGCGATGAGGGCGGACATGACGGCTGACGGCAGCGACCTCATCGCCGAGGTGCTCAAGCTCGGCCTGGTGGACGGGCTGAGCGTTCGCGCCATCGCCAAGCGCCTGGGGATGGCGCGGCGGACGGTGCGCGCCGCACTCGGCCGCAAGCTTCCGGAGCAGCGGCCCGTGGCGCCGCGCCCCTCCAAGCTCGACGAGCACCTCCCGACCATCAAG
>JANPOM010000315.1:0-1106 GCA_031427995.1 Anaeromyxobacter sp. | reverse complement strand
GCAGCCGTCGACGTGGTTGGTGGCCACCACGTATGGCCTTACGGTCACTGCCATCACCGACTCCTTCCAGGTGATGGCACTCGCCCTTCGACCAGGGACCGTAGCAGGTCAGCCCGACGGACGTAGACGCGGCGGCCCACTCGCGCAGGACTGATCGGCCAGGCGGAACCCGAGGTTAGGGGTGCCTCCGGGGCGGGCGGGGAGCGGTTCCTACCGGGCCTCGTGGCACGCGGCGGCCACGGCCGGCCGGCGCCGGTCGCGGGGCAGCGATTCCCAGGTCCCTTCGATGTCGCCCGCCGCGGGTAGGAGCCCGGCGATTTCAGCGTGTCGCGGCGGCCTGACGCTGGCGGAGGCCAGCAAGCTGGTCTTCGGTGGCGGCGACGAGCAGGTCGCGCACCGACTGGAGCAGTGACTTCCAGCGGGTGGCGCGGCCCTGGTCCGAGCGGATGGTTACCGCCCGGTAGAGCGACAGCAGCGTGTAGGCGATGCGGCGCAGCAGCAGCACGGCGAGCATGCCGTGCTCGTCGGCCTCGATCCAGGGACGGTGGTCCTCGGCGAAGGCGGTGTCGAGAGTGTGATGGTTGTTGTTCTCGACGCCCCAGTGGCTGCGCACCAGCAGCAGCCACTGCTTGCCGGTGAGCCGCGCCGGCTCCAGGCTGGTCACGAAGATCCGGGCGTCGTTCTCGACCACCTCGCCGTGGTGGCGCTTCAGGTACTCGACGCGGAGGAAGGTCCTGGCGTGGAGCCAGACCGAGTCCTCTGGCCCCTTGCCCTCGCCGTAGCCCCAGCTCGGGTCCACGCCGAGCAGCGTCAGCGTGCGGGTGACGGTGGTCTGGTTGTCGAGCACGTCCACCGTCCGGGCCGCGACGTCGTGCGGGTCGAGCAGCTCGGACGCCAGCTTGAACATGGTCCGCTGCTCTCCCTTGAGCGCGAGGAGGTAGTCCTTGCCCGCGGCCACCACGGCTTTGGCGTTGGCCTCCGAGAGCGCCCCGGCGTCGTAGGTGACCACCTCGAAGAGGCTTGGGTAGGTGGCCAGCACGCTCGCGAAGGCCGTCTGGAAGTGGCCCATCTCGTTGGTCTCGGCCGGGATGGGGATGGCGTCGATG
>JANPOM010000314.1:0-4047 GCA_031427995.1 Anaeromyxobacter sp. | reverse complement strand
GCGGCCGACTCGGCCAGCCTGGCCTCGAAAACCGCCAGCAGCTTGCCGCCGACGCCCCGCGACTGGGCGCTGGGCAGGATGGCCATGAGCTTGAGGTAGCCGCCCAGCCCGAAGGTCCCCTGCCGCAGGAACCAGGCCATGCCGACCGGCCGGCCCGCCTCCACGGCCAGCAGCAGCCCGTCGCCGCGCGCCAGGGCCTGCTCCAGGTCGGCGGACAGCTTCGGCTCGTCGCGGCCGTAGCGGCGCATCAGCTCCAGGCCGGCCAGCCCGGCGGCCAGCGGTGCGAGATCGGGGGCGGTGGCGGGGCGAACCTCCATTAGAACCTCCACTCAGCGTGATGGCAGTCCGGCGGGAGGCAGCAGCGGCACCGGGGTGAGCCCGCGCGTGGCCCGCACCACCCGCCGGCCACGAGCCGGCAGATCGAACCAGATCCGGCTCCGGCCCGCGAGTTCCTGGCGACTCCTGGCCGGCTCGCCATCGACCCAGAGCTGCAGCCCGGCCGCCGGCAGCGACACGGTCAGGCCGACGACGCTGGCGTCACCATGGTTGACCACCTCGGCGCCGCCGTCGGCGAGGTAGCGCACCGCCACCTCACCGAGGGCGCGCAGCCGATCCCCGGCCTCGGCCCATGGGAGCGAGGCCAGCTCGCCGCGGTGGACCCGGGTCGCCAGCCGCGCCAGCGCCTCGTCGAGGGCCGGGGCTATCACCAGCGCTCCCGCGCCGCACTGAGGCACCAACGCACCGTCCGGCTGCCGCTTCACCACCAGGCGCGAGGCCGCCAGCCCGCGGGGCGTGGTGGCCGGGCCGGCGCCGAGGTAGGTGTGGCCGACGAAGAGACCGCCGCCCAGCGCCAGCCGATCGAGCGCCTCCTCGGAGAGGGCCCGGGCCAGCTCGGCCGGAGGGGCGTAGAAGAAGGTCGACTTGAAGACCCAGAGCCGCGGCTCGCCCGGCAGCGGGTAGATGGCCGGGCTCGGCTCCCCGGGGGGCGCGGCGCTGAAGAGGTCGCGGAGCTCGACGGCGCGGAAGCCGGCCACGTCGCCGGCCGCCCAGGCCCAGCGGATCCCGCCCTCGGCCAGCAGGGCGCGCGCCTCCCACGGTGAGCGCTCTACCGCCCCCTGCGCCGAGAGCGCCTCGCAGTTCACGTAGGGCTGGTGGTCGATCCAGGTCTCCGGCCGCAGTGGCGCCGCCACCTCAAGGCCGGCGCGGATCGCCTCGCGGTCGTCGCGACCGTCGGAGATGGAGTGGAGCGCCACCTCCGAGCCGGCGCCGGCGATCCAGCTGGCCAGCCGCCAGGTCTCGGGATCGGCCAGCGTCCCGGGGCCGGGCCAGACGAAGAAGCTCCTGGTGATGGCGAGGCCGCGCCCGAGCAGGCCGGCGCCGCGGCTCCCCTCGGCGCGCCGGTCCGAGTGACCGAAGAGGACGGCGCGCAGCGCGGCCGGATCGGTCCGGTCGGCGTGGTCGGTGATGACCACCGCCGCTCGGGCGCCGCGCGGCCAGCGCTCCACCAGCAGCGGAAGCGGCTGGCCCGGGCCGACCGGCCAGAGCGCCGCCTCGAGCCGGTCCTCGTCGCCGGGCCGGCGCGGCGACTCGAGCCAGGCCCGCTTCCGCTCCAGCGCGCCCCATGCGACCGGACCGCCCTGCTCGAGCCGGGGCATCTCGTCGAGGCAGGCGAGGTAGGTGGCGAAGGGACGCTCGCCCACGTCGTCGAGGTAGAGCCGCGCCTCGAGGCCGCCTGAGGCCGGCGTGAGCCGCGCCGCGACCAGCCCGGGGCCACCGGTGAGCAGGAGCCCACCGGCGCCGGCCAGCAGCGGCGTCCCGCGCCCGGTCCGCACCGGCGCGGTGAGCGGCGCCGGCCTGAGATCGCGGCCGACCGCCCAGGCCCGCTCGCCGGCCCAGCCGAGGGCGACCGCGGCACGCTCCAGCCCGACTTCGCTGCGCCAGCGGAGCCGGACCTGCAGCCGCCGGCCCTCTCCCTCCTCCGGCGTGAGCCGCACCTCGGCCTCGACCTCGGGAACGACCCCGGTGGCGACCAGCTCTCCCGCCTCGCTCCGCCAGGCGAGCGGAAGGGCGAGGGCCCGGCCGCCCGCCTTCAGCTCCAGTCCGAGTGAGACCGGCACGCCGCCCACTTCGATGGCAGGGGGCAGCGCGAACGCCATGGTCATGAGCAAGGGGAGCGGGAACACGTGCCGACCGAGAGTAGTGCGATCTAGGAAAATCCGCGTGCCGACCGAGAGTAGTGCGATCGAGGAAAATCAGGAACTTCACTCCGTCCGGTGGATGTTGGCGGTCCGCGGGACGAACGCAGGCCCGAGGCGCGGACGCCCCGGGCGAGGCCTCGGGCAACCCTCTGGGTGCGACAAGTCGCCCAGCGACAAACTGTCCACGAACCGGTTAGCCTACCCGGTTTCCGAGCGCCCCACCCCAAACCAGAGCGAGGCAGGCAGATGGCGACAAAGATGGATGAGCGGCTCGAGGTCGTCTACCAGGAGGTCCTGAAGCGCAACCCGGGCGAGGTGGAGTTCCACCAGGCCGTGCGCGAGGTGCTCGAGTCGATCGGCCCGGTGCTCTCCAAGTATCCCGAGTTCCGCGAGCGCAAGATCATCCAGCGCATCTGCGAGCCGGAGCGGCAGATCATCTTCAGGGTCCCCTGGCTCGACGACCGCGGCGAGGTGCAGATCAACCGCGGCTTCCGCGTGCAGTACAACTCGGCGCTCGGCCCATACAAGGGCGGCCTGCGCTTTCACCCGTCGGTCTACCTCGGCATCGTCAAGTTCCTCGGCTTCGAGCAGATCTTCAAGAACGCCCTGACCGGCCTGCCCATCGGCGGCGGCAAGGGCGGCTCCGACTTCGACCCCAAGGGCAAGTCGGACAACGAGGTGATGCGCTTCTGCCAGAGCTTCATGACCGAGCTCTGGCGCTACATCGGCGAGTACACCGACGTCCCCGCCGGCGACATCGGCGTGGGCGGCCGCGAGATCGGCTACATGTTCGGCCAGTTCAAGCGGCTCACCTCGAAGTACGAGGCCGGCGTGCTCACCGGCAAGGGGCTCGACTACGGCGGCTCGCTGGTGCGCACCGAGGCCACCGGCTACGGCGCCACCTTCTTCGTCGCCGAGATGCTCAAGGCCCGTGGCGACACCTTCGGAGGCAAGACCTGCACCGTCTCCGGCTCGGGCAACGTGGCCATCTACACCGTCGAGAAGATCCACCAGCTCGGCGGCAAGGTGGTGGCCTGCTCCGACTCCGACGGCGTCATCCACGACGAGAAGGGGATCGACCTCGACCTGTTGAAGCAGCTCAAGGAGCGGGAGCGCCGCCGCATCTCCGACTACGTAGGCTACCGCAAGCACGCGAAGTACGTGGCGGGCGGCAACATCTGGGAGATCCCTTGCCAGGTGGCCATGCCCTCGGCGACCCAGAACGAGCTGAACGGAAAGGATGCCGCCGTGCTCGTGAAGGGCGGCTGCATCGCCGTGGGCGAGGGGGCCAACATGCCCACCACGCCGGAGGGCATCAAGGTGTTCCTCGACGCCAAGATCTCCTACGGCCCCGGCAAGGCGGCCAACGCCGGCGGCGTGGCCACCAGCGCCCTCGAGATGCAGCAGAACGCCGTGCGCGACTCCTGGACCTTCGAGTACACCGAGGCGAAGCTGGCCGCCATCATGCGCACCATCCACCAGAACTGCTGGGAGACCGCCGAGGAGTTCGGCTCCAAGGGCAACTATGTGGTGGGCGCCAACGCCGCCGGCTTCATCAGGGTTGCCAAGGCGATGGTGGCGCACGGGCTCATCTGATCCTGGCCAGCCCGCGGCGGTCCGCCCCCGGCCGCCCACCAATTCTCCCTGCCAGGCCACCGCATCATGGTGCAGGTCCAGTCGAGCTGGTTCCGGGGGCAAGCCAGCGCCGTCGAGCTTCCGCTCGTGAAGGGACCCTGATGGAGCTCAGTCGGTCACGGCCCGCTTCAGCCCGGTCGCCATGTCGTTGAGGGCGCGGGCCTCGGAGGCGACCGACTGGATGTTGGACATGGTCTCCTGGGTGGCCAGGTAG
>JANPOM010000313.1:0-7737 GCA_031427995.1 Anaeromyxobacter sp. | reverse complement strand
CCGCTCCTTCAGCATCACGTCGGCGGCGCGCCCCACCAGGTCGATCGAGAGGCCGTGGGCGATGCGCGCCAACTGGCCGGCCGAGCAGGGGATCACCACCATGGCGTCGTACTGCGACGAGCCGGAGGCGAAGGGGGCGGTGAAGTCGTGGTTGCTCCAGCTCTTGAAGGGGTGGCGCGGCGGGCCGCCGATCTCCTGGGCCCAGACCTGCTTGCCGGTGGTGGTGAAGACCACGTCGACGCTGACGCCGGTGGCCGCGCCGTGCTCGGCGAGGAAGTCGAGGAGGCGCCTGGCGTAGGGGGCGCCGGTGGCGCCGCTGACCGCGACCACCAGCTTCATGGCGTCCCGCCCGTCATGCCCGCACCGCCGTCACCAGCCCGCAGACGCCGGGGAAGAGGGTCTGGCCGCGCAGCGAGCCGAAGCCGGCGCGCGCCGCCGCGGCCTCGAACTCGGGGCGCGAGGCGAAGCGCTCCATCGACTCGACCAGGTAGCGGTAGGCCTCCGGGTCGGGAGAGAGCACCCGCCCCAGCACCGGCAGCGCCAGCCGGTTGTAGAGCCCGTGCACCAGTCGCGGGCCGGCCGACTCGGGCCGGAAGAACTCGAGGATGCCGAGGCGGCCACCCGGCTTGAGGACGCGCGCCAGTTCGGCGAGCCCGGCCTGGTACCTCTCCAGGTTGCGCATGCCGAAGGTGACGGTGGCGAGGTCGAAGCTGGCGGCCTGGAAGGGGAGGGCCATGGCGTCGGCCTGGCTGGCCGGCAGGCCGGTCTTCTCGACGCCGCGCCGGAGCATCTGGAAGGAGAAGTCGGCGCCGACCACGCGCAGGCCGGGGGTGGACCGCCGCGCCAGGCCGGCCACGTCCATGGTGCCGGCGCAGAGGTCGAGCAGCGCCTCGCCGGCCCTGGGCGCGAGGTCGCGCAGCAGGCGGCGGCGCCAGGCCTGGTCCACCCGCAGCGTCATGACCCGGTTGAGCAGGTCGTAGCGCGGGGCGATGCGGTCGAACATGGCGCGCACGGCGCTGCCACGCTGGCCGCCCATCCCCTGGCCGGGCAGCGGGACGTTGCTGACGGGAGGAACGCTGCTCACTGGAGGATGCCGCCCTTCCTCGGCGTCCAGGAGGCGGCCGGAGGGGCCTCGATGCGGGGGCGGCGGATGGGTGGCGCGCCCGGCACCAGCCGGGCGTAGAGCTGGTCCATGCGGCTCAGCACCTCGGCTGGGTGGACGCAGACCTCGGGCCACTCGCGCCCGCCCTCCTCGACCCACTTCTTGGTGGCGTCGACGCCGATCTTCCCGCCGTAGGCGAAGTGGGCGGAGGCGTGGTCGAGCACGTCGACCGGGCCGTCGGAGAGCACCAGGTCGCGGCGCACGTCGACGTTGGCGAAGGCCCGCCAGGCGGCCTGGCTGACGTCCTGCACGTCGACCTCGGCGTCGAAGACCACCAGCGTCTTGGTCTGCGCCATCTGCCCGGAGCCCCACAGGCCGTGAATCACCTTCTTGGCCTGGCCGGGGTGCTCCTTCTTGATCGAGATGAGGCAGAGGTTGTGGAAGACCCCCTCCACCGGCATGCAGTAGTCGACGATCTCCGGCGCGATGAGCTGCAGCAGCGGCAGGAAGAGCCGCTCGGTCGCCTTGCCGAGCCACTGGTCCTCGACCGGCGGCGGCCCCACCACGGTGGCCGGGTAGACGGCGTCCTTGCGGTGGGTGATGGCGACCACCTCGAGGGCCGGGTAGTCGTCGGCCAGGGAGTAGTAGCCGGTGTGATCGCCGAACGGCCCCTCGCGCACCAGCGGCGCGGCGGTGTCAACGAACCCCTCGATGACGATGTCGGCGTCGGCGGGCACCTCGAGGCCGGTGGCCACGCCCTTCACCATCCGCACCCCCTCGCCGCGCAGGAAGCCGGCGAAGAGGTACTCGTCGATTCCGGGCGGCAGCGGCGCCGAGGCGCAGTAGGTGAGGGCCGGGTCGCCGCCCAGCGCGATGGCCACCGGCATCCGCTCGCCGCGCCTCTGGTACTCGCGGTAGTGGGCGGTGGCGGTCTTGTGGAGCTGCCAGTGCATGGCGAGCCGGTGGGGCCCCAGCACCTGCAGCCGGTACATGCCGACGTTCCGCAGCCCGTGCTCCGGGTCGCGCGTGATCACCTGCGGAAGCGTGATGAAGGGACCGCCGTCGTGCGGCCAGGTGGTGAGCACCGGGAGGATGGAGAGGTCTGCGTCGGCTCCCCGCAGCACCACCTCCTGGCAGGCCCCGCTCCCGACCAGCTTCGGTCCCATCATCCCAAGCTTGCCGAGCGTCGGCAGCAGCTTGACCTTGTCCCAGAAGGTCCTGGGTGGGGCGGTCTTCAGCAGCGCGCCCAGCGCCGCGGCGTGCTCCTCGAAGTCCTCGCTGGAGAGCGCCCAGGAGGTGCGTCGCCGGGTGCCGAAGAGGTTCATGGCGACCGGGAACCTGCCCGAGGAGGGCTGCTCGAAGAGCAGCACCGGCCCGCCCTGCTTGGCGGCGCGGTCGGCCAGCGCCGCCATGTCGAGCTTCAGCTCGACCCGCTCGCGGACGCGAGTCAGCTCCCCCGCACGCTCGACGCGGTCGAGGAACTCCGTGAGCGTTCGATAGGCCATGGAGCGCGGATCTCTACCCCGGGGCGCTCCTTGTTTCAACGCCGGTTGGGGTGCTAGATGGTCACGCCATGACCGAACGGATCGCCCGCGCCCGCGGACTCGTCGAGCAAGCGCTTAGCGATGTCGAGTCGGAGCTGGCTTCTCCGCGCTGCGGGCTCTGTCCGGTGCAGCTCGGCACCTGCCGCGACGCGCTGCGCGCCTACGTGTCGGCGCTGCAGAGCGGAGACTTGCCCCCCCGGAAGGACCGGGCCGAGCGGCTCTGCAAGCTGGTCATCGACGGCTGGCCGTTCGACGCCCCGCTCTCCGGCAAGGTGCTGGCGGCCGAGCGGGCCTACCGGACGGCGTGACGCGGGGCCTCGACGGCGCTCAGTCGCAGCCCGTCAGCCCGGTGATCCACTGGCGCAGCAGCGCCACACCGCCTGGGTCGACGAGGTGTGTCCCGAGCGGAGGCATCTGGACCAGCGCATCGCGGCTGTTGGCGCGCGCCAGCAGCACCGAGCTGTCGGGGGCGCCCGGGGCGACCAGCTTGGCGTTGGCGAGCCCCAGGGTGCCCTTGGTCGGGTCCACGTTGCAGGCACCGGTGGCGGAAAGCGGCGTGGAGGCGAGCAGGTTCAGGGACACCGGCGTGGCCCCGCCGGGCCGGTGGCACATGGCGCAGTTGGTGTGCAGCCAGGCCCGGGCCCGAAGATCGATGCCGTCCGCGCCGAACGGATCGGCCAGCCGGGGCTGGGTGGCGGGGTCGGTCACCCGCGGCGACAGCATGGCGATGGCGGGGGCGCTCAGCGTGGTGAGCTGGTTGGCCCGGAGGCCGGTCTGGGCGTAGGCATGGGCGCGGTTCAGCTGCTGGGTCTCCAGCCCGAGGGTGAATCCCGCCGCCGCGGTATGGCACCGCAGGCACTGCGAGCGGCTCGGGTAGGACCAGGTCTGGCTGGCGAGGACCTTCTCCTTGCCGGCGCCGCCCACCAGCACGGCGTCCGACTGCGCGTCGTTCCACTCGTAGGAGTAGCCGGCCCAGTCGCCGTCCGACTGGAGCATCAGCAGGCGCGTCTCGATCAGCGCTCCCCCCAGGCGGAAGTTCTTGACGAAGACGCTGCGCAGCGGCGTGGCCCAGTCGCCGTCGGCGCCCGGCGTGAAGGCGGCGCTGGAGGTGGGCAGCGCGAAGAAGCGCTCCTTGACGGCGCCATCCGACCAGAACGGCGCGTTGAGGTCGTAGCCCACCAGGCCTGGTGCGGGCAGCCTGGCATCGGTGGCGTCGACGCAGCCGGTGCCCGACAGCAGAGCCGGCACCACCGGGCCGCTGCCTCCACTTCCGCTCGAGAAGTCCAGCCGGCGGATGCGCCCGTTCACGTAGTCGAGCGCGTAGAGCTCGCCGTCGTTGCCCTGGCCGAAGGAGGACACGTTGATGGAGGACGCCGAGAACGGCGCGATCAGCTGCCGCCAGGTGTAGGTGCCGCCAGCGCCCGCCAGCACCGCGCCGAACATCTTGCTGCTGAAGTCACCGAAGAGATACTGCCCGGCCAGGTCGGTGGCCTGGGTGCCGCGGTACACGAAGCCGCCGGTGATGGCCTGACCGTCGCCGCGATCGACGGCGTGGACGGGGCCGGTCAAGCCGGTCCTGTCGCAGCCGGCCACCACGCAGGCGGTGCCCTCGGTGATGGGCCAGCCGTAGTTGCCGCCACGGGTCACGATGTCCACCTCCTCGAAGGTGCCCCAGCCGACGTCCCCGACCCAGAGCCGGCCGTTCAGCCTGTCGAAGCTCCAGCGCCACGGGTTGCGGAAGCCGCGGGCCCAGACCTCGGGGCAGGCCGCGGCGCCCCGGCCGCTGGCGTTGCACGGCGGGTTGCCGGCGTTCGGGTTGTCCACCGGGATCGAGTAGGGCACCGCGCCAGCGGTGCCGGCCGGGTCGATGCGCACCATCTTGCCGAACAGGAAGCGGTCGTCCTGCGCCTGGGGGTTGGGCGCGCCCCCACCGTCCCCGAAGCCGGCGTAGAGGAGGCCATCTGGCCCGAAGGCGATGTTGCCGCCGTTGTGGTTGGTCTCGAGCTTGTCCAGGCCGAGGAGCTTCACCTCGGTCGCGGCGTCCGCCGAGTCCAGCGTGGCGCTGGCCGTGAAGCGAGAGATGGTCGAGCGCAGCCGGTAACCAGGGTTCGGCGCACCCGAGTAGAAGAGGTAGAGGTACCGGTTCTTCCCGGCGCCGGTGCCGAAGTGCGGATCGAAGGCCATGCCGAGCAGGCCGGCCTCCTCCTCCCCGGCGGTACGCACCAGCGTCGAGACGTCGAGGAACAGGCCGGACGAGGCCACCGCGGAGTCGTTGGCGAACACGCGCACCATGCCGCCCCTCTCCACCACGAACCAGCGCGAGCCATCGCCGGGCGCCTGCAGCATGGCGATGGGGGCGGCGAAGGCCGGCAGCGACGCGAAGGCCTGCGGCAGCGCCAGGCTGGCGGTGCTGGTGGTGGGCGGATCGAAGGACAGGCAGGTCTGGTTGTCCGGCCTGGAGATCAGCCCGACGGAGGGGTCGCCGGCGAAGCTGGCCATCACGGTGGTGGCCGCGTTCATGGTCACCAGGCAGCCGCCGGTTCCGCCGCAGCCGCCGCCGCTCCAACCCGTGAAGGACGAGCCGGCGCCCGGGGTCGCCGCCAGCGTGACGGCGGTGCCCTGCCGGTACGCCTCGGTGCAGTCTGCGCCGCAGGCGATGCCGGCGGGGGTCGAGGTCACGGTGCCCGCGCCAGCCAGGGTGACGCTCAGGGTGTGCCAGGGCGCGTCGGCACCCTGTCCAGCGCCAGCGCATCCGGCCGCGAGCGCGAGCATCAGCATGGCGAGACGCTGCGGGGTCGGACCGGTTGGCGAGGCTGTCCGCATTTCGACCTCCAGGAGAGCGTGGGGCGGAGGGCAGGTCGCTCACCCCGCCGTCCAGGTCCGATAATGGATCCTGGTGACTCGGGCCACTGGACCTGAGTAGCGCGGAGCTGCCGCCGCCTGGACCGCGGCCGGCGGCCATTGCAGGGGCGGGTCGAGCCGACCCCTGGTCTGGTTGCGGTCTTCCCCCCTCGCCACTATCATCCACTCTCTTGCGGCTCCTGCTCATCATCACCCTGATCAACGGTCTGGTGCCGGCCCTCGGCGAAGTCGCCGAGACGGCCGTCCACCTTGCCGTCGAAGGGCACCTGGCTCACACCGACGCCGACCAGGGTGACCTGGGCGATCAGGGTGACGAGCACGGGTGTGGAACCACCCAGCACAACTGCGGATGCTGCGCTTCGCAGGTCGTCGCGCCCGTGCCCGGCGAAGGGTTGCTGGTCGTGAACCGGTCCGCCGCGCAAGTTCCTTGCAAGCACGAGCGCCTGGCGTCGCTCAACGAGCCGGCGCCGCCGTATCGCCCCCCTATCGCCTGGTAGCGAAGCCCGCTGACGCCGCGCCTTCGCTGGCGCGGCCACTGCCCACGGTCCGCCCGTTCGCGCGCCCCCAGCCATTGGCCGGGTGGTGGGCGCACGGGCGCCCAGCTCGCTCCGAGGTCGTCTTGAAGCCACTCCGCGTCCGCAGGCCTTGCCTGCTCCTGCTCCTGCTCGCGCCTCCCGTCGTCACGCTCGGCGAAGAGCCAACGCCGCCGCTCCGGTGGCCAGACATGGCAGCAGCCGTGGCGAGGCACCCGCTGGTCCGGGAGGCCGAGGCCCGGGTCAAGGGCGCCACCGGCGCGATCTGGTCGGCCCAGGAGGTCCCGAACCCGGTGGTCACCGCCGCGGGAGGAGAGGCGACCGCGAGGGACGGGTCCGGGTCCCGCCGGGAGTGGGGCCTGGCGGTGGAGCTCCCGCTCGACTTCCTGGCGACCCGCGGATCGCGCGTGGCGTCGGCGAAGGCCTCGGCCACCGGCGCGACGCAGGAGGCCATCGGCGTGCGCGCCCAGGTGCTCCGCACCTTGCGCCGCGACTTCGTGGCGCTGGCCCATGCTCAGGCGCTCCTCGGGGCGGAGTTGGAGCTGGAGGCCCAGGTGGCCGAGTTGGCCGCGCTGGTCCGCAAGCGGGCCGACCGGGGCGAAGCCCGGCCCACCGAGGTGCCCCGCGTCGAGATCGAGTTCGAGCGGCTCCGCTCGGCCGTGGACCGGGTCCGGGCCGGGTCCGAGGCGCAGCGGCAGCGGCTCTCGACCTGGCTCGGCTCCCCCGTCTCGCGGGTCGAGGCCGACCTGGCCCAGGCGCTCCCCCTCCCTCCGCTCGAGGAGCTCCGCGAGCGCGTGGCGGTCCAGGCCCCCGCCGTGCGGGTGGGCCAGGCGCGAATCACGGCGGCCTCCGAGGCGCTGGGCGCCGAGCGCTGGAGCAGGCTCCCCGCGCTCACCGTCGGTGGAGCCCGCCTCGAGGAACTCGACCGGAGTGCCACCACCGTCACCGCCGCCATCACCCTTCCGCTCTGGAACTGGAATTCCGGCCGGATCCGGCAAGCCGAGGCAGTCCTGGAAGGTGAGCGTGCCCGCCTCGACGCCACCTCCCGCGAGCTCACGGTGGCGCTCTCCGATGCCTGGCGGGGTTGTGCCGCGGGCCAGTCGTCGGCACGCCGCTTCCGCGAAGCAATCCTCCCGCGCGCCGAGACCTCGGCCCGCACCACCGGGCGCGCCTTCGAGCTCGGTGAGTCGGGTCTCTTCGACGTCATCGACACGCGGCGGGTCCTGCTCGACACCCGCCGCGAGTACCTCAACCTCCTCCTCGACATGCAGAACGCCTGCGCAGACCTCGCCGCGCTGGCCGGACTGGAGCTGCCATGAGCCGCACGAATCCGACACTTCTCGCCATCTTCCTCCTCACCCTCGGCTGCCAGAAGGCGGCGGCCCCGCCCCCGGCGGCTCCGCCGGCTGCGCACCACGAGGCGGCCGAGCACGGCCACGCCGAGGTGAAGGTCTCCGACCTCGACCAGCCGGCCGAGGCGCTCCTCGCCAGGAGCTGCGAGCACGGCAAGAGGACCTTCGAGTGCGACGAGTGCCGCTACGAGGTGGGCGTGGCCCGCGTCCCCAGGGCCATGCTCGACGACGGCCTGGTGAAGACCGCGGTGGCCGGGCGGCGCAAGCTGGAGGCGCCGCTGGGGCTCACCGGGGAGATCAAGTTCGACGAGCGGCAGGTGACGCACATCGCGCCCAGCACCGAG
>JANPOM010000312.1:0-1545 GCA_031427995.1 Anaeromyxobacter sp. | reverse complement strand
ACCCGGACCAGTACAACGGGACCTCGGTCCTGGTGGTGGGCGGCGGCGACTCGGCGGTCGAGGCGGCCGTGCCGCTCGCCACCGAGTCGAGCGCGGGGGTGTGCATCTCCGACCCGAACCCCGAGTTAACCAGCTGCCGCGAGGCCAACCGCACCAAGATCGCCGCGCTGATGGCGGCGGGGAAGATCTGCGGCTACCTCCCCTCGCAAGTGAAGGCGGTCGAGTCCGGCGCCGTCATGCTCGACGCCGGAGGGAAGCAGGTCCGGATCCCCAACGACTTCGTCATCGTCAACATCGGCGGTGAGCTGCCGGTCGAGTTCCTCGCCAGCGTCGGGGTCTCCATGCGCCGCTTCCACGGCGAGGAGCTCCACGCCGCGACCCCGGCTTACGGGACGGCCGTCCTCGGCGAGCCCGGCAAGCGTCCCCGCGCCTCCCTGAACAAGCGGGAGCGGCAGCGGCTGGTAGCCCTGCGCGTCATCTACGCCGTGGCCGGCGTGTCGGTGCTGGCCTACCTGGCCTGGAAGGGCTGGGACTACTACCCGCTGGCGCGCCTGGAGCGGAAGGTCTCCCCGCTGCACAAGGCGCTCCGCTCGGCGGGGACATGGGGGCACGGGGTCGGCATCGTCGCCACCGCCTTCATGCTCTCCAACTTCTTCTACGCGGTCCGCAAGCGGAGCCGCGCGCTCACCGGCTGGGGCCACATCAAGGGCTGGCTCGACTTCCACACCTTCGTCGGCTTCATGAGCCCGCTGGTGATCGCCTTCCACGCCGCCTTCCAGATGAACAACCAGCTGGCCAGCGGCACCTACGCGGCGCTGGCGGTGGTGGTCTCCACCGGCATCGTCGGCCGCTACATCTACGGCCTGGTCCCGGCCCATGGCGGCGAGGCCGAGGAGCTGGAGGACCTGACCGGCAACTTCGAGCGGCTGCGGGCCTTCGCGGCCCCCGAGCTGGAGGGAACCAGCGGCGGCGCGGCCCTCCTGGACCGCATCACCGCACCGGTCAGGACCGGCTCGTTCCTGATGCTCTTCCTCCGCTTCCCATTCGAAGCCGCGGCGACCCGGCTCCGGCTCTTCGCCCTGCGGCGGCGCCTCCAGCACCCCCACGTCTACCCCGACCTGAGGGCCGCGCTCATCAAGCTGACCCGGCTGCGCTGGCAGCTCCGCTTCTACGGCTCGCTCAAGCGGCTGCTGCGGGGCTGGCGGCTCTTCCACGCCACCCTGGCGGTCTTCCTGGTGCTGGCCCTCACGGCCCATATCCTCGTCGCCCTCTATCTGGGGTACGGTCTCCACTGATGACGCGCACCCCCCATCGGGCCGCGGCCCTCCTGTTCGCGCTCTGGGCCACCGCCGCGGGCGCCGACGTCTTCTCGCCGGGCGACCTCTCCCGGCCGCACGCCACGCTGGAGGGGCTCTCCAACTGCACCAAGTGCCACGCCGCGGGCGAGCAGCTCAGCCCCGACAACTGCCTCGCCTGCCACAGGGACGTGCAGGGGAGGATGAAGGCCGGCAAGGGGCTGCACGGACGGCTCAAACCGGAGGAGCG
>JANPOM010000311.1:0-36946 GCA_031427995.1 Anaeromyxobacter sp. | reverse complement strand
CTATCTGGGCGGCCCCGTATCCGTGATACGGGATTCCGCGTTGGGTGAGATGAAGGGTCAAATCGACGGCGGCGTCGTCCACCACCACCGCCCCGGAGAGCGAGAGCCCCTTCATCCCCTCGTGGACGTTCCCCGGCAGCGCCTGCACCCGGTGCGGGTTGTGGCAGTCGGCGCACTCCACGTGCTTGCGATCGTTCAAGACCGGCTCCGGCTCGGGCTGGCGGACCGTGAAGATCGGCTGGTGCTCGTCGGTCTTCAGCTCCACCGGGTGGTGGACCGGCTTCTGGAACTGGGTGCGGAGGTCGGGCGCGGACCGGCCGCGCGCCGGGTCGATGCCGGTGCCCCCGGCCTGGTGGCAGGAGAAGCAGACGTTCTCCTCGCCCCAGGGGAAGGGGACGCCGAAGGAGCGGTTATTGGTCTGCAGCAGCCGGGACGGAGACTGCCCGTTGTGCGGCGCGTGGCAGGCCATGCAGCCCAGGTCGCCCACGGTGCCCGCGGCGCCGGCCGGGTAGGGGGCCAGCGAGGCCTCGTGCCGGCTGCCGAGCCAGCCCGGCTTGCCGTGGCAAGTGAGGCAGACCGCGCTTCGGGTGTTGTCCTTGACCAGGAACTTGAAGGTGGCGAGGTGCGGGTCGTGGCAGGAGGTGCACTGCACCGAGTCCTTCACCCCTGGGGTCGAGCCCTCGCGCAGGCGGACGTCGTCGCCGGCGGGGGGCAACCGGATCTCGGGATCGAGGGCGACGCTCGGGGTCATCGAGACCGGGTGGTCGTTGCGCAGGTCGGTGCCGAGGAGCGTTCGACCGGGCGGCATGGTCACCACCCCGCCCCGCATGGCGACGCTGGCGGGCCGCTGGGCGTCGAGGTTCATCAGGGAGCCGAGGGCCAAGGTGCCGTCGTGGCAGGAGAGGCAGAGCTTGCTGGCCCCTGTGGGCCGGGCAACGCCAGCGTCGAGGGTGGTCGATGCGTAGACGGAGAAGAGGGTGGGGTTGTCCTGGTAGGAGAGGTTCCGGTTCCAGAGGGGCCTGGACCGGTAGGCGCCGTGGGGCGTGTGGCAGAAGACGCAGACCTCGTCGAGGTTGGCCGCGCGGACGTCGTTGCTGGAGGCGACCGAGAGGTTGTGCCGCGTCGAGCGGATGTCCGACACCTGCGCCAGCAGGAGGGCCAGGGCCAGGGAGGTCATGGCGCCCTCGCGTCGAGGTCGAAGACCTGGATCCGGGCGTTGAAGGTGTCGGCCACGTAGAGCCGGCCGCGTGCGTCGAGCGCCATGCCGCCCGCCAACCAGAGGCGACCCGGGGCGACACCCGAGCCTCCCATGACGCCGAGCAGCGTCCCGTCGGGCTGGAACGCCTGGATGACGTCGAAGTAGCCATCCAGCACGAACACCACCCCCTCCTTGTCGATGACGATTCCCTTGGGGCGCGACAGATCGCCGAGCCCGTCGCCGTTCTGCCCGAAGCCGCCCTGGTGCTTCAGGTCGGCGTCGAAGAGCTGTACCCGGAAGTTGAGCGCATCGCAGACCGCCAGCCGCCCCTCACCGTCGAGCGCCAGGTGGGTCGGTGAGTTGAACTGCCCGGGCGCCTCGCCCCGCCGCCCGAGCACGCGCGGCTGGCCGCCCTCCCCGAAGGGGAGCACGTGGACGACGTGGGCGGCGGTGTCGCTGACGAAGAGCCGGCCGCGCCGCTCGTCGACCGCCAGCCCTGACGGGCGGGTCAGCGCGGGCAGCACCACCGGGATGGGCACCGGGTTGCCACTCTCGTCGTAGCCGCGGACGGCGCCGGCCTCGGCGTCGGCCACCAGCAAGGTGCGACCAAGGAAGGCCACGGCCACCGGGTAGACCAGCGGCGCCTCGGCGGTGCCCTTGAGGCGCAGCGCGCTGCCGCCGGCCGGGTCGTAGAGGTGCACGGTGCGCCGGCCCGGGTCGGCCACCGCGATCCGCCCGGCGGCGTCGAGCGCCACGCCGTAGGGGCGGTACAGCCCGTCCAGCTCCTCGCGCCCGGAGACGAAGTCCCAGACTCGCGAGAAGAAGCCCCGCTCGATTCCCAGGTTTTCGGGGCCACGGATCTCACCCACCCAGGCGATCCGCCGCTCGCCGCCGCGCGGCCAGGCCGGATCCCCCGGGAGGTGCGTGCCCACCCGGCGCACCTCGCCGTGCGCGCAGGCGGCGGCGAGTGAGGCGGCGGCGAGGAGAGCGAGGCGGTGGTCCATGGCTCAGAGTTCGAAGGGGCGGGACAGCGAGGCGCGGATCGACTGCTGCCGGGTGGGCGGGTCGTCGCCCAACTGGCTGCGGGTGAGCTGGTATTGGGCGCTGAAGTAGAGGCGCCCCAGCCGCCAGGTCAGGAAGATGCTGGCGCCGGCCGAAGTGAGCGAGGCGGAAGCACTGAGCTCGGTCAAGGAGGCCCTGAGCTGCCCCTGGAGGCCGAGGCGCTCGACGGGGCTCCAGCTGCCGGTCGCGAGGGCGCTGGTGACCGAGCGCACCGAGGTGACGCTCCCGGCCACGAAGGGCGAGCCCTCGGTCACCACGGTGTTGCGGGCGTGGCGCACCTCGGCGGAGGTGTAGATCCGGCCTCGCTGGGTCGAGCCGCCGAGGGAGGCGCTGACGGCCTTTTCGGGCAGGATGACGGCCACTCCCTCGGTGATGTCGAGCAGTTCACGGCGGGAATCGTCGTAGGCCAGGGAGGTCGTGACGGTGCTGGCCTCGCCCACCGACAACCAGCCGAAGGCGCGAGCGTGGCTCTCCAGGCGGTCTCCGCCGGCGGAGAAGGGCGCCAGGGCCCGGACGATTCTGTACTCGAACTGGCAAGAGCCGCTGGCCGCGGGCAGGAGCACGGCGGAGACGCTCGCGTCGAGCAGGGTGGTGGTGCCGTCGTTGCCGAAGCGGCACCTGCAGGTACTGGAGGCCGCACCCAGGGACAAGACTCCGTTCACCGGCCCGAGGCGTCGGCCGTAGGCCGCGCGGGCCCCCACCCCGTGGCTCTCACCGGTCACCTCGGCGGAGGGGGAGGCGGTGCGGGTGAAGCCGGCGCCGCCGCTGCCCGAGAGCGTGAACTGATCCTGCGCGTCGACGGGCCGCCAGGTGACGGTGGCCCGCGCGTCGCCCAGCGTGCCGCTGGCGCCACCCCCGCCCGACTCGGAGAGCCGGGCCGAGAGCATCGACGAGATGGAGGGGCGCCAGCGCTGCACGCTGCTGGCGCTGAGGAGCCGCTCCGAGGTGATGCCGGTCAGGAAGGAAAGCGAGCGCCGCACCTCCGAGGCGAGCAGGGTCGTCTGCTGTTGGGGCGAACCCCAGTCGAAGGTCAGGGCCTTCGAGGACACGTCTCCGGCGGCCTCGCGGTGGTCGCTCTCCAGCCGCAGGGCCAGGTTGAACCGCTGGCCGCCCATGTCCAGGAAGCCGTTGGCTGCAAGGCGACGCTGCAGGTCGGAGAGGTCCGCGAAGCCGGGCCGGGAGCTGCGCGCCTCCGAGATGTCGAGGCGCAGGCCGGGCCGCCAGTGGTCGGGCTCGAAGTTGAGGGCACCGCCGTAGAGCAGGCTCGGCCCGACCCCGGCGGTGGCCAGGTTGTCGCCGGTCCCGCGGAGTAGGGTGCCGCCCGCGTAGAGGCGCAGCGGCACGGCGCGGCGCGGGAGGAACCCCAGCGAGGTGTCGAAGGAGAGGGCCTGGCTGCGCGACTGCAGGCCGGAGCCGTACCAGTTGTGCGCGCTGGTAAAGGTGCCGCCGGCCGTGGCCACGGCCACCGAGGGGCCAAAGGGAAGGCCGGCGTAGTGGAGGGACAGGGTCTCCATCAGGAGCGTCGTGGCCGTGGACTGGGCTGCGCCGCCGGGCGTCTCGGTGGTGCTCTGGGTGGTCTGGCCCTGCACCTCGGCGTACCCGGTGACGTTGGCCCGCGCCCACGGCGCGGCCAGAAGGGCGAGCGCCAGCGCCAGGCGGCCTGCTGGTCGCGCAGGAAGACCCATCCGGAGCCTTCCCTACTTGAGGTGGCAGGCAAAGCAGAGCTGGCTGCCGCTCTTCGGAACCCGGAGGAAGAAGCCGTACCCGGTCCCGTGCGGATCATGGCAGGAGGCGCACTCGATGCCCGCGGCGCCGACCACCGGCGCGCCGCCACCACCGGCGCCGAAGATCTTCACGCCGGTGGGCACCGGCACCCACTGCGTCAGCCGGATGTCCGGGCCGGTGCCGAGGCCGTTGTAGATGCTGACCGCCTGGCCGTAGCTGTAGGGGACGCCCACCGGGTGGTTGCCGGAGAGGTCGGCGGCGTCGGAGAGCCTGGGGATCACGTAGGCCGGGTTGCTGATGGCGCCGCCGGTCTGGTCGGGGCCCGCCATGGCCACGGTGACCGGGCCGGTGGCGTTGGACCAGTAGAGGGAGCCGACGCTGACGGTGCCGTCGTGGCAGGAAAGGCACTTCCGCGTCGAACCGGCCCAGACCTGGAGGTTGGCCGGGTAGCTGGTCCCGCCGGTGGTCCGGCCGTTTTCCACGTCCTTCCAGGAGTAGGAAGCGGAGGAGAACTGGTGGTTCCAGAGCAAGAGCGACGATGCCCCCTTGTGCGGCGTGTGGCAGAACACGCACATCCCGTCCTCGGTGGCGGTGCCGGTGTCGATGTGGACGGGGTTGGTCAGCAGTTGGAAGTTGTGCTTCGAGTCGGCAATCCTGGATGGCCCGACCTGCGCCGAGGCCGAGACGGCCAGGCAAGCGACGGCCAGGCAAGCGACGGTCAGGACCGCGAAGGGCCAGCGCGCTGCTCTCTTCATGTGTTCCTCCCTGGTTCGCGGGCCGGGCCCGCCGTGATCGGGTGGCGGTCCTACCGGGTCGCGTCCAGCCGGCTGTCCTGGACCGAGGTGTTGACGAGCTGGTACACGTCGACGCGGTGGTTGAGGCCATTGGCGACGTAGATCCGGTTCCGCGCGTCGATGGCGATGCCCGCGGGGTTGGCCAGGAACCCGGGGGAGTCTCCCGGACCGCCGAAGAAGAGGAGCAGGCGGCCATCGCGGCTGAAGATCTGGACCGCTGCGAAGAAGGAGTCCACCACGTAGACGTTGCCAAAGGTGTCGAGGGCCACGCCCTTGGGCTTGTCGAAGTTGCCGAAGCGGTCGCCGCGCTCGCCGAACTGCCTCACGAAGGCTCCGGCGGCGTCGAGCTCGATGACCCGGGCGTTCATGGTGTCCGCCACGTAGAGGCCGCCGCCGGGGCCGAGCGCCAGGAAGGTGGGGAAGAAGAACTCCCCCTCTCCTTGGCCCTTCTTCCCCAGCCGGTTCCGGTGCTCGCCGCTCTGGAGCGAGTGGACGTGGATGGAGTGCCCGTCGCCCTGGGGCGAGGAGGCGTCGCTCACGTAGAGGAGGTTTCGCTCGGCGTCCACGGCGAGGCCGAGCGGCCGCTCGCAATCGGGAAGCTCGATGACTCGCAAGAGCTTGCCCTGGCGGGAAAAGGCCAGCACCGCCTTGCGCTGCGGCACCACCACCCAGACCCGCGGCCCCTCCAGCGCCACACCCGCCGGCGCGTCGCCGAGCTGGTCGCGGGTGATGGTGTGGAGCCGATCGGCCTCCAGGTCGAAGAGCAGGACCTGTCCCAGGCCCTGGTCGCTCACCACCACCAGGTCGCCGTCGGGTGACACGGCGACGCCGAGCGGGTGGTAGAGGCGGTGTGGGCGCTCCAGCCCGGCCAGCTTGCGCCAGAACCGGGCGGCGACGCTCTCGACGTCGTCGCCACCCGCCAGCGTGCGCAGATGCCGGATGCGCTCCGTGGCGGGCGGGGAAGGCCAGGCCACCCGCTGGCTGCTCCCGGTGGCGCAGCCGGCGCCGGTCAGCGCGAGGGCCAGCCACAGGCACCAGACGTTCGTCGGCGATGGCGAGGAGGGGCGCACGTCGAGGATTGGGGATCCCAGAATCGTGCCACCCCCAGCCGGGCCGCAAGGTGCCGGAAAGACACGCCAGTCTCGGGGCTCACGGCGGTGTCCCGCCTCGCTTGCCTGTCAGAACGGCTTGCGCGCAATCAAGGCGCGCGGATTGCCGCGACCTCGCGGCGGGTTGTGGGGCCCTGAGCGTACTGCCAACGTGTCAGGCCGCGCCGAGACGCCACCAGGCCTGCCAGCCCGAGGCGGCAGGGCCGCGCCTCTTGTGCTCCGCCGGGTCCGGACGCAACATCAGCCGGTGAGCGTCCTAGTCCTCGTCGCCGCCGCCACCGCCATCGGGTTCCTGGTGATCCTGCTCGCGGGGCGCGGCCCGCGCGTCTCGCCTGCCGCCCCCGGCGAGGCCGCCCAGGCGGCCAGCGCCGAACTCGCATGGGTACGGCCTCTCGGCAGCCAGGGCTTCCGGCGCTTGCTGGTGGCGCTCTTCGGCGAGATGGGCTTCGAAGCCGAGCCCGGCGAGCCGGACCTGCAGACGGTGGAGTTCTTCGCGGTGAACCCGGCGCCCATCCGCGGGGGCCGGATCCTGGTCCAGGGGCTGCTCTCCGGCGCCGGCGACGCCGTCGACGGCGACGCGGTCCGGATGCTCCTCGACACGGCGCGCGCCGAGTCCGTCGGGAAGTCGGTGCTCGTCACGCTGGGACGATTCTCGAAGGACGCGCGCGATGTCGCCCGGGAGAACCCCGTCGACCTGCTCGACGGCGACGATCTTGCCGCGCTGGTGAAGAAGCACCTGCCGCAGGCCTACGCGACGCGGACGCTCTAGAACACCGCTCCGTTCAAGATCCCCCGGGGGCGGTGCACTAGTCCTGCATGGTCTTGAGGACCTGCTCCCGGTGCCCGTCGGCGATGAGCCGATCGTGTTTCTTCGCCTGGGCCAAGCTGAGCCAGACGAAGTAGCCGACCAGGCCAAGCATGAGCACGATCGGTATGTTGTCCGGCAGTGAAACGATGGCCCAGAAGTTCGCCAGAGGTCCCATGTCGTCCTCGCCAGTCCGCTCGAGATAGGAGCGGGATGTTAGCACACGCCGCCGGCGCCGCGCCCGGTGGTAAGCCGACTTTGACGGTGCCGCGCGGAGCGGCGAACCTGCCGCGGCGCGCCAGACCATCGGCTTGAGGCGCTTGCGGGTCACTCGGTCGAGTCGGCGCAGGCTGACAGGGTGGCAGCCTCGAGCGGGACGCACAACCCGCTGCGATGGCCCGACAATCCGAGCGGCCTTGATGCCACGCAAGCCTTTCTGGCAGCCGGCCGTGGGCGATCGCCGGGACGGAGCCCCTCGAAGCATGCCTGTTTCCGCCTGTTTCGTCCGTGGACCCGCCGTGGCACGGATCTGGGAATGGGTCTGCTTCACCGGCGAGGCGCCCGGTCAGGGGAGAGGTGGGATGGACGACTCCAAGAGCGGGACGGAGAAGAGCGGGACCGAGAAGGGCGGATCGGGGCCGGGTGCGGCGGACGCCAGCGGGCGCAAGGCGACCGACCACCTCTGGGCCAGGAGGGAGTTCACCTCGCTGGCGGCATCCGGCGCCATCCTCGGTTGCCTGGGCGTGGCCGGCGGAGCCGTGGTGCGGCAGCTCTTCCCCCGCGTGCTCTTCGAGCCGGCCACTACCTTCAAGGCGGGCTACCCCAACGAGTACATCGTCGGGGAGGTCTCGGAGAAGTGGATGAAGTCGCAACGTGTCTGGATCGTGCGGAACGAGAGAGAGATCTACGCGCTCCTCGGGATCTGCACGCACCTGGGCTGCACCCCGCGCTGGCTGGGCGCGGAGAACAAGTTCAAGTGTCCCTGCCACGGCTCGGGCTACTACGTGGACGGCGTCAACTTCGAGGGTCCGACGCCGCGTCCGCTCGAACGCGTCAGCATAGGGCTCGCTGATGACGGGCAGATCGTCGTCGACACCGCGGTCCGCTTCCGCCACGAACTGGGTCAGTGGAGCGATCCGCAGTCCTTCCTCAGGTCCGCCGAAGTCTAGCCAGACCGCCGCCAACCCGGAGCAGCGATCGAGGGCACCCGTGGCCAAGTCGACAACGCAGAAGAACCAGTCGCTCCTTGCAGGGCTGACCGACAACTACGTGTGGCGGTCCATCTTCCGCCACGGGTATGCGGACACGCCTCGCAACCGGGTACTCCAGGTGGCCGCCAACGTCTGGCTGCACCTGCACCCCTCCAAGATCCGCCGGCACGGCGTGCGCTTCAAGTTCACCTGGTGCGCCGGCGGGCTGACCTTCCTCCTCTACCTGGTCACCGTGGTCACCGGCGTGGTGCTGATGTTCTACTACCGGCCCACCGCCGAGTACGCGTACTGGGACGTGAAGTACCTCGACTTCGACGTCCCCTTCGGCATGCTCATGCGGAACATGCACCGATGGGCGGCGCACGGCATGGTCATCTACATCTGGGTGCACATGCTCCGGGTGTTCATGACCGGGAGCTACAAGCCGCCGCGCGAGTTCAACTGGGTGATCGGGGTCATGCTCCTCACCCTGACACTGCTCCTCTCCTTCACCGGCTACCTGCTCCCCTGGGACCAGCTCGCCATCTGGGCGGTCACGGTCGGCACCAACATGGCCCGCGCCACGCCGCTGCTCGGCAACGAGGGGCCGCTCGGTCCCGAGATGGGGGCGACCGCGCGCTACGACGCCCGGTCGCTGCTCACCGCCGGCACGGTGGTGGGCGCGCCCACCCTGCTGCGGTTCTACGTGCTGCATTGCATCGTCCTGCCCATCGCCGCCTCTGCCTTGATGATCCTGCACTTCTGGCGCATCCGGAAGGACGGGGGCATCTCCGGTCCGATGTAGGGAGCATGCCCCAACCGAGGAGTCCAATGGCCGAGAACACCCAGCCGCCCGCCGCAGCGGGAGCCCCGCCGGAAGCGGGGGCGGCGCCCGCCGCCACCGTGGCGCCGGCCCTGCCCGACAAGCTCCACAGCTGGCCCTACTTCGTGCGGGCCGAGTTCATCGCCGGGTGCGTGCTCATGCTGGTGCTGCTGGTCTGGAGCCTTGCCATCGACGCGCCGCTGGAGGCGCCCGCCAACCCCACCAAGACGCCGAACCCATCGAAGGCCCCCTGGTACTTCCTCGGGCTCCAGGAGATCCTCGTCTACTTCGACCCGTGGATCGCGGGGGTGGTGCTGCCGGGGATCATCATCGTCGGCCTGATGGCCATCCCCTACGTCGACATCAACCCCAGGGGGAACGGCTACTACACCTGGCGCGAGCGGAAGTTCGCCATCACGGTGTTCCTGGTCGGCTTCCTCGGCCTCTGGCTCGGGATGATCGTCATCGGCGTCTTCTTGCGCGGCCCCGGGTGGAACCTGTTCATGCCCTGGGAGTACTGGGATCCGCACCTGGTGGTGCCGCTCGCAAACATCGACCTGCCATACCTCCTTGGCATCCGCTCCGAACGGTGGGCGATGCTCTTCGGGCTCGCCTGCGTGGGGGGCTGGCTGGTCGGCATCCCGGCCGCGGTCTGGCGCTGGAAGCGGGGCGCGCCCTTCATGCGGGAACTGGGCCTGCTGCGCTACGGCATCGTCTCGTCGCTCTTCATGATGATGGCCGGCGTGGTCGTGAAGATGGGGCTGCGCCTGTTCTTCAACGTCAAGTACGTCCTGGTCATCCCCAACATCCTGAACGTCTGAGAGTCGCGTGCCGACCAAGCCCCTCGAGCAGACGAGCCTGAAACGACCGTTCGCGGTCCTCTCCGCGCTCATCGCGCTCTCCACCGCCTGGGCGGTCTACGACGAGGTCGCCTCGCGCCGGCCCTGGAAGGACTACCAGCAGGAGTTCTTCGCGCTCCGGGAGGCGCACCTGAGCGCGGACCTGAAGCGCGCCGAGCGGCGGCTCCTGGCCAGCGAGACCGGCATCCAGCTCGCGGCCGCCCGGGCCGAGTTGCAGGCGGCCGAGCAAGCGATGACCGGGTCGCCGGAGCAGCGAAAGGCCTACCAGGCCATCCTCGCCGCGGAGGAGAAGGCCAAGCAGGACCAGGTCGAGGCCAAGCTCTACCTCGGGTTCGACAAGTCGGAGGCTGACGCCATCTACTACCTCGTCCGCGAGGCGCGTCACGAGGGCAGCAAGGGGGAGGCGGCCCACCAGGCCGAGCTCGAGGCGAAGAACCAGGAGATAGCCCGCCGGGCCAGGATCCTCGCCGACGCCGAGGCGGTGCTGCGGCGGGGCACCGAGGCGCGCCTCGCCTTCCAGCGGCGGCTCGACGAGGCTCGCGCCAAGGTCGACCAGCTCGTGAAGCCGGTCGAGGAAGTGAAGAAGCGGCTGGCGGCGGCCACCTCCTCCGGAGGCAAGACAACCGGCCTGGAGCAGTACTGGGTGCCGAAGCTGCGCAACTCCTGGGGCGGGGAAACCGTCGATCGCTGCCAGAACTGCCACCGGGCCGTCGACACGGCTGGCTACTCGAAGCCCGCCGAGGTGCTGGAGGCCAGGCGGGCCAACATCACGCCAGGCGATCTCAAGATCCAGTTCGCCATCGATGAGGAAGTCGCCGAGGCTTACCAGGCCGTCCACGACAGGATCTGCGAGGAGGTCCAGCGCCCCAGCCCGATCGTCCCGGTCGGCGGCAACCCCAGGGTGGAGCCGCCCGCGCCGGTGGCCCCGGACTCCGCCACCGAGTGCCGGCCGGTGGCGGTCTACCGGAAGTGGCTCGGCATCAGCGACGCCTACTGCGCCCGCGACCAGCGCCAGCTGGCGACGACCCGGTTCCTCCTGAAGGACTCGACGGGCGCTGCGCTCCCGCGCCAGGTCCGGCGCGGCCCCCGCGTCCAGGACCTGAGGGGCGAGGAAGGGCACGAGCAGCCCGACCAGGACGGGCTGCGGGGTGTCACCCAGGCCTGCGCCGAGAAGGAAGTGGTGGCTGCCTTCGAGGAGGCCGAGAAGGCCGACCTCTACGACGTCAAGCCGGTGTTCCGGACGCACCCGCAGCGCTTCGAGCTGCTGGTCAGGTCCCACCCCACCGAGAAGTTCGGCTGCACCGTCTGCCACGGGGGCCAGGGGGCGCAGACCAAGGGCATCATGCACCTCGAGTTCCGCCACGGGGCCGAGGACCACCACTGGAACGACCCGCTCACCGACGAGGTCCGGATCCTGGGGAAGCCGTTCAAGGGCGCCTTCCTGGAGGCGAAGTGCGAGAAGTGCCACCGCGAGGAGATCAACGTCAACCGCGCCCCGCTGCTGACGCGGGGGAAGAAGCTCTTCGTGGAGGCCGGCTGCTGGGGCTGCCACCCGACCGAGGGCTACAACGACCTCCCCAAGCGCGGGCCGACGCTCACCAGCCTGGTCAGCAAGACCACGCCCGGCTGGCTGCAGACCTGGATCAGCTACCCCCGCGGCTGGCGTCCGTACACGCGCATGCCCAACTATTGGCCAGGGGCTGTAGACGCCGGGAGTGTTCCCCGTCCGGCGGGGGAGACCGCGGAGCAGACGCTGGCGCGCCACGGGGGTGTCCGGGCCGAGGAGGTCGCCCAGATCGCCGCCTATCTCTGGGTGACCTCCAGGCCCAGCACGCTGGTCCAGCCGCCGGCGCGCGCCGGCTCCCCGCAGAAGGGCAAGGCCCTGTTCGATGCGGTCGGCTGCCGGGCCTGCCACGCGCCAGAGGAGGGATCGGCGGCTCGCCGCAGCGAGGCGAGCGACACCCGCGACTACGCCCCCAACCTGTGGAACGTCGCCGACAAGGCGAGCCCGGAGTGGCTCTACGCCTGGATCAAGAACCCCCGCGCGCTCTGGATCGACACCAAGATGCCCGACCTCCGGCTCACCGACGAGGAGGCCGCCGACGTCACCGCCTACCTGTCGACGCTGCGGAGCGGCGCGAGCCATCCGCCGCCTCCCGAGTACGGGCCCGGCCAGCGTCCGAAGCTGGAGAAGCTGGCCCAGCAGGGGAAGGCGCTCATCAACAAGTACGGCTGCTCCGGCTGCCACATCATCCAGGGCTTCGAGAGCGCGCAGAAGATCGGCACCGAGCTCAGCGAACACGGGCGCAAGGACCCGAAGCTGCTCGACTTCGGCGATGTGAAGTACTTCACCGAGGCGCCGGAGCACCGGGAGACCTACGCCAGCTGGGTCTGGACCAAGCTGCACACGCCGCGCATCTTCGCCTACGAGCTGGTGGAGACGCGCATGCCCCAGTTCGACTTCAGCGACGACGAGGCGCTTTCCATCCTCACCTTCCTGAAGGGCCAGACCGGGGAGCGGGAGGCCCTGCCCCGCGAGCTGGTGCCTGGCCTCGACGGTCCGAAGCTGGCCGTCTTGTCCGGCGAGCGGCTGGTGTTCTGGAACGGCTGCCGGAACTGCCACCAGGTGGAGAGCCGGGGCGGGGTGGTGCGCGACCTCTTCAACGAGGACAACCAGGGCTTCGCACCGCCCAACATCACCGGGGAGGGGGCCAAGGTGCAGCCACCCTGGCTCTACGCCTTCCTCAAGGAGCCGAGCCCGCTGCGGCCCTGGCTCAAGATCAGGATGCCGACCTTCCACTTCACCGACGAGGACGCCGGCACCCTCGTGAAATACTTCGCCTCCGCCTCCCGCAGGAGCTTCCCCTACTTCACCGCCGACGTCCCGCGGCCGCCGCCCGAGAAGGCCCGCGAGGCCATGGAGCTCTTCGGCGCCCTGCAGTGCACCAAGTGCCACGTGGTGGGCAAGCTCGCCCCCAGGCAGGACCCGCGCTCGGCGGCCCCCGACTTCCTCCTGGCGAAAAAGCGGCTGCGGCCGGACTGGATTCCGCTCTGGCTCAGGAACCCCAACGCACTCATGGAGGGGACGCGCATGCCCTCCTTCTGGGACCTGGATCCGTCGGCCGATGCCCCCCACAAGTCCTTCGGCGGGGACAAGCAGGCCCAGATGGAGGCGCTGCGAGACCTGCTCATGCACCTGGGCGAGCCGGGCTTCGAGGCCGCCAGGGCCCCACCGGCCAGCGCCCCCCCTTTCCCACCAGGCTAGCCCACGCCGCCGCACCGAACCCCCCACAAGACCCCGAGGAGACACCCCATGTCATCGATCCGAACCGCACTCGTCGCAGCGCTCGCCCTGGCTGCCCTGCCTGGCGTCAGCCGACCCGAGACCCTCACCGGCGCCGTGGACTTCACCGGCACCCCGCCGGTGATGGCCAAGCTCGACCGCGAGGCCGACGCCTACTGCGCCAAGAAACCCATGAACGACGAGTCGGTGATCGTGAAGAACAAGAAGCTCGTCAACGTATGGATCCACGTGGTCAAGGGCGCGCCCGACACCAAGGCCGCGGCCGACGCCCCCGAGGTGATGGTCAACCAGACCGACTGCTCCTACCGCCCGCGGGTCCAGTTCGCGCTGGTTGGCCAGAAGGTGATAGCCAAGAACGGCGACCCCATCCTGCACAACGTCCACACCTACCTGGGCCCCACCACGCTGTTCAACAAGGGCATGCCCAACGCCGACGCCAAGCCCATCACCCACGTGGCCGGCAAGAGCGGGATCATCCGCTGGAAGTGCGACGTGCACGAGTGGATGCGCGCCTACATCGGCGTGAACAAGAACCCGTTCCAGGCGGTCACCGGCGACGACGGCGGCTTCAAGATCGACGGCATCCCGCCCGGCGCCTACACGCTCGAGGCATGGCACGAGGTGTACGGCACCAAGACTCTCCAGGTGACGGTCGAGGCGGGCAAGCCCGCCGCCGTCACCTTCAAGTACGACGGGACCGAGAAGGCCGCGGGGATCTGATACCGGGCTCCCGCCGTCGCCGAGGGAAGCCGCGCCCGTGCCGGGCCGGCCTCCCGCCACTTCAGGGCCGGGGCGCCTGGACCGCGGCGGCTCCGGCCGCGGCGGCCTTCTCGGCGGCGCGACGCCGGACGGCCCGCTGCATGTAGCCGTACCCCACCAGCAAGGCCGCGAAGAGAGGGGAGGAGGCCAGGACGGCCGCCATCACCCCGTGCTCGAACACCAGCCGGGCCACCAGCGTCGCGGCGCCGTCGAGGAAGTCGGCGCGCAGCACGAACGCCAGCACCACCGCCGAGCAGGCCAGGGCCAGGGCGCTGGCGACCGCGAGGAGCAGGGCGGCGCGGCCCAGGCGCGCCTTCACGCTTTCCGGCGCCGCGGGCGGGCTCGGGGGAGCGGGCGATGCGACGACCAGGTCACCCATCTCCGACCTCCAAGGAGCACCGCGCCAGCGGGCGGGCTCCGCGACTCCAGGGACGGCCTGGAGCCCCGACCCAGGCAAGATGACGACTGCGAGCACGGATCCTCTCGACCTACTACGCTCCCCCCCCCCACCCTCGGGCGCCAGCCTCATTTCGGTCTCGGCGCTCTCGTCACATCATCAGGCCTGGGTCGGGTCACTGACTGGTGGCCTGCGGCACCTTGCGCTGGATCTCCCGCACCCAGAGCTCCTGGAGCTCGTGGAATCTGGCGGCCACCACGCCCGCCAGGTTGGACATGACCAGGTGGCCGATGACCGGGCGGGACGCCAGGACGGCCAGGAGCCGGTCTCCCGGCAGGACCACGAGCTCGAGGTCGGTGGTCGCGCATGCGCTCATGGTCAACCGATACGGTGGCACGAGCGCGGACCAGCCGATGGTGCGCCCGGCGTCGAGCGACTGGAACCGGACCTCCCTCGTCTCCCCCATCACCTGGAGCGGGAAGGTGAGGTCGACCCGGCCCCGCTTGATGACGAACAGCGCCTCGGCGTGCCCGCCGAGCCGGAAGATGGTCTCGCCAGCGGCCGCCCGCCGCTCACTGGCCACGGCCGCGACCGCCCGCCGGTGCTCCTCGGAGAGGCCTCTGAACAGCTCCACGTCCCGCAGGGACTCGAGGGCGGACCTCACGGTAGTCGTCCTCGCCTAGGCCTGATGGGGGCGCTCGGCCCCATCGGGAGCGGCGCGGTGGAGCACGGCGGCGACGGCTCGCAGGTCCGCGTCGATCCGGTGCTCAAGGTCGAAAACCACCTCGTCGACGGTCCGACCCCCGGCCGAGCCGGCCAGGTGGGCGTGACCGCGCCGCGCCTCCGCCGCGTCCCGGTCGTCCCGGTCCTTCTCGGCCTGCTGGTGCCCGAAGAAGAGGATGGCCATCATTCCGACGAAGAACATCAGGCCAATGGCGATCGTGAGTCCCATGTTGTTCCTCCCGCTCTGCGACTGCGACTACAGGGATCCCTTTCCCAGAACCGTGCCAGCCGTGAGGTCGCCGGAACTGCCCGCGCCGAAAGGGTATTGGCCGCGGGGGCCGGTGCTGGAGCAGGGCATGGGCCTGCCAAGACGGCTTGAGCGTGGTCAAGCGCGACCGATCTCGCCTCGGGTCCCAACGGGTTGGCCGCCACCGGGTGCCCCTGCCAGCTTGGCAGGAGCCGCCGCTTCGCCGCGATCCTGGCTACTTGTCGTCCGGAGCCGTCACGTACTGCTCGAGCTGATACTCCCGGATCCGGCGGTAGAGGTTCCGCTCACTGATGCCGAGCAGCAGGGCCGCGCGGGCCCGGTGGCCTCCCACCTGCTCCAGGACCCGCACGATGTGGAGGCGCTCCACGTCGGCGAGGGCCAGGATCCCCGCGTCGCCCTCCAGTCCGGATCCCGTGGCCTGCCGCAGTTCGATGGGGAGGTCGCCGGGGCGGATCAGGTCGCGGTCGGCGAACACCAGGGCGCGCTCCACCACGTGGCGGAGTTCGCGCACGTTTCCTGGCCAGTCGTAGCGCGCCAGCACCTCGGCCGCGGCCGGGGAGACGCCCTTCTTCGTCCCGTGGCGGACGTTGTGGTGGGCCACGAAGTGCTGCACAAGCACCGGGATGTCACCGCGACGCGTCCGCAGGGGGGGGAGTTCGAAGTGGATGGCGTTGAGCCTGAAGAACAGGTCCCGCCGGAACTTGCCCTCCTGCATGAGGCGCTCCAGCGCCCGGTTGGTGGCCGCGACCAGCCTCACGTCCACGCGCACCTCCTTGGTGCCGCCGAGGTGGCGGAAGGAGGAGGTCTCGAGGACGCGCAGCAGCCCGGCCTGCACCACCGGGCTCACGTCCCCGATCTCGTCGAGGAAGACGGTGCCGCCGTCGGCGGCTTCGAAGAGCCCGTGCTTGCGCTTGTTGGCCCCGGTGAAGGCGCCCTGCTCATGTCCGAAGAGCTCGGACTGCAGGAGGCTCTCGTGCAGCGCCGCGCAGTCCACCACCACGAATGGCCGCTCCCGCCGCGGACTCATGCAGTGGATGTTCCGGGCCACCAGTTCCTTGCCGGTGCCGGTCTCGCCGCGGATCAGCACGGTGGAGTCGCTGGTAGCAACCTTGCCGAGGAACCGCCGGAGCTGCTCGAAGGCCGGGTCGTTGCCCACCAGCTCGGGGCCACAGCCACCCTGGCTCAGGCCGTCGCGGAGGCGGGCGTTCTCCTGGCTGAGCTGGCGGCGCTGGTGTGCCCGGTGCAGCGCGATCTCCAGCTCCTGGAGGTGGCAGGGCTTCTGCAGGTAGTCGTTGGCCCCGAGCTTCATGGCCGACAGCGCCGTGTCCACCGTGCCGTGGGCGGTGAGCACGACCACCTCCACGTCGGGCCACTGCTCCTTGAGCTGATGGAGCACCTCGATTCCCGGGCGGTCTGGGAGCAGCAGGTCGAGGAGCACCACGTCCGGCTCATCTTCCCGGGCGCGGAGCAGGGCCTGGTCCGCGTCCGCCGCCTGCGACACCTCCGCGCCGGAGCGGGCCAGCTCCCGGGCCATGAGGTCCCGCAGCACCTCGTCGTCGTCCACGATCAGCACGCGCATCTGCGCTCCCCTTGGCTCACGCCGTGGATCCCGAATCGCCGCCGGCGGGCCTGAGCCGGACCGTGAAGGCCGCGCCCTTCCCGGCCTCGCTCTCGACGGTGAGGGTTCCCTCACAGCGACGGACCAGCGCCTCGCTGATGAAGAGCCCGAGCCCGGTGCCCGAGCCGTCCGGCCGTGCCCGGCGGAACGGCTGGAAGAGGTGCTGCCTCGCCGAATCGGGGATCCCCGGGCCGGTATCGGTGAAGGTGACGATGACCGCGCCGGCGGCTGCGCGGGCCGCGACCGTGAGCACGCCGCCCGCCGGCATGGCCTGCAGCGCGTTCAGCGCCAGGTTGAGGAACACCTGCTGGAGCAGCAGGTCGTCCGCCATCGCCATGGCCGGGTCCTCGCAGGCGCTCCGCACCTCGACGTGCTGGAGGCGCGCTTGCGGCGCCACCAGCGCCAGCACCTCGCGGACGGCGGTGGCGGCGTCCACGGCCGCGAGCTGCCGCCCGGGAACGCGTGCGAAGCCGAGAAGCCGCTTGGTCACCAGATGGCAGCGGAAGACCTGCTTGCGCACGATCTCGAGGTACTCGCGAAGCTCGGGGGGCTCGCGGGCGCCCGGCTCGTCGAGGCGGCGCAGCAGCCCCTCCACCGCGGTGACGATGGCAGCCAGCGGGTTCCCCACCTCGTGCGCCACGCTCGACGCCAGCATCCCGACGGCGGCGAGGCGCTCCGATTGCTCCAGGCCGGCCTCGAGCTCCATCCGGTCGGTGATGTCCCGCCACACCTCGATGGCGGCACAGACCGATCCGTCCGGACCCCGCAGGGGCTGGGCGTAGATCTCCTCGACCCGCTCGCCCAGCGGCCCGCCGGTCCGCACCATGACTTTTTCCAGCAGCTCGCTGGCCAGGGCCCGCTGGGCCAGCGAGGTCGCGCCGTCCTCCGCCGAGAAGCCGGCGGCGTGGGCCAGTTCCGCGTGGCTGGTCCCCCGGCCGGGCCGGGTGCCGGGAGGCAGTCGCGCGGCGAAGGCCGGGTTGGTGGCGACGACCTTCAGGCCGACGTCGACCAGCACCACCCCATCGGAGATCCCATTGACGAGCTCCTCGAGCTGCCTGCGCTCGGCGGTGAGGCCGGCCACGGCCGAGCCGAGCTCGTCGGCCATGGCGTTGAAGTCCCGCGCCAGCCCGCCCAGCTCGTCAGGGGTGGTGTCGGCGGCGCGCGCCGCCAGGTCGCCGGCGCCCACCTGGCGGGCGAGCTCGCCGAGACGGCGCAGGCGCGCCAGGACCAGCCACTCCACGGCCAGGCCCAGTGTGCCAAGCAGGGCGAAGACCGCGGCGGCGGTCCCCGCGATGACCTGGGCGCGGCCCGACAGGAGCGCCCTGTTCACCGGTTCGAGCGATCGGTCGACGATGAGGACGCCGTTGATGCGTTGCTCCTCGCCATGGCAGCGGTGGCAGGCGGGGGCGTTCTGGAGCGGCGTGACCGTGCGGAGCACCTCCGCGCCCGGGCGCGCCAGTGTCACCGATCGCAGCCGAAGGGCCGGTGCGCGCTCATGGCAGATGCGACATTCCGGGGAGCGCCGGTCCATCTGCTCCCCCATGGCTCCGGGCCGGCTGGTGATGCGCACGTGCCCTTCGGCGTTGACCACCCCCACCCAGACGATGTTGGGCTCGCGCCCCATGGCGTCCACGAGCCTGCGCAGGGGTCGCAGATCACCCGCGGTCATCTGCTGCTCCAGGACCAGGCGGAGCGCGTCGCTCTGGCTCGAACTCGCCTCTGCCGCCAGCTCCACCAGCTGGCTGCGGAAGAGCCGGATGGTCAGGTAGGCCGTTCCGGCCAGCACCGCGGTGGTCACCGCCGCGGCCAGCAGGCCGAGCTTGGTGCCTAGTCGGAGGCGATCCGTCCATCGCCTGTGGCCGCGGCGCGTCACCGCATTCTTCACATCATCCACGGCGAGGCCTCCTCACCCCTGACCACTATGACACATGAGAGCGCGGCCACGGGCAGGCCCAGGCCTGATCGAGGCCCGCAGGGCGGTCGAGGGTCGTCAGGGACGGGCGGTAGGTTGGCTCCGTGCCCGCCCTCGTCGTCGTTCCCTCCGCGCTCCAGGCGACCCGCGCGGCTCGCCGGCTCTGCGACGCCGGGGACGGGCTGCTCTTTGGCCCGACCGTCACCACGCTCGACGCACTGGCCGGCCGGCTGCTGGCCGCGGCAGGCGACTCACGTGCCATCCTCACGCCGCTGGCGGCGCGGCTGCTGGCGGTCGAGGCCGGCGACGAGGCCGGTGGATCGCTGGCTGGGCTCCGGCCCGGGAGCGGGCTGGCCGGGGCGCTGGCCGTCACGCTGGCCGAGCTGCGGCGCGGGGAGGTCCCGGCCGGGGCCGCCCGGGTGGCGGCCGGGACGCTGGACGGGGCGTCGGCGGAGCGGCTCGGCGCGCTGGCCCGAGCGCTGGAGGCCTTCGAGGCCCGGCTCGACCGGCTCGGGCTGCTCGATGGGCCGGGCGCGGCGCGCGCCGCCGCCGAGGCCCTCCGGCGCGGCGTCCCGCTCGACGACGGCGGCGAACCGGAGTTCCTGCTGCTCGACGGCTTCACTTCCCTCTCACCCGGCGAGTGGATGCTCTGCGAGGCGCTGGCGGCCCGGTCGGCGCGCACCCGCTTCCAGCTCCCGGCCTTCGCCGACGCCCCGGCCCTCTCCGCCGCCGCCGAGCCGCTGCTGCGCCGGGTGGAGGCGCTCCACCAGCTCTCCGGCCGCCGCCAGCTGGAGGTCTCGCTCTCCCGGGTCGACGATCCGGCCCGGGCGGCTCGGCCGGCGGCGCTGCTGGCGGCGCTGGCCGGCGCGGCGGTGGGCACGGCGGCGCTCGAAGGCGAGCTGCTGGCCCTGGCCGGCTCGGGAGAGGAGGGCGAGGCGGCGCTGGCGGCGCGGACCGCGGCCGCCTTCATCGCGAGCGGCGTCCCGCCCTCCGAGCTGCTGATCTTCGCCCCTTCGCCGCCAAGCTCGGCGCCGCGTCTGGCCGCCGCCTTCGCCGCCGAGGGGATCCCGTTCGCCGCCGGCCGGTCCGGAGCTCTGGCCGACTCGCCGCCGGTGGCGATCCTGCTGGCGGCGCTCGGCGTGGCTGGCGGCGCCCGCGACCGGCGGACTCTGGAGCGTCTGGCCGGCTCCTCCTACCTCGTCACCTCGGGGCTGGGCCCGCGGCTGGGGCGCTGGCTCGACGACGCCGGAGTTCTCGACGGGCGGGCCGACCCCGAGGCCGCGCTGCGCCGGCGCGCCGAGGCGCTGAGCGGCCCGTGGGCGAAGCGGGAGCGCGAGGCGCTGGGCCGGGCAGCCGACGGCCTGGCCTCGCTGGTGGCCCGGCTCCGGCCGCTCTCCAGCGGCGCCACGGCCTCGGCCCACGCCTCCCGCCTCACCGCTTTCATCGACGGCTCGGGGCTGCGCCGGCAGGCCGGCCAGGGCGACGCCGCGGTGGCCACCGCCGATCTCGCCGCGCTCTCGGCGCTCGAGGAGACCGCCGACCAGCTGGTGCGCGCACTCACCATGCTGGGGCGGAGCGGCGAGCGGCTGGCCGCCGGCGACTGGCAGGGGCTGCTGGCCCTGGCGGCAGGGCAGGCCTCGGTGCGCGGTGGGCGCGAGCCGTTCGGCGGTGCGGTCGAGCTCACCGCCCTGGCCGAGGCGCCGGGGCGGGCGGCCCGTGCAGCCATCCTGGTCGGCTGCGCCGCCGGCGCGGTGCCGGCCCAGCCGCGGGCCGAGCCGCTGCTCCGCGAGCCGGAGCGACAGGCCCTGAACGGCCTCTTGCGGCGCGGAGCGCTGGCCACCGGCGCGGTCCGGCGCTCCGAGGCCTTCCACCAGGTGGCCTGCGCCGTGGCGGCAGGGAAGGAGCGGCTGGCGGTGCTCTGGCCCGGTCAAGGCCCGTCCGGCGGCGGCGAGCCCTCGCCGCTGCTGTCGCAGGCGCTGGCCGAGGCCGGGGTGGAGCCGCCCGGCCCGCCACGCGCCCCGGCCCTGGCCGATGCACGCACTCCTCGTGAAGCCCTGCTGGCGGCGGCGCGCCTGGCCGGAGCAGGGGCCGGGCCGGAGGCGGTGGCAGCGCTGGCCGGGACCGGGCTCTCGGAGCGGGCCGGCCAGGCGCTGGCCATCGGCGCCATCGAGCGGGAGCGGCGCGAGGCGGTGCTGGCCGGCCGGACCTCCCCCTTCGCCGGGGCCATCGCCGGCGCGGGGCTGGACCGTCTGGTCCGCCAGCTGCCGGCCGAGTGGTCGGCCCATCAGCTCGAGAACCTGGCCCGCTGCCCTTTCCGCTTCCTGCTCGTGAGCGGAGCCCGGCTGCGCCAGGCCGACGAGGCCGGGCTAGACATCGACGCTCGCGACGAGGGGCGGCTGCTCCACGCCGTGCTGGAGCGCTGGGTGCGCCAGCGGAGCTCTCGCGGAGCCTGGCCGCCGGCCGGAGGGCCGGCCGACGAGGCCGAGATGGTCGAAGTGGCGCTGGCGGTCTTCGGTGAGTTCGAGCGCGAGGGCAAGGTCGGCGATCCGGTGGTCTGGGGCTCGCGGCGCGGGGCGGTGCTGGCCCGGCTCAGGCGTCTGGTCGCCGCCGAGGCGAGCCGGCGCGATGGCCTGATCCCCGCCCTGATCGAGTACCAGTTCGGCGGCCAGTCGCCCATCCCGCCGCTCCAGCTGTCGGCCGGCGGCGAGACCGTCCTGCTGCAGGGGCGGATCGACCGGGTCGACGCGGCGCCGGAGCGGCTGCTGGTGATCGACTACAAGAGCGGCGCCGACCCGGGCCGGCAGCGAAAGCTGCTCGACCCGGAGGCCTTCGGCGTCACCAGCTTCCAGGTGCCGCTCTACTTGCTGGCGGCCGAGCGGGCGCTGCCGGGACGGGCCCCTGCCGCCACCTACCTCTTGCTGCGCAGCGCCGAGCGGCTCGACCCGGTGGAGGGGCGGCCCGACGAGCCGTCGCTGGCCCGGGCGGTGGTCGAGGCGGTCCGGCGGGCCCGCGGGGGGAGCCTGCCCATCGCCAGCCGCGACTGCGCTCGCTGCGAGTTTGGCGCCGTCTGCCGCTTCCAGGGAGAGGCCGCCCTGCGTGGCGAGGCCGACGCCGAGGTGGGCCCGTGAGCTGGGAGCCGATCTGGTCCGGCGCGGCGAAGGCGCTCTTCCTGCTGAGCGGCGGCACCGCCGTCTCGGCCGGCGCCGGTTCGGGCAAGACCACCGCGCTGGTGGAGCTCTGCGTCCGGCTGCTCTCCGGCCAGGCGACCGGGACGCCGCTCGATCCGGGCCAGCTGGCGGCCATCACCTTCACCGAGAAGGCGGCCGCCGAGCTGGTGGAGAGGCTGCGGGCGGCGGTGGCCCGGCGGGCGCGGGCGGCCGCCGGCGGGCCCGAGGCGGCGGCCTGGGTCGAGCGGCTGCGCGGCCTCGACCGGATGGCGGTCGGCACCATCCACAACTTCTGCGGCCGGCTGCTGCGCGAGCGGGCGCTCGAGGCTGGGCTCGACCCGGAGTTCACGGTGCTCGACGAGGCAGCGGCGCCACCGCTGCTCGAAGAGGCGGCCCGCGGCGCGGTGGTGGCGGCGCTCGACGAGGCCCGGCCCGAGGCGCTCGCCCTCTGCGCCGGGTTCGGGGCCGGCCCCCTGGCGGCGCTGGCCGGGGCGCTGGTGCGGGAGCGGTCGGTCCGCGGGCTGCGCGGCGCGCAGCCGGTCGTCGAGGGGTCGCTCGAGGCGGCGGCGGTCGCGCGTTCGGCCCTGCTGGCGGGGGCGCGGGAGGTGGTGGCGGCGCGGGCCGAGGCCCGGACCGCCACCGCGGTGGAGGTGGTGGAGCGGGTGGCCCGGGCCCTCGAGGCGCTTGAGGCCGGTGACCATCAGGGGGCGCTGACACCCGGGGCGCTGGCGCGGCTGGCGGCGCTCGGCGAGGCGGCCCGGCCCGGGCCGCGCGGCAAGGGGATGGAGCGGCTCAAGGCCGGCTGCGAGGCGCTCGGGGCGCACGGCGAGGGGCTTCCGGCGCTGGCCGCCGAGGCCTGGGGACGGCCACAGCGGCAGGAGCTGGCGAGGCTGGTTGGAGAGGTGGAGCGGCGCTACGCCGAGGCCTGCCGGGCGGTGCGCGGCCTCGACTTCGACGGCCTGCTCACCGCCACGCGAGACCTGCTGGCGAGCAGCCCCGCCATCCTCGGCGAGCTGCGCGGCCGGCTCGCCGCCCTGCTGGTAGACGAGTACCAGGACGTCAACGGCGTCCAGCAGGCGATCTTCGAGCTGCTCACGGCGCCCGGCGAGGGACTGCCAGCCGGCCCGGTGGCGGTGGCGGTTGGCGATCTCAAGCAGTCGATCTACGGCTTTCGCGGCGCCGACGTCGGCGTCTTCGCCGGGGTGGTGGAGCGGCTCGGCGCCGGCGCCGGGCGGGTGCTCCACCTGACCGACAACCACCGCTCCGCGCCGGCGGTGGTCGCGCTGGTCAACCGGGTCTCGGAGCAGGTGCTCCAGCCGCCTTCCGGGGTGGTGGCGCGGCCCTTCGAGATCGCCTTCCAGCCGGCCGATCGGCTGGTGGCCCGGCGTCCGGCCGGGCTGGCGCCGGCCGCCGAGCTGCTCGACGACGGCGCGCCGGGCACCGGGCCGGAGCGGCGCGAGCGGGAGGCCGTGGCGCTGGCCGCCCGGGTCCTGGCGCTGGTGGCGGGGAGGGCCGGGGTGCCGGTCCGCGAGCGCGGTCCCGACCAGCAGGAGCGGCCGCGCCGGCCCCGCTGGGGGGACGTGGCCGTCCTCTTCCGCCGAACCACCGCGCTGGGGGTATACGAGCGGGCCTTGCGCGCCGCCGGCGTCCCGGTCCGGCTGGCCCGCGGCGCCTTCCACCAGGCTCCCGAGGTGCGGGATCTCGGCGAGCTGCTGGCCAGCCTGACCGATCCGGGCGACGAGCTGGCCTGGGCCGCGCTGCTCCGCTCGCCGCTCTGCGCCGTCTCCGACTCGACCCTGCTGCAGCTCTCGGGGCTCCCGCTCGCCGCGCTCCACGCCGCCGGCCCGGCCATGCTCGATCCGCTCCAGCTCCCCGTGGAGGAGCGGCGCCGGCTCGATCGGCTCCTCGCCACCTGGCGTGTGCTCAGGCCCCTCCGGGACCGGTTGCCTCCTGGCGAGCTGCTGGGACGGGCCGTGGAGGCCCTCGACCTCGACGTGGCGCTGCTGGCTGGCCCCGATGGCGAGCGGCGGCGGCGCAACCTGGAGAAGGCGGTGGCGCTGGCCCGGAGCTTCGGCGAACGGGGCGGCACCGCCGCCGAGCTGGCGGCGCGGCTGCGCTGGCTGGCGGCCCAGCCGCCGCGCGAGCCGGAGGCCGACCTCGACGACGCCGACGCCGTAACGCTGCTCTCCATCCACGCCGCCAAGGGGCTGGAGTGGCCCATCGTGATCCTCCCCGACCTGGCGGCGCCGACCCGGGGCGACACCGAACGGGCCCGCATCGACGCGGCCGGCAGGCTCTGCGCCGACTGGTTCGACGCAGGGTCGGCCAGCTTCGTCCGGACGCCGTCGCTGGAGGCGGCCCGCGAGGAGTCGAAGCGGGCCTCCAACGCCGAGTCGCGCCGGCTCCTCTACGTGGCGCTGACCCGGGCGCGCGACCTGCTGCTGCTCTCCGGCGAGGGGCGTCCGAAGAAGGACGGATCGCGAACCTTCCCGGGCTGGCGCGGACTGCTGGAGGAGGCGATCGGAGCCGACACCAGGCTGGCGCTGCGCCTCCCCATCTCCGAGGTGGCCGCCGCCGCCCACGGACCCGTGGTCGAGGCGCCGCCGTCCACCGCGGAGGCGCCGGCCGTGGCGCTGGCGCCGCCGAGGCTCGCACTCCCGGCGCCGCCCGCCTCGATCCGCCTGGCGGTGACCCAGCTGGCCGAGTTCGCGCGCTGCCAGCGCCGCCACCACCTGGTGCGCGTGCTCGGGCTGGTGGAGCCGGCCGGGCTGCATGGCGGGGCCACCGACGACGACCCGGCCCGCGCCACCTCGCGCGGAACCCTGGCCCACGCCATGCTGGCCGAGCTGGAGCTGGGGGCCCCGTCGTCGAGCCGGGCGGCGGCGCTGGCCGCGGTGGCGGCGCGGCGCGGCTACGACCCGGCCGACGCCGGAGTCGTGAAGATCGCCGGCGAGGTGACCCGCTTCCTGGCCTCGCCGCCGGGGCTGGAGCTGGTCGAGGCGGCCCGGGAGGGGCGGCTGCGGCGCGAGCTGCCGTTCCTGCTGCGGCTCGACGGCGATGGACAGGGCGCGGCTCCACCCTGCTACCTCAGCGGCGCCATCGACGCGCTGGTGTCGCCGCGGCCCGGCGGGCGGCTGCTGGTCATCGACTTCAAGTACTCGCTGCCGCGCGCCGAGGCTGCCGAGCGCTACCGGCTCCAGCTGGAGGCCTACTCGCTGGCCGTCTCCCGCGCCACCGGCGGCGCGCCGGTCGAAGCCCGGCTCCAGTTCCTGCGCGGCGACTTCAGCGCCCTCGACGTGACGCCGACCGCGGCGGCGCTGGACGGCTTCGCTCGCCGCGCACCGGGGCTGGTCCTCCAGGTCGCTCGCGGCGACGGAGACCGGACGCCGGCCGAGCTCGGGCGCGACGAGGCCGGCTGCCTTGGCGAGGGCTGCGGCTTCGTCGAGCGCTGCTACCGGTCCGGCCGCCCGGGGGAGCGACCGGACCAGGAGCCTCCGGCCGGCGCGTCCCGCGATCCCGCTTGATTCCCGTCACCTCCGGCCGGAAGATGCCCCCCGTTTCGAAGCGGGCCGGCCTCGGCCCTCGAGCCGCGCACCCACCACGCTGGAGCACGCACCATGGCGATGACAGAGCGAGTGAAGCAGATCCTTTCCTGGTACGGCTCCGACAGCCCGGGGACCCTCGCCAACCTCTACCGCCTGCTCAACAGCGGTCGCCTCGCCGGTACCGGCAAGCTGGTCATCCTCCCGGTCGATCAGGGCTTCGAGCACGGCCCGGCCCGCTCCTTCGCCCCCAACCCGGCCGGCTACGACCCCGAGTACCATGCCCAGCTGGCTGTCGACGCCGGGTGCAACGCCTACGCGGCGCCGCTCGGCTTCATCGAGGCGGTGGCGGCCAGGTACGCCGGCCAGATCCCGCTCATCCTCAAGGTCAACAACTCCGACTCGCTGACCAAGACCGGCGGGGCCCCCTGCTCGGCGCTGACCAGCTCGGTCAAGGAGGCGGTGCGGCTCGGCTGCGCCGCCATCGGCTACACCATCTACCCTGGCTCGGACGCCCGGAACACCCAGCTCCAGGACCTCCGCGACCTGACCCAGGAGGCCAAGGCGCATGGCCTGGTGGTGGTGACCTGGAGCTACCCGCGCGGCTCGGGCGTCTCCAAGGAGGGCGAGACGGCGGTCGACATCGCCGCCTACGCCGCCCAGATCGCGGCGCAGATGGGCTCGCACATCATCAAGGTGAAGCCGCCCAAGGAACTGGTGGAACACCCGGAGGCCAAGAAGGTCTACGAGAAGTACCAGATCCCCATCAAGACCCTCTCGGAGCGGGTGCGACACGTCGTCCAGAGCGCCTTCAACGGCAGGCGGATCGTCATCTTCTCCGGCGGCGAGGCCAAGGGAGCCGACGAGGTGTTGGCCGAGATCAAGGGGATCGCCGACGGTGGCGGCTTCGGATCGATCATGGGGCGCAACGCCTTCCAGCGTCCGCGCGCCGAGGCGCTCAAGCTGCTCGGCGACGCCATGAAGATCTACGGCGCGCCGTAGCCGGCCCTGCCGAGGCCCGGTAGCCCGCCTGGCCCAGATAGCCCCTCGACAGGAGGAGCGGCGTCCCCTTCGGGGTGCCGCTCCCGCCTTTCAGGGGGCGGCCTGCGTTTTCCCATCACCTACGCCCGCGGAAAGAGATAGTTTTGTCTTGCCCCACGGGGCGACGAGGTTTACAACGCTTCACCTTTCACTCGCGGTCCCCGCTCCGGCTCTTTGGCCACGGCGCTGGCCGCGGCCGTCGAGGCGAGGAAACAGGACATGCGGCTTTACCCCAAAGTCATCCCCACCATCGCCCGCGAGGTCGTGCAGACTCTCATGCAGGATGGGGACGTGGAGGTCGAGACCCTCCGCATCAACGACGCCGAGAAGGACATGGAGTCGGTGATGAAGGAGTACCTCTCCTTCGAGGAGCGGGTGAACGCCGCCACGCGCGAAGCGCTGGAGCGGCGGGGCTACGACCACTCCCGCTTCGCCGCCGTGAAGCGCGAGATGGCCGACGTCCGCGGCTTCCGCATGGGAGACGAGGGGATCGAGCACGTCATCGGCCAGATGATCGAGCAGTTGCTCATCTCCCGGAACGTCGAGGAGGTCTTCACCGAGGACAACCTCCTCCGCAAGAAGGTCTTCGGCATCTTCCGCAAGCACCTCGACGTGGACGACGAGATCGACCGCGAGGCGCGCGCCCGGCTCAAGCACCTTCAGGAAGGGACGACCGCCTTCGAGATCGAGTACCAGAAGACGGTGGAACTCCTGCGCCGCAGCCGCGGCCTCATCTAGGTCGGCGCAGGGGTCGGCGAACGATCCCGGCCTGCGACGGGCGGGCTCGTCGCTCCGCTGCTCGGCGTACGACAGCAGTACGCCTGCGCGGCTCGCTCCTCACGCGCCCCGTCTCGGCCGCGGGCTCCTTCGCCTCGACATCCGTGAGTTGGTGACTCCGGCACGACCAGTTTCGGGCTCGATAATATTGACCCCCGATATCGCTCGATTACGCTGGCAGCTTGCGCCGTCGCGGTGGCGGAGGTTGTCGGGTGGCAAAGGGGGAGGCCTACTACAGGGGAGTTCGCGGCAGCGCCGCGCTCGGCACCGCCCGCCTGGCCTCGGGTGAGGTGGCCGCCGAAGCCCTCGCGCCCGGTGAGCTGCGCCGCGTCCCTTTCCGCGGAGAGCTGCTCGGCGCCGCTCGCGTCCGCTCCTCCTTCGCCGCCATCCCGCTCATCGCCCTCGATCGGGCCGGCGAGCGGCTCGAGGCCGAGGCCCAGGCCGCCTGGCTGCAGTTCATCCGGCTCTCCTGGAGCGAGGGGCGAAACTGGGCCCGCATCGGCAAGCGGGAGCTGATGGCCCGGCTGCGGCTCTCGGAGCGACGCCTGCTGCGCGTCCTCGATGGCCTGGTGCAAGGGCGCTTCGTCACGCCGCTCCACCGCGACAACCGCGGCACGCTCTGGCTGGTGGCCTGGCCGGGTGAGCCGTTCGGTGAGCCTCCCGGAGTCGAGGTGCTGCTGGGGCGGGCCAGCCCGGTGGCCGGAGCCACCCCGCCCGACGGCCACGCCTTGGCCGCGGCGGCGGCTGGGGTGAAGCCGGCGGCGGCGAGGCAGGCCCGGGCTGTCCGGCGGCCGGCCGGCGCGGTCTCCTCCCGGCGCGGGACCCGCGAGCTGGCGCTGGCCCGCGCGCTCATGAAGGCCCGGCGGCTCCAGGGCGGGGCGGCCGAGGCAGCGGCCCTCCGGGAGGTGCAGGAGCTGGTCGACGAAGGACAGGGCCATGAACGGATCGCCGCGGCCATCGCCGCGGTGGCGCGGCGCACGGCGGGTGGCGTGGTGGAGGAATCATGAAAGTCGGGATGGCGGCGGTGGCGGTGCGGCAGGGGTTGCTCGAAGCCCGGCAGGGGACGCCGGCCGGGGAGCTCGATCCGGTCGAGGCGCTTCGCCGGCGGCTGGCCTGCGGCTCGGCTCGGGAGCACGTGGTCTTCGACTTCCTCTCCGACGACATGCGCGAGGTCCGCGAGGCGCTCGGCCAGATCCAGCACTACGTGCGGGGCATCGAACGGGCCCTGGCCGACCCGCGCCTCACCCAGCAGCAGCTGCTGGCCCTCGCGCTCGGTGGCGGCCCGGCCGAGCAGCTCGACTATCTCGGCGAGATGCTCTCCAACACCCGCCGCCGGCTGGCCCAGGTGGCGGCGCGGATGTGACCGGGGATGCGCCCTAACGCGCCTCCTCGAGCTTGGCCGAGACCATCCCGAGGTCGACCTCGGTGACCACCGCCAGCGGAAGCCGGCGGGCGTCGGCCGAGTACCAGATCCAGATGGAGCGGGCCTTGCCGCCGCCGTCGGCCCGCCGGGCCAGCCCCTCGATCCGCAGCGCCTCGAAGCGGCCGGCCGGCACCTCGAAGGTTTCGGTCCCGGCCGCCACCGCCCCCTCGACACGCCAGTACTTCCCATTGGCGACCATCTCGAAGCAGATCCGGTCGCCGGCCGCCAGCCGGGTGGCACGCAGGTAGTAGAGGGCGGAGACGGCGTCGAGCGCCTCCGCCCGCCGGTCGAAGTCGCTGCTGCCGCGGGTGGCGCCATCCATGTTCTCGAGCGTCAGCTTCGGGCCGGGCGGGAGGAAGCGGACGTCGGTGGAGCGGCGCCGGCCGTCCTCGTCGGACTCCTCGCGGTACCGCTCCGGGCGCAGTGTCCGGGCGTCCACCCAGGAGAGGCCGACCGCCACCAGCTTCTGCAGCGGGCCGAAGCGGGCCGTGTTGCGCGCCTTCGAGACCAACGGGATGACGGTGCCGCCGGCGCCGGGGCGCTCCACCGAGAACTGGACCTCGCCGATCTTCACCGAGCCGAACAGAGACAGGTCCATGCGCAGCCGCTCCCCGGGGCGCCAGGGCGGAGGGCCGGAGAGCGCGGGCAGGGTACAGGCCGGGGGCACGGCGAGGAGGAAGGCCAGGGCGGTCGCGATCATTCTGGGGGCAGCATCGCCTCGACCGCCCAGGCCGTCCAGCCGGGCCCGGCGAGTCATCTTGCCCGGGTCGGGCACGATGGTGGACGGCGGGGCCGGGCACGGCCATCATCTCGGCGGGGAGGCGCCATGCCGGTCGACCAAGGGTACGACGAGGACGACGAGAAGGACGACTCCAGCGATGGGGCATCGCGCCGCTTCGGCGACTTCGACTGCCCGGAGTGCTCCGCCAACAACCCATACGACGACAAGTTCGGCCACGGCGACGAGATCCGCTGCTACTACTGTGGGGCCGAGTTCCGGGTCACGGTCACCGACTCGGGGAGGCTGAAGACGCGGTTGATCTGACCGAGGCGATCAATCCGTCGTCGTCCAGGCATCGACCTGTGTCCTGGAAGTGACGGATTGCGCGGCCTGAAGGCCGCGCGATTGAGGAAGCGACCCTCTGCCTGGATGTGACCGGTTGCGCGGCCTGAAGGCCGCGCGATTGAGCCGCGCGATTGAGCCGCGCGACTACGGCGGCCGCTCGCCAAAGAGGGCGGTGCCGATCCGGATCAGGGTCGCCCCCTCTTCCACCGCGACGCGCCAATCCGCGCTCATCCCCATGGAGAGCTCTCGCAACCCGAGCCGGTCGCGCAGGGCGCGCAACCGGGCGAAGTGGCCCCGCGGCTCCTGCTCCGGCGGCGGGATGCACATCAGGCCGGCCATCTCCAGCCCGGGCAACCCGCGCGCCAGCGCCACCAGCGGCTCGACCCGTTCCGGTGAGCAGCCCGACTTCTGTGCCTCGCCGCCGAGGTTGACCTCGACCAGCACCCGCGCCGTGGCCCCGGCCGCCGCGAAGCGCTTGCCGAGCTCGCGGGCCAGCTCTTCGCGGTCGAGGGTGTGGACCCAGGCGGCCCGCGGGGCCAGGTACTTCACCTTGTTGGTCTGTAGCCCGCCCACGAAGTGCCAGGTCAGGTCGGTGAGATCGGCCAGGAGGTCGGCCTTGGCCCGCCACTCCTGCGCGTAGTTCTCGCCGAAGTGGCGCTGCCCGGCGGCGTAGGCCTCGCGAATGGCCTCTGGCGGCTGCAGCTTGGAGACCGCCACCAGCGTGACGCTGGCCGGGAGCTGGGCGCGCAGCGCGGCGACCCGCGCGCCGATGGTCACGGCCTCTCCGATGGTGACGGCATCTCCGATGGTCACGGCCTCTCCGATGGTGACGGCCTCTCCGATGGTGACGGCCTCTCCGATGGCCTTCATGGCGCGCAGTCTACACGTGGCCCGGCGGAGGAGGCGAGCCGACCTCCCGGGGCGCCCGGGCGCGGGACCGGCCGGATTCACCGGGAGATGAGCCTTGCGGGTCATCGCGCCGCCATGCCACGGTGGGCACCAGGAGAGAACTCCGATGAGCGCGCTCGATGCCTACCTGGCCCGGCCCTGGGTGAAGCACTACGACCCGGGCGTCGCCGCCGACGTCGCCGTTCCGGACCGCTCGGTCTCCCAGGTCTTCGATGAGGCCACCGAGCGCTTCCGCGATCGGACCGCCCTGGTCTTCTCCGGCCGGAAGATCAGCTTCGCCGAGCTGCGTGATCAGGTGGACCGGCTGGCCACCGCCTTCGCCGCCCTCGGCCTCCGGAAAGGCGATCGCGTCGCCCTCTACCTGCTCAACAGCCCGCAGTTCGTCATCGCCTACTTCGCGGCGCTCAAGGCGGGCGGCGTGGTCACCGCCATCAGCCCGGTCTACACCAGCCACGAGGTCCGCTTCCAGCTCGAGGACAGCGGCGCCCGCATCCTGGTCTGCCAGGACATGCTCCACGAAAAGGTGGAGAAATCCGGCGTGCGCGTCGAGCAGGTCATCCTCACCGGCGTGGGAGAGTACCTCCCGGCCCTGGCGCAGGCGGTGGGACGGAGCTTCCTCGGCAAGGTCTTCCGCTCCCTGGCCATCCCCGAGGCGCCGCCCGCCGCTCCCGGCACGCTCTCCTTCCAGGAACTGCTGGCCCGCCACCCGCCCCACCCGCCGGCGGTCGCCATCGATCCGGGCGCCGACCTGGCCGCGCTGCCCTACACCGGCGGCACCACCGGCAACCCCAAGGGCGTCATGCTGACCCACCGCAACCTGGTGGCCCTCCGCTCCTTCGCCGACGAGGTGATGGGGCTCGACGAGGGAAAGGAGACGCTGCTGGCCTTCCTCCCCTACTTCCACATCTACGGCCAGGTGGTGGTGATGTTCTCGGCCATCGCCAGCGGCCAGACCCAGGTGCTCTTCACCACCCCGGACCTGGACGCCATCCTCGAGGCCGTCGAGGACTGGCAGGCCACGGTCTTCTGGGGAGTCCCCACGCTCTACGAGACGCTCAAGGAACACGAGAAGACCACCCGCGTGAACTGGCGGCGGCTCAAGCTGATCGGCTGCGGCGCCGACACGCTGCACCAGTCGACCGCCACCGGTTGGCAGGCCCGCACCGGCACCGGCATCCGCGAGGGCTACGGCCTCACCGAGTCGACCGCCGCCTCCCACCTCAACCCGCGCCAGGGCTCGCGCCCCGGCTCCTTCGGGCTCCCCTTCCCGGGCCTCGACGCCGCCATCGCCGAGCCCGACGGGACCACCTTCCTCCCGGTGGGGGAGGTGGGCGAGCTCCTGATGTGCGGCCCCAACATCATGCGCGGTTACTGGAACCGGCCGGAGGAGACCGAGGGGGCATTCCTGCACGAGGGGGGGCGCACCTGGCTGCGCACCGGCGACCTGGTGCGGATGGACCAGGACGGCTTCTTCCACTACGTGGACCGGCGCAAGGACCTGATCAAGTACAAGGGCTACTCGGTCTTCGCCAAGGACGTCGAGGACGTGCTCTACACCCACCCGCACGTCAAGGCGGCGGGCGTCATCGGCGTGCCGGATCCGGCGGTGGGCGCGATCATCAAGGCGGTGGTGGTGCTCCAGCCCGAGGCCCGCGGGAAGCTGAGCGAGGACGAGGTCAAGGCCTTCTGCGCCGAGCGGCTGGCCCACTACAAGGTCCCGAAGATCGTCGAGTTCCGCGGCGAACTCCCCAAGACCGACGTCGGCAAGGTGTCGCGGCGGGAGCTGCGCGACGAGCACCAAGGCGGCGGCCGTCCATGAGCGGCGAGTTCTTCGAGGTGCGGGGGCTGACCAAGCGCTTCGGCGGCCTGGTGGCGGTGGACGGCGTCTCCTTCCGGCTGGGGCGGGACGAGCTGGTCGGCATCATCGGCCCCAACGGCGCCGGGAAGACCACGCTGCTGCGGCTCATCACCCGCATCCTCCGGTCCGACTCCGGCCGGATCCTCTGGAAGGGACGAGACGTCACCGCCCTGCCGCCCTGGGAGATGGTGAACCTGGGAATCGCCGGGACCTTCCAGAACACCCGGCCCTTCCGCCGCCTCCCCATCATCGCCAACGTCATGGTGCCGTGCCTCTCGAAGCGCGGCCAGCAGCGCGGCGAGTGGGTCAAGGTCATCGAGGCCAAGGCCATGGACGCACTGGAGTTCGTCGGCATCTCCGACCTGGCCCGCGAGCCCGCCTCCTCCCTCTCGCAGGGTGACCTGAAGCGGCTCGAGGTGGCCAGGGCCATCGCCACCGAGCCGGAGTTGCTGCTGCTCGACGAGCCCTTCGGCGGGCTCAACTCGACCGAGTCCGACCTCCTGGCCCGCTCCATCCGCCGCCTCCACAAGGGCGGCCGGTTCGGCCGGTTGCACAGCGAGGGGCCGGCCATGATCATCATCGAGCACAAGCTCAAGGAGCTGATGTCGATCGTGGACCGGGTCATCGTCATGGACTTCGGCGGGATCCTGCTGGACGGCCGGCCGGAGGAGGTGGTGCGGGATCCCAGGGTCATCGAAGCCTATCTAGGGGTGGAGCATGCCGGCGCCGCTGCTGGACATTGACGGCCTGCGGGTCGTCTACGACCGGGCCATCCTGCTCGGCGGGGTCTCGCTCAGCGTCGGCGATGGCGAGCTGGTCGGGCTGGTCGGGCCCAACGGCGCCGGCAAGTCGACGCTGATGCGCGCCGTCTCCGGCCTGGTGGGTTGGGAGAAGACGGCGCTGCGAGGCACCAGGGGCGAGATCACCGTGGAGGGCCAGGTCCGCTTCCTCGGCGAGCGCATCGACCAGCTCCCGGCCCACGAGATCGCGCGGCGCGGCCTGGTGCTCTGCCCGGAGCGCCGGCGCCCGTTTCGCGAGCTGACCGTCCGCGACAACCTCGAGGCCGGCGGCTACCTGCGCCGGGCCGGGAGGACCGAGCAGATGGAGCGGGTGCTCACCCTCTTCCCGCGCCTGCGCGAGCGGCGAGACCAGGTGGCCGGCACGCTCTCCGGGGGCGAGCAGCAGATGGTGGCCATCGGCCGCGCCTTGATGAGCAAGCCCCGGCTGCTGCTCATCGACGAGCCGTCGCTGGGGCTCTCGCCCAAGGTGCGGGGCGAGGTCTTCGCCGCCATCTCCGAGATCCACCGCTCCGGCGTCGCCATCCTGCTGGTGGAGCAGGAAGTGGCCAAGGCCTTCCAGCTGGCCGCCCGCAACTACGTGCTCTCCCAGGGGCGGGTCATCGCCCAGGGCACCGGGGCCGAGCTGAGCGCCGACCAGGGGCTGCGGACCGCCTACCTGGGAATCTGACGGCGGCGGGCCTCGCCCTCGGCCCCAAGTCAGCGCAGCTCAGCGCGGCTCAGCGCAGGCCGGCTCCGCAGACGCGGCAGGCGGTCCGGGTGGCAACGGTCCTCGCCTTGCAGCGCCGGCACTCCAACTCGATCCGGTCGCGCACCCAGTGGGCCACGCCCTGGGGCATGAAGCGCAGGACCAGCAGCACCACCAGGGCGAAGATCAGCAGCCGGTGCTCGCCCAGCCACGGCACCAGCGCCAGCAGCTCGGTCAGCGGGTAGAGCAGGAAGACCCCGGCCACCGGGCCGTAGATGGTGGCCACCCCGCCGAACACGCCCCAAATCACCGCCTGGAAGGAGAGCGTCACCTCCAGCGTGGAGGGACCGGCCACCCGGAGGAAGTGGGCGTAGAGCCCGCCGGCGATGCCGCCGAAGAGACCGGCCAGCGCGAAGGCCATCAAGCGGTAGCGCGGCGTGTCGATGCCGGAGGCGCGGGCCGCCGTCTCGTCCTCCCGGATGGCGTGGAGGAGCAGCCCGGTGTTGGAGTCGCCGATGAGCCACATGGCGAAGACCGCCACCAGCATGGTGATGACCGACACGTAGTAGAAGCCCACTCGCGAGCGCACCAGCGGTTCCAGACCGGAGATGCCCAGCTCGCCGCCGGAGAGCGAGGGGAGGGCGAAGAGGGCCCCGGTGAGGATGAGCGGGAAGGCCAGCGTGGCCAGGCTCAGGTAGGACCCGCGCAGCCGCAGGCAGGGAATGCCCGCCGCCGCCCCCACCAGGGTGGCCAGCAGCGCCCCGGCGGGGATGGTGACCCACGGGGTCCAGCCCAGGTGGTGGTTGAGGAGCGCCGAGCCGTAGGCCCCGGCGCCGAAGTAGAGGGCCTGTCCCAGGCTCACCTGCCCCGAGTAGCCGGAGACCAGGTCCCAGCTGGCCGCGAAGATGGCGAAGAGGCAGGAGAGGATCACCACCCGCAGCACGTACGGGTCCCGGGTGAGCAGCGGCAGAGCCAGCAGCCCGAGGCAGAAGGCCAGCACCAGGACCCGGCTGGGAAGCACCAGCACCTCGCCGCGGACGAACCGCCAGCCACGCCGGATCCACCGCCAGATCATCAGCGCTCCTCCTCGAAGGCGACGCCGAACAGCCCCTCGGGGCGGATCAGCAGGACCGCCACCATGATGGTGAGCGCCACCGCTCCCTTGAGGAAGGAGCCGGAGGGGAGGAGGAAGACGGTGGCCGCCTCGACGTACCCGATCAGGAAGGCGGCGATGAGGCTGCCCTTCAGGCTCCCCAGCCCGCCCACCACCACGATGGCGAGGAGATTGACGAGCGGCCCCTGCCACATGAGCGGGTCGATGACCGTGAGCGGCGCCACCACCGCCCCGGCGATGCCGGCCAGGGCCGCGGAGAGCGCCGCGCTCCAGAGCTCGACGCGCCGGACGTTCATGCCCATCAGGTTGGCCACCTCGCGGTCGTTGGCGGTGGCGCGGATGGCCACGCCGAGCCGGGTTCGCGTCAGGATCAACCAGATGGCCGCCAGTGCCAGCGTCACCACCCCCAGGCTGAGGAGCTGCTGGTAGGTGACGGTCACTCCGAGGATCGCCACGATCCCGTCGGCCCAGACCGGGTTGCCGAGGAAGTTGCCGCCGAAGGCCGCCAGCACCAGTTCCTGGAAGACCAGGGTGAGCGCGATGGTGGAGATCAAGACCGCCGACTCGTGCTCCCGCACCGGCTCGATGACCAGCCGGTAGACGGCCAGCCCCAGCACCACCGTCGCCACCACCGCCAGCGGGACTGCGGCCGGGGCTGGCAGCCCGGCCACGTTGAGGAGGATGTAGACGAAGTACGCCGCCAGCATGTACAGGCCGGCGTAGGCGATGTTGACGATGCGCGCCACGCCGAAGATCAGCGAGAAGCCGAGCGCCAGCAGCGCGTAGATGGCGCCGTTGACCAGGCCGGTGACGAGGAGCGAGCCGAGCAAGAGGGGTGGGAGGGAGGACCGGCCCCGGCGTGCGGGGCCGGCCGGGATCGGTTACTTCTTCTTCATCTCCGGTGGCACCAGGAAGGGCTTCACGCCCTTGTAGGTGATGCCCTGCCAGCCGGCCGGGAAGAAGGCCACCAGCTTGCCGTCCTGCCACTGGACGCCGAGTGGCACGGTGTGGCCGGGGCCGAAGGTGACATCGTGCCCCTTGTCGAAGGTGATGCGGCTCGAGGTGCCGATGGTGTCGGTCTTCTCCAGCACCGGCACCACCTTGTCTCCCTCCACCGAGCCGGCCCCGGTCGCGGCGGCGGCCAGGATCATCACCGCGTCATAGCTGGCGGCGGTGTAGGTCGGGAGCCGCCCATGCTTCTTCCGGAAGGCCTCGACGAAGGCCATGGTCTTGGGGGTCGACTCCACGTCGGCGTAGAAGTTCAGCGTGCTGACGTAGTTGCCCTTGCCGCCAGTGGACTTCCAGAAGGTCTCCTTCTGGGCCTCGACGTTGATGCCGAAGACGATGGCCGGGAGCCGCATCTCGCCGGCCTGGCGCCCCAGCGCCACGCCCATCGGGCCGGACACGGCCGTGAAGACCAGGTGGGCGCCGGTGGCCCGGATGGCGGTGAGGTCCGGGCCCACGTCGGTGGCGGTTGCCGAAGGCTGGAAGACGCCGACCAGTTCCATGCCCATCTTGGGGATGTTGGCCTGGGCGGCCTTGACGAAGCCCTCGGTCCAGGCGGCCTTCTCGGCCAGGACCGCCACCTTGACGACCGGAACGGCCAGCTCAGCCTTCACCTGCGCGGTGATGGCGCCGAGCATGGCGTAGCTCGCCTTCACCAGGTCCGAGGAGCGGGGCGGGAGGATGCGGAACCAGTACTTGTAGCGCTCGTAGTTCTCCACCACGTTGGCGCTCATCTTGTCGAGCGAGGCGCCGGTGACGATGAAGATCGTCTTGTTGTCCGCGGCCACCTCCTGCATGGCCAGCGCCGCTTCCGAGCGGAAGCCGCCCACCGCGAAGTCGATCTTGTCGCGGGTGATGGCCCGCTCGAGCGCGTTGGTGGCGTCGCCGACGTTCAGGATCTCGTTGGTGTCAACCTTGACCAGCTGGATGGGCCGCTTGACCTCGCCGATCTGGACGCCGCCCGCGGCGTTGAGTTCGTCGGCCGCGAGGCTGGCGCCGTTCCAGGCATCTT
>JANPOM010000310.1:0-1079 GCA_031427995.1 Anaeromyxobacter sp. | reverse complement strand
CACGAAGTTGCGTTCGGGTGAGGCGGAATGCCGCAGCTCCGCCGCTTCAGCGACCGGAGACCTGCACCTGGCTTGCGTCGGCGCCCCCAGAGGCCGGCGCCGACGCGATCAAGTGCGGGGGGCCTGCCCGGCGGCGATCTTCCTGTTGAGCGCCAGCAGGTGGGCGAGCGTCTCCCCCTCATCGCGCCAGGTGCCGGCCGGGAAGCCGTAGCAGGCGGTGACGGCGTCGTTGAGCGCCTCCCAGGCCCGGGTCAGCGCCGCGTCCTCACCCGAGTCGAGCAGGTTGTGCAACTTGGTGAGCCCGAGCCCGAGCCGGCGGCCGGCCTCCCCTCGCACCTGCTCGAAGGCCTGTGCCGCCAGCGTCACCCGGCTGGCCGCTGCCGTGGCCGGCACCTCGCGCGGCAGATGGAGGCCGTCCTTCTGGAGCGGGAAGGGGAAGGTCTCGAAGATGGTGGTGTTGGTGTAGCGAAGCCGCTCCTCCAGCGTCGAGCCGCGGGCCCGCGCCCACCTCGAGTGGAGCGCCGACTGCAGGACACCGAAGTGGTAGGGGGTGGAGAGGGCTACCACCATGAGCTGGTGGTCGAAGCAGATGGAGCCGGGCTGGCGGGAAACCACCAGGTTTGGGCTGACGCAGGGAATGACGATGACGCGCTTCATCCGGTCGATGGCCGCGCGCAGGTCGGAGCGCGGCCGAACGAACTGCCACCAACGGCTCCTCTCACCTGACGTCTTCCGCTCATTCTGGCCGTGCTTCCGCGCGTACACCCTCTTCCTCACGTGACGCATCGCCCCGGCGAAGGCCGCCGCCTCCGCCTTCTCCATCGCCCCGAAGTCGATGATCCAGCGGGTCGGCGCCTGATCCAGCTCGCGGTTGACGTCCTTGCCGATGAGGAACGGCTTGATGACCGGCGCGGACCCGGGGTCCTCCGCCAGGATCGCCTGCCGCTCCTCACCGGAGAGGACGAAGCCGGCGTTCCCCGGCGTCACCCCCATGAAGCAGATCCCCTCGTTGGTGGCGAGCTGGCGAGCGGTGGTGACGTCGGTCAGGGAGGTGAGGGCGGGCGAGATGGACGAGACCT
>JANPOM010000309.1:0-8359 GCA_031427995.1 Anaeromyxobacter sp. | reverse complement strand
CATGTAGACGCAGGCGCCTGGAGCGCTGCCGCAGGTGTCGGGAGCGCTGGCCGGGCATTGGCAGACTCCGGCGGTGCAGGTGGCACCGGCCGGGCAGACGTTCCGGCAGGCACCGCAGTTGGCCGGGTCGTTCGGCAGGTCGACGCAGAGCGGCCCCGGAGCCGGACAGCTGGTGGCGTCGGTGTTGCAGGCGCAGGAGCCAGCGCCGCAGGTGCCGAGGCCGCAGGTCGCGCCGCAGGTGCCGCAGTTCAGGGGGTCGCTGCCGAGGGCGACGCAGGTCCCCGGCGCGGCGCCGCAGGGGTCGGGGGCGGCAGCCGGGCACTGGCAGCTCCCGGCCACGCAAGCGGCGCCCGCGGCGCACCGCTTCAGGCAGGCGCCGCATGAGAGTGGGTTGGTCCGCAGGTCGAAGCAGATGCCGCCGCAGGCGGTATGCCCGGCCGGGCAGGTGACCGGCGGGGCGCTGGAGGAACAGCCGGCGTTGCTGGCGGCGGCGATGATGGCGGCCAACGCGACCGCGAGCGAGCGCGACGATGGGGTGGTCACGGCCTCGGAGTATAGGTCCGTCCCTTCCGGAGGGAAAGCGAGGGCAGGCGCCGGTCCGGCCCGGGCGCTATGTTCTGGCCCCCATGCCCTTCAACCTGAAGAGCGACTACCAGCCGACCGGCGACCAGCCTCGCGCCATCGGCGAGCTGGTGGCCGGGCTGCGCCGGGGCGACTCGCACCAGGTGCTGCTGGGCGTGACCGGCTCGGGCAAGACCTTCACGATCGCCAACCTCATCGCCGAGGTGAAGCGCCCGGCGCTGGTGATCGCCCACAACAAGACGCTGGCCGGCCAGCTCTACGGGGAGTTCAAGGAACTCTTCCCCGAGGCGGCGGTCCACTACTTCGTCAGCTACTACGACTACTACCAGCCGGAGGCGTACGTTCCGTCGTCGGACACGTACATCGAGAAGGACTCCTCCATCAACGACGAGATCGACCGGATGCGCCACGCCGCCACCCACGCGCTGCTGACCCGCAACGACGTGATCATCGTGGCCTCGGTCTCCTGCATCTACGGCCTGGGCACCGCCGAGGCCTACTTCGGCCTGCTGCAGCACCTGGAGAAGGGGCAGGAGTTCCCCCGCGACCGCTTCATCCGCTCGCTCGTCGACATCCAGTACCAGCGCAACGACCTCGACTTCCACCGCGGCACCTTCCGGGTCCGCGGCGACACCATCGAGGTCTTCCCGCCCTACGAGGAGGCGCGCGCCATCCGCGTCGAGTTCTTCGGCGACGTGGTGGAGCGGCTGCAGGAGTTCGATCCGCTGCGCGGCGTGGCGCTGGCCGAGCTCGACAAGGCGGCCATCTTCCCCAACTCCCACTACGTCTCGGCGCCGGAGACCCGCCACCGCGCCATCGGCGGCATCCGGGCCGAGCTGGCGGAGCGGCTGCAGGCCCTCACCGCCGCCAACAAGCTGGTCGAGGCGCAGCGGCTGGAGCAGCGGACCAGCTTCGACCTGGAGATGCTGGAGCAGATGGGCTTCTGCAACGGCATCGAGAACTACTCGCGCTGGCTCTCGGGGCGGAAGGCCGGCGAGCCGCCCCCCTGCCTGATCGACTACTTCCCCAAGGACTTCATCGCCGTCATCGACGAGTCGCACCAGACCGTCAGCCAGATCGGCTCGATGCACAAGGGGGATCGCTCGCGCAAGGAGACGCTGGTCGAGTACGGCTTCCGGCTCCCCTCGGCGCTCGACAACCGGCCGCTCCAGTTCGCCGAGTTCGAGAAGCTCTGCGGGCAGACCGTCTACGTCTCGGCCACCCCGGCCGACTTCGAGCTGCGGCGGGCCCACGGCGTGGTGGTGGAGCAGCTGATCCGGCCCACCGGCCTCGTCGATCCGGAGGTGGAGATCCGCCCGGTCGGCTCGCAGGTGGACGACCTGCTCGGCGAGGTGCGCAAGCGGGCCGAGGCCAACCAGCGGGTGCTGGTGACCACCCTCACCAAGCGGATGGCCGAGGACCTGACCGAGTATTTCACCGACGTCGGCGTCCGCTGCCGCTACCTGCACGCCGACGTCGAGACGCTGGAGCGGGCCGCGCTGCTGCGCGACCTGCGGCGCGGCGAGTTCGACGTCCTCATCGGAATCAACCTGCTGCGCGAGGGACTCGACCTCCCCGAGGTCTCGCTGGTGGCGGTGCTCGACGCCGACAAGGAGGGGTTCCTGCGCTCGGCGGTCTCGCTGATCCAGACCATCGGCCGGGCGGCGCGCCACCTCGAGGGGCGGGTCATCCTCTACGCCGACACCATCACCGGCTCGATGAAGCGGGCGCTCGACGAGACCAACCGGCGGCGCGAGGTGCAGCGGCGCTACAACCAGGAGCACGGCATCACCCCGCAGTCGGTGAAGCGGAACATCTCCGACCTCGGCATGGCGGCGGTCGAGGCCGACTGGTCGACGGTGCCGTTGGCGGCCGAGGAGGGGGCCGACTACCAGGCCGCGGAGCTGCCGAGGATGCTGGCGTCGCTGGAGGCGGAGATGCACGCCGCCGCCGAGGGGCTCGACTTCGAGAAGGCGGCGGGGCTGCGCGACCGGATCCTGGTCCTCAAGGGGCGGCAGCTCGGCATCCCGGCCGGGATGAAGGGCGTGCTCGGCAGCGGCGCCATGGCCGGCGCGGCGGCGGCCGGCCGGCTCACCGGGGCCAAGCGCCCCATGAAGCGGCGGAAGCGGTAGGGCGGGGGCACTAGCGGAGGGAGCGCCACCGGCCCGGCGCGGCGCGCCGAAAGCGGACGTTGACGCCGCCGCCGGCCCGCGGTGACACGCCCGAGACACGCCGGTACCATCACTGGGGCAGACCCGCCGCCCGGAGGCCACATGCTCTACCCCGAACTCTTCGCCTCGCTGGAGCAGGCCCGCTGGAGCCTGGCCGACGACGTTCCCTGGGGCCGCTTCGATGCGGCGCTGCTCAGCGACGAGCAGGCGCTCACCGTGAAGCTGAACGCCATCACCGAGTGGGCGGCGCTGCCGGCCACCGAGATGTTCCTGCGCGACAATCAGGATGACAGCGACTTCTCGGCATTCATCTCGGTCTGGTTCTACGAGGAGCAGAAGCACTCGCTGGCGCTGATGGAGTACCTGCGCCGCTTCCGGCCGGCGCTGCTGCCGACCGAGGCCGAGCTCCACGCCGTCCGCTTCCCGGCCGATCCGGCGCCACCGCTGGAGACGCTAATGCTCCACTTCTGCGGCGAGGTGCGGCTGACGCAGTGGTACCGGCGCGCCGCCGAATGGCACCAGGAGCCGGTGCTGCGCCACCTCTACGATCTCATCTCCAGGGACGAGGCCCGCCACGCCGGCGCCTACCTGAAGTACATGCAGCGCGCCCTGGCCCGCAGCCCCACCGAGGCTCGCGCCGCCTTCGCCAAGATGGGCTTCCTCATGGCCAGCAGCGGCCGCAACGGCAAGCCGCTCCACCCCACCAACCTGCACGTGGCCAGGGCGCTCTTCCCAAACGACACCATCCAGAGCCGGCTGCCCGACCCGGGCTGGCTGGAGCGCTGGCTCGACACCCAGCTGCGCTTCGACAAGGGCTGCGAGGATCGGGTGGTAGGCGCCATCCTGCGCAACCTCTCGGTGCTGCTGGGCCAGGACTTCGCCGACGTTCGCTCGCTCAACCGTTACCGGAGGACGCTCGGCGCGGCGCCAGTATCGGCGCCGGTCCCGGTGGCTTAGCCCGCCAGGAGCGCGAAGCGGCCGCTCCCCCTTGGGCGCCTGGTGCAGGAAGGCGCGCCAGACCTCGCGGCATGGCACCCGGGGCCGCTTCGCGCTATTCGTTCGCCCGGGATGGATCCCAACGTTCAGCGCGCGCTCGAGGGGCTGCCGGCCGATCCCGGCTGCTACCTCATGAAGGACAAGGCCGGGACGGTCGTATACGTCGGCAAGGCCTCCAGCTTGCGCAGCCGGGTCCGCAGCTACTTCGGCTCGCCGCGCGCCGACGATCGGGCCTTCGTGGCGCTGCTCGACGGGCTGCTGGGCGCCATCGAGGTGATCGTGACCCGCTCCGAGAAGGAGGCGGTGCTCCTCGAGAACCAGCTCATCAAGAAGCACAAGCCGCGCTTCAACGTGGTGCTTCGCGACGACAAGGACTTCATCGTCCTGCGGCTCGGCGGGAGCCATCCGTTCCCGCGCCTCGAGGTGCGCCGCGCCCGCGAGCCCCGCGAACCGAAGGCGCGGTACTTCGGCCCGTTCAGCTCGGCCTGGGCCATCCGCGAGACCCTCAAGCTCATCAACCGCCACTTCCAGCTCCGCACCTGCACCGACCGGGTCCTCGAGACCCGCAGGCGGCCCTGCATCCTCTACCAGATCAAGCGCTGCCCGGCCCCGTGCGTCTACGAGCTGCCGGCCGGCGAGTACCAGGCCAGCATCGAGGATGCGGTCGCCTTCCTGGAGGGGCGCGAGCCGGAGCTGACGGAGCGGCTCTCCGAGCGGATGAAGGCGGCCGCCGCGGCGCTCGACTTCGAGGCGGCGGCCCGGCTGCGCGACCAACTCCAGGCGGTGGCGCGCAGCCTGGAGACGCAGCGGGTGCTGATGGGAGACGGGGCCGACCGCGACATCATCGGCCTGCACCGCGAGGGGCCCGACCTGGTCATCCAGGTGCTGGTGATGCGCCACGGCAAGCTCGGCGACGCCCGTGCCTTCCCGTTCAAGGGCCAGGAGTTTCCCGACGCCGAGCTGCTCAGCCAGTTCCTTGCCGCCTACTATGAGCTGGCGCCGGTGCCCGAGGAGGTGCTGGTGCCGCTCGAGCCGGTGGAGGCTGCCGCGCTCTGCGAGGTGCTGGCGGAGCGGCGCGGTGGCAAGGTCCGGCTGGCGACCCCGTTGCGCGGGGCCAAGGTGGACCTGCTGGAGGTGGCGGCCCGCAACGCCGAGCAGAGCTTCAGGAGCTGGCACGAGAAGGGCGCCCGCCGCGAGGAGGCGCTGGTGGCGCTGATGCGCTCGCTGCGGCTGGCGCGGCCGCCGCGCTGGATGGAGTGCTACGACATCTCGACCTTCCAGGGGGCGGTGGCGGTAGGCTCGGGCGTTTCGATGCGCGACGGCGAGCCGGACAAGGCCGGCTACAGGCGTTACAAGGTGAAGGGGGTGGCCGGGCAGGACGACTTCGCCATGCTCCACGAGGTGATCACCCGCCGGCTCAAGCGGGCCGTCGCCGAGGGGCACTTCCCCGACCTGCTGGTCATCGACGGTGGCAAGGGGCAGTTGGCGGCGGCGCTGGCCGCGGCGCGCGACGCCGGCGTGCCGGTCAAGCCGGTGCCCGGAAACCCGGAGGCGCCCTTCGTCGAGCTGGCCGGGCTGGCCAAGTCGCGCCTGGTGGCGAGCGATCTCGGCACCACCCGCGTGGTGGGGCGGCGGGGGCGGCGGGCGGCCCCCCGGGCGGTGGCGCTGGCCGACGCGGTGGAGACCGCCGAGAAGGGGTTCGTGGCCCAGGCCGAGCGGACGCCGGAGCGGGTCTTCCTGCCGGGCCGCAAGGACGCCCTGGTGCTGCGGCAGAACTCGGCAGAGCTCTTCCTGCTCACCCGGTTGCGCGACGAGGCCCACCGCTTCGCCATCACCTTTCACCGCAAGCTGCGCCGGGAGCGGAACTTCCAGAGCGTGCTCGAGACCATCCCGGGCGTGGGGGAGGGGCGCAAGAAGGTCCTGCTCCGCCACTTCGGCGCGCTCAAGCGGGTGCGCGTGGCGGCGCTGGTGGAGCTGCGGGCGGTAGAGGGGTTTGGCGAGAAGCAGGCCCTGGCCGTCTTCGACTTCTTCCACCCGCCGGCCGGGGCGGTCCCAGAGGTGCCGACCGAGGCCGAGGTCGACGCGGCGCCGGGACTGGAACCGGCCCGGGTGGCGTGGTATCCGCCATGACGGACGAGGAGCGCATGCCGCGCCGCCCGGAGCCCGACCAGGAGCCGCAGTGACCAAGCCAAGCGAAAGCGGGCCGCTCCCGGCCGACCTGAGCGCCGTGGTGGACCAGTTGGCCACCGGCGCTTCGCTGCTGACCGGGTTCCCGGGCGGCCGCGCCATCCTGCCCTCCCGCGACGCCGTCATCGAGATCGTCGAGGAACTGCGCTCGGTCTTCTTCCCCGGCTACTTCGGCAGCTCCGAGGTCCGCGCCGAGGCCATCCACTTCTACGTGGGGGCCACCCTGGAGCGGGCCCTCCACTCGCTGGAGGAGCAGGTGCGGCGCGCCTTCGCCTTCTTCGCGCGCCACGACTACCACCAGTGCGCCCACTGCGCCGACGAGTCACGCCGGGTGGCCGGCCAGTTCCTGGCCGGGGTGGTCGAGATCCAGCGGCTGGTCCGCTCCGATGTCGAGGCCGCCTACGAGGGCGACCCGGCTCTCAAGACGCGCGACGAGGCCATCTTCGCCTACCCGGGCATCTTCGCGGTCACCAACCAGCGCATCGCCCACCGGCTCCACCTGCTCGGGGTGCCGCTCATCCCGCGCATCATCACCGAGTACGCCCACACCCTGACCGGCATCGACATCCACCCGGGTGCCCGCATCGGCGAGAAGCTCTTCATCGACCACGGGACCGGCACGGTGGTGGGCGAGACCGCGGTGCTGGGCCAGCGCGTCCGGCTCTACCAGGGCGTCACGCTGGGGGCCAAGAGCTTCCCCCTCGACGAGCACGGCAAGCCCATCAAGGGGGTCGACCGGCACCCCATCGTCGAGGACGACGTGGTGATCTACTCGGGAGCCACCATCCTCGGCCGCATCACCATCGGGAAGGGCTCGTCGATCGGCGGCAACGTCTGGCTGACCCAGTCGGTGCCCCCCAACAGCCGAATCACCCAGGCCGAGCTGAAGGAGATCCGCTTTTCCCTGGGTGGGGGCATCTGACACCCCGGGCGCGCCGCCTGGCGCGGCCCACCGAAAGGAGAGCACGTGGCTCACCACCCATGGCACGACGTCGAACTCCCCCGCTACCTCGAGGACGCCATCCCGGCGGTCATCGAGATCGCCACCGGTTCCAAGGTGAAGTACGAACTCGACAAGTCGACCGGCCTGCTGCTGGTGGACCGGATCCTCTTCTCGGCCGTCCACTACCCGGCCAACTACGGCTTCGTCCCCCAGACCTACTGCGACGACGGCGATCCGCTCGACATCCTGGTGCTCTGCTCCGAGGTCATCCAGCCGCTCTCCATCATGCGCGCCAAGGTGATCGGGGTGATGAAGATGCGCGACGACAAGGGGCTCGACGACAAGCTCATCGCCGTCCACGCCGACGACCCGAACTACGCCGACTACTCCGACGTCTCCGAGCTGCCGCCTCACCGGCTGCGCGAACTGCGCCGCTTCTTCGAGGACTACAAGGCGCTGGAGAACAAGAAGGTGGTGGTGAGCGAGCCGCAGGGGCGCTCCACGGCGCTGCAGGTGCTGCGCGACGCCATGAAGCTCTACCAGTCGGAGAAGGTCCGCCTCAAGGGACCGTCCTCATCGCCGGCCGGGAAGGTCGCCCGGAGGAGGCGCCCGCGCTGATGCGGGCAGCCGGGGCCCGACCCGGCGGCTCACCAGTCGGCGACCAGCCCGACGCCCATCGTCAAGGACCAGCCGCCTACCGTCCAGGTCTGGCCCTCGTCGACCTGGGTGGCGGTGCCGAGGTCGGTGCGCCAGGCCACCGTCACCTCGACCCGGTCGGTCCGGCCGCCCAGGTTCTTGAGGCCGGTGGCGGCCCGTCCCACCAGCCCGGCGTAGGGGAGACCGGCGCCGCCGCGCCATTGGTCGGGGCCGTGCCCCAAGAACTGCGCGTAGTGCCGCCAGCCGCCCTCTCCCGCCAGCGAGAGCCTCCAGCGCGCGTCGGCGGTGGTGGTGGAGAGTCCGGCCGAGAGGCCCAGCACGGTGGCGGTGGGCGGGCGGAAGAAGTTGAGCGAGAGCAGATCGAACGGCTGGCGACCCTCGTAGCTGAGTCCGGCCTCGAGCAACCGGTAGCGCAGGGCGGCCTGGACGCCGCAGACCAGGTAGCAGGGGTTGGGACTCCGCTGGCCGGTGCCGGGCACGGAGGCCCGGTCGCAGTAACCGGTCCCGACCGAGAGGTGAAGCGACGGCGAGATCGACGCGGAGGCCGGGGCGGAGAGGGTGGCGGGGCCGGCGGCGGAGAGCAGCAGCGCGGCGAGGGCAGCGGAGACCATGCTAGTGCCGTGCCCCATCCAAGATGACTACTGCGACCGCCGATCCTCTCGCTGCGGCAGGCGGCCTCGTCGGTCCGCTGCTCAGAGGCCGTGTAGCAACCCCCGGACCGAGCCAGGCGGTCGAGGTGCAAGTCGGGCGAGGAGGAAGCCCGAAGGCGTGGTTCGTTCCACGGCGAGGGCTTCCGACAATGACCGGCGCCGCACATCGGCCG
>JANPOM010000308.1:0-4428 GCA_031427995.1 Anaeromyxobacter sp. | reverse complement strand
GTGCTGCTGGCCGGCTATCCCGACTCGATCCCGGCGGCGACCGTGAATCGGCTCTGCGGCTCGGGGCTGGAGGCGGTCATCCAGGCGTCCCGCGCCATCGCCGCCGGCGACGGCCACGTGTTCGTGGCGGGTGGGGTCGAGTCCATGTCCCGCGCGCCCTGGGCGATGTCCCGCCCGGAGAAGGCCTACCCGCGCGGGAACGCGACGCTCCACGACACCTCGCTCGGCTGGCGGTTCACCAACCCGAAGATGGAGCAGCTCGGCCACACCGACTCGCTCGGCCAGACGGCGGAGAACCTCGCAGTCGAGCACCGCATCGATCGCGGGGCGCAAGACCGCTACGCCCTGGCGAGCCACCGCAAGGCGATCGCCGCCCAGGAGGCGAACGCCTTCTCCGACGAGCTGGTGCCGGTCGAGGTGAAGGGCGGCCGCGTGGTGGCGGACGAGTGCCCCCGGCGCGACAGCACGCTCGAGAAGCTCGCCTCGCTCGAGCCCGCCTTCCGCAAGGGGGGCACGGTGACGGCCGGCAACTCGAGCCCGCTGAACGACGGCGCCGCCGCCGTGCTCCTCACCTCCGACACCTATGCGAAGGCGCACGGCCTGGAGCCGCTGGCGCGAATCCGCGCCAGCGCGGTCGCCGGCGTCCCGCCGCGGATCATGGGGATCGGCCCGGTGCCGTCCACCCGGAAGGTCCTCGAACGCTCCCGCCTCAGCTTCGGCGACGTCGACCTGGTCGAGCTCAACGAGGCGTTCGCGGCGCAGTCGCTGGCCGTGCTGGCCGGCTGGGGGCTCGATCCGGAGGATCCGCGGGTGAATCCGAACGGTGGCGCCATCGCCCTCGGCCACCCGCTCGGCTGCTCCGGGGCGCGCATCCTCACCACGCTGGTGCACGCCCTGAAGCGCCAGGACAAGACGCTCGGCCTGGCGAGCATGTGCATCGGTGTCGGCCAGGGCATCTCGATGCTGGTGGAGCGCTGAGATGGGGATCGGGTAATGAGAGGGATGCGAGGAGGCATGGAATGACCGCTCACGTGGTAACCGCCGTGGAGGACCGGGTCGTGCGCATCGAGCTGGCGCGACCCGAGAAGAAGAACGCCCTCACCGCCGAGATGTACGCGGCGCTGGCCCGGGCCCTGGCGGCCGCCGAGTCCGACGGCGCGGTGCGGGCGGTGCTCATCCACGGCGCCCCCGGCTGCTTCTGCGCGGGGAACGACCTGAGCGACTTCCTGGAGCGCCCCGCCGGCGCCGAGTCGCCAGTAGTCGAGTTCCTCTCCAGGATCTCGAAGGCGACCAAGCCGATCGTCGCGGCGGTGGCGGGGCCCGCGGTCGGCATCGGCACGACCATGCTCCTGCACTGCGACCTCGTATACGCCGCACCGAGCGCCCGGTTCCAGCTCCCCTTCGTCTCCCTCGGGCTGGTCCCCGAGGCGGCGTCGAGCCTGCTCCTGCCGATGGTCGCGGGGTACCAGCGCGCGGCGGAGCTCCTCCTCCTGGGCGAGCCGTTCGGGGTCGAGAAGGCCCTGGCCGCGGGCTTTGTCACCGAGGCCGTCGGCGAGGCGGAGCTGACGCAGCGCGCCCGGGCCGCCGCTCGCTCGCTCGCGATGTTGCCGCCCGAGTCGGTCCGCCTGACCAAGAGACTCATGAAGGCACCGCTGGCCGCGGGGATCGCCGCCCAGATGACGGAGGAGCTCCGGCTGTTCTCCCAGCGCGTCGCCTCGCCCGAGGCGAAAGAGGCGCTCAGCGCCTTCTTCCAGAAGCGGAAGCCCGACTTCTCCAAGTTTTCGTAGTTGACCACGGCGAGTACCAGGCGGCCCGTGCGGGGCTGCCGGAAGAGGAGTGAAACGTGCGCGCACTCGTCTGCAGCCGGTTCGGACCGGTCGGTGACCTGGCCGTCCAGGAGCTGCCCTCGCCGTCGCCGGGGGAGCGGGAGGTGGTCGTCCGCGTCGCGGCGGCCGGGCTCAACTACCCCGACGCGCTCATCGTCCAGGGAAAGTACCAGGTCAGGCCACCGCTGCCGTTCGTGCCCGGGATGGAGCTGGCGGGCACCGTCACGGCGGTCGGGGCGCGGGTCGGGGAGTACCGCGTCGGCGACGCCGTGATGGCGACCGGCCAGACCGGGGCGTTCGCCGAGGAGTGCGCCGTCCCGGTGGAGCGGGTGATGCGGCGGCCGGAGGCGATCCCGCCCGACGTCGCGGCGGCCTCGCTCATCACCTATGGCACGACCTACCACGCGCTGAAGGACCGCGCCCGGCTCCAGCCCGGAGAGACGGTGCTCGTGCTCGGCGCGGCGGGGGGCGTCGGAACGGCCGCCATCGAGCTCGCCAAGGTGATGGGGGCGCGCGTCATCGCCGCGGCGTCGAGCGAGGCGAAGCTCGCCGTCTGCCGCAGGCTAGGCGCCGACGCGGTCGTCGACTACGCGACCGAGCCGCTGCGCGACCGCCTGAAGGAGCTCACCGGTGGCAAGGGCGTCGACGTGGTCTACGACCCGGTCGGCGGCGCGTACGCCGAGGTGGCGCTCCGCGGCACGGGCTGGGACGGGCGATACCTGGTCATCGGCTTCGCGGCCGGGGAGGTCCCGAAGGTGCCGCTCAACCTGGCGCTCCTCAACGCCCGCTCGATCCTCGGCGTCTACTGGGGTGAGTGGACCAAGCGCCATCGCGCCGCGAGCGAGGCGAACTTCGCGCAGCTCGCCGGGTGGATCACGGAGGGGAAGCTCCATCCCGAGATCAGCGAGCGGCTGCCGCTCGAGGAGGTGCCGCGCGCGATGATGGACCTGGTGGAGCGGCGCGCACTCGGGAAGCTCCTGGTCGTGCCGTGACTGGCGCCGACCTGCCTTCGGCGCCCCGGCCTGGCGGGCTCCGCCCCGGATCCACCAGGCCAGCCAGGCTCCAACGGCTACGAACCGATGTACCGCTGTGCAGGCCAATGGTACAGCAATATGCATCATACGTGTTGACACGCGAAAGAGCACCCTGCATCATCCTCGACGTGCGGCGCCGCCGTGCTGGCGGGAGCCGGAGTCACTGCGGACGGCTCCAGCGAGTCGGTGCGGGCGCGAACCAGGGATACCGACCCCGGGAGTCGGAGGAGCGGACCAGCCCATGGACCTGAACTTCACCCCGCAGGATCATGAGTTTCGCGAGGAGGTGCGCGCCTTCGCCGCCGCGAAGCTGCCGCCGGAGATCGCCGCCAGGGTGCTCGCCGGCCAGCCCCCGTCGCGAGAGGACATCGTCGCCTGGCAGCGCATCCTCCACGCCAAGGGCTGGGGCGCTCCGAGCTGGCCGAAGGAGCACGGCGGCACGGGCTGGGGGCCGGTCCAGCAGTACATCTTCGAGCAGGAGGTCACCGCGGCGGGTGCGCCGCTCCAGCTCTCCTTCGGTCTCAAGATGATCGGCCCGGTGCTGATGCGGTTCGGGAACGCCGCGCAGCAGGCGCGCTTCCTCCCGCGCATCGTGTCCGCCGAGGACTGGTGGTCGCAGGGGTACTCCGAGCCGGAGAGCGGCTCCGACCTCGCCTCGCTCAGGACGCGGGCCGAGCACCACGCCGATCACTACCTCGTGACCGGCCAGAAGACCTGGATCACCCAGGCCCAGCACGGCGACTGGATCTTCTGCCTGGTCCGCACCGATCCGAAGGCGAAGCCCCAGGCCGGGATCTCGCTCCTGCTGATCGACATGAGATCCCCGGGCCTCGAGGTGCGGCCCATCGTCACCCTCGACGGCGCTCACGAGGTGAACGAGGTCTGGTTCGATGAGGTCCGGGTTCCGGTCGAGAACCTGGTCGGCGAGGAGAACAAGGGCTGGACCTACGCGAAGTTCCTGCTCGGTCACGAGCGCACCAACATCGCCGGCGTGGGCGGCTCGAAGCGCGAGCTGGCACGCCTCAAGCGCATCGCCGCGCAGGAACTGAAGCACGGGCGGCCGCTCATCGAGGACCCCTCCTTCGCGGCCCGCGTCGCGCAGGTCGAGATTGAGCTGCTGGCGCTCGAGATCACCAACCTGCGCGTGGTCTCGGCGGAGAGCGAGCGCCGCGCGCCCGGGCCGGAGGCGTCGCTGCTCAAGATCAAGGGCACCGAGATCCAGCAGGCCATCGCCGAGCTGGTCATGCAGGCGGTCGGTCCGTACGCGCTGCCGTTCCAGCGGCGCGGGCGCGGCGAGCCGTGCCCCCACGGTGGGCCGGCCCACGCGGCGCCGGCCGGGGCCACCTACTGCAACCTGCGCAAGGCCTCGATCTACGGCGGATCGAACGAAATCCAGAGGAGCATCATCTCCAGCATGATCCTTGGACTCTAGTGCCCCGACCCAGGCATGATGACCCGACGAGAGCGCCGAGACCGAAGCGAGGCTGGCGCCCGAGGAGGGAGCAGCGGAAGCGTAGCAGCGCTACTCTGAGCAGCGGACCGACGAGGCCGCCTGCCGCAGCGAGAGG
>JANPOM010000307.1:0-2320 GCA_031427995.1 Anaeromyxobacter sp. | reverse complement strand
CTCGACTTCCGGCTCTACGGCATCGGCGGGGGGGCCACCTCGCTCGGCGTGCAGTCCGCCGCCTTCCTCGCCATCGAGCTGGTCTCGCCCTCGCCATCCAGGGCGCGGTGGTTGCATCTTACGGCGGGCGCGGCGGCGCTCTTCCTCACCCAGGCCAAGACCTCGTGGCTGTTCGTCCTCGCCGTCGTCGCGTACCTGGTCCTGCGCCGGCTGGCGCGCGGGGTTGGGCCGCGCCTGACCGGGCTTGGCGCGAGCGCCAGGGCGCTGGCGGTCCTCTTGCCCGTCTGCGTGGTCGTCGCACTCGCCGGGCTGGTCGCGTACCAGCTCGCCCAGGTGGACGTCCAGGCGGTGCGAGGCGCCGAGAACATCGCCACCTTCACAGGCAGGACCTACATCTGGGCGACCAGCCTGGGCGCGTGGCTCGATGACCCGATCTTCGGGTATGGCCTGGGCCTATGGCAGGGCGAGTTCAGCCAGCGCTACGGGCCGCTCATCCCCCACGCCCACAACCAGTTCATCCACTCGCTGGCGAGCGCCGGGGTGGTCGGGCTGCTGGGGCTCCTCGCCTACCTGTGGGCCGCGACCCGCGCGGCGCTCCGGGCGGCGCCGACTACTCCGATCCCCCTCGTGCTCCTCGCTGCAGTCATGGCCCAGTGCCTCACAAACGTTCCGCTGCGAGGGTTTTACCTGCTCGAGCCCCTGGTCGTCGTCCACCTGCTTCTGTTCGCGGCGCTCGTGAATACAGAGAAAGTGGAGCGGGAGCGTACCGGCGAAGCGCCGGCCGCCGCCTGATCGCCATCGATCCGGCCGCGAGGCGTCAAGCCCGCGCGGGCCCCAGGCCCAGCCGGGTGCGCAGCCGCTGCCAGCCCGGCACGGACGCGTCGGCGAAGCGCGCCGGCTCGGTGCCGGCCAGGAGCCGGAGGGCCACGACGGCGCCCAGTCCCAGGGCGACCAGGCCCGCCAGGATGTCCAGCCCGAGCGCCGCCGCCGGCCCGAGTGCCCAGCGCGCCGAGCCCGCCGTCGCGATGGAGCAGGCACCATAGGCGAGCGCCGCGGTGACGCCCACGCCGGCCAGCACCCGCACCACGTCGGCGCGCGCGCAGTCGAGCCTGCGCGCGAGGTAGGTCACGTAGAGCCCGAACCGGAGCATCTCCGCGCCGACGATGGCCCATCCGATGACACGCAAGCCGGTCCGGTACAGGGCGAAGATGAGCGCGCCGAGCACGGTCAGGTGGAGGCACTGGGTCACCAGCTTGAAGCGCAGCAAGGCGTGCGCGTCGCACACCACGCTGCACACTTGGGCCATCAGCAGCATGGGCGTGGAAAGCGCCAGCACCTGCACCACCGGGGCGGCGTCGCCCCACCCCGGGCCCAGCAGCACGCGGACCACGTCGCCGGCCGCCGCCGAGAGGCCGAAGCTCACCGCGCCGCCGAGCACGCCGATAGCCGACATCCCCAGGAGCAGGACGCCACCCGTCTTGCGCTGATCCCGCTGGACCGCGCTCAGGAGCGGGAAGAGCACCCGGACCATGACCCCGCCGGCGTGCACCACCGGCTGGTGCGTCAGCATGGCGGCGCGGTTGTAGACGCCCAGCGTCGTCCCTCCCAGGAGGCGCCCGACGAGCGCGGCGTCGACGTTCGCCGAGAGGAACTCGAGGAACCCGACGGCCGAGTAGCGCGCGCCGTAACCGAGGAGCCCCGCTCGATCGCCGCGCAGCGACGGCCTGAGCGAGTGGCGGGTGAGCGCCCAGGCCCCGACGAAGCAGAGCGTGCTCTGGGCGAAGGTGGTCGCCACCAGGCTCCACACCCCGGCGCCCGACCAGGCGGCGACGACCCCGACCACGCCGTAGCCGAGCGCGTAGGAGGCCGTCTCCACCACCGCCAGGGCCCGGTAGCGAAGGGCACGGCGCAGGAGGGCCATCGACACCGTTCCCAGCCCGACCAGCACCAGGTTCAACGACAGGACCCGCACCAGCGGCACCACGCCGTCGTCGCGGAAGAAGTACCCGATGGCTGGCGCCGAGACCGCCACGCCGGCCGCGGCGGCGATGCACACCAGCCAGGTGATCCCGAGCGCGCACCGGACGTCCTGGGGATCGAGCCGCTCGCGCTGCACCAGCGCCGCGCCCAGCCCCAGCTGCGAGAAGTAGGAGAAGAGGCGCAGCGCGACCAGGGCCATGGCCATGAGCCCGAAGTCGGCCGGCTTCAGCAGCCGCGCCAGCGCCGCGGTGAAGCCGTGCTGTAACAACACATTGGCGGCCGCGCTCAGACCGGCCCATCTGATGCCGCTGTGCGCTCGGGCGCCAAGGCTCAGGGTCAT
>JANPOM010000306.1:0-14137 GCA_031427995.1 Anaeromyxobacter sp. | reverse complement strand
CGCCCGCCCCAACCGTGCTGCCCGCCCCGACCCGACCAATCCAGCCCTCGGACGGGCGTCCGTGAAAAGCGAAGAGTACTAGAGGCCTCCGCCACGCGCGGTGGCGAGCAGGAGCCCCATGTTGCGGGCGCCGTTCTCGCCGAGGTAGCGCCGGAAGGCGTCGGCGTCGAGTCGCATGGCCCGGATGGTGGTGGAGACGACCTGGTCGTAGCGGAGCGCCGTCGGCTTCTTGAGCTCGAGGGCGATCTTGAGGATGGCGCGGTGGAAGCCCGGGTCGACCTCGCCGGCCGGGACGGCCCGGGGCCGCTCTACATTCCGCCCCTGCAACACCACCTTCGCCCGCGAGGCCGCCACCTTGACCGCCGACTTCCGTGCCACCGGCATCCGAACCGCCTCCCGAGCTGAAGCTCCATCCAATGAGGGGCGACGATACGTTCGCGGATCGGTGGAGTCAAGGCGTGGCGATATCGTCTAAAACATTCAGCCAAAACGGCTGGTTGGAACGACAGCCTGGATGGGGACCATGATCCATGGATCAGGTAGCCACGATCCATTTGTCAGTGGCGCCGCGGAAGATCGAGCGGACAGGCCATTAGTGCGCACCCGATCCAGCCTCCTTTGATACTCTCCCGGCATCGCCCTCATGACGCAGACCGAACGGCCCCGGTACCTCGCCATCGAAGGCCCGATCGGCGTCGGCAAGACCACGCTCGCCCAGATCCTGGCCGAGCGGCTCGGCGCCAAGCTGGTGCTCGAGCCGGTCGAGGAGAACCCCTTCCTCCCGCAGTTCTACGACGACGCCCGCAAGTATGCGTTCCAGACGCAGCTCTTCTTCCTGCTTTCGCGCTTCCAGCAGCAGCAGGCGCTTCACCGGGGAGAGCTCTTCACGCAGAGTACGGTGGCCGACTACCTCTTCGCCAAGGACCGGATCTTCGCTGCGCTGACGCTCGACCCGAACGAGCTGGCCCTCTACGAACGGCTCTACGGCGCGCTCGGCCCCCGGGTCGTAAAGCCGGACCTGGTGATCTACCTGCAGGCCCGCACCGAGGTGCTGCTGCAGCGGATCAAGCGGCGCGGCCGCTCCTACGAGCGGCAGATCGACCCCCACTACGTCGAGTCCCTTGCCACCGCCTACAACGACTTCTTCTTCCACTACGAGGAGACGCCGCTGCTGGTGGTCAACACCAGCGACATCGACATCGTCGATTCGGCCGAGGACGTCGAGGCGCTGGCCACCGTGATCCGCCGCCACCGCAAGGGGACGCAGCACTACCTCCCCGGCGCCAGCAAGGGCTGAGCATCGCCTGGTCGGCTGGAGGCTTCCACCCGGGCCTGGCTGAATCCCGACGAGGGCGCGGCCTTGGAACGTATTCCTGAGTTCCGAGTCAGGTTCAGGGGTCCGCGCTCGACCGCCCGGAGGGCATCCGGGAAGAACCCCCGGTCCGCTGCTACCGGTCGTGTGAACAACCCACGGTCGATAGGCCCTTCTTGGGGGGGGGGGGGCTTCCAGTACATCATGAGTCATGGTGGCATGAGTCGAGTCGAAGAACCCGTGAACACGCGAACGCCTCGACCTATCGAGTTCCCAACAGGAGAAGGAGTCCAATCATGGTCTCTCTGGTGCTCGCACAGTTGCTGGCGTTGTCGTCGGGAGCCTGCATCGAAGGAACACGCGCGAGATGTTCCCTGGCCCAGTGTACGACGGCATATCGGGAGTGCGTGTACCCGGGCTTTGGACCGTGCGAATGCTTCGATGAACCGACGGTCCAGACCGTGACGACTGACGGAAAGTACCTCATCGCAGCGGTCTGGTATGCCGCGCCCGGAGCAGACTCCACCACCGTGTACTCCAGCCAGATTGTCACCGGGACCACCATGTCCACGAAGACCTCCACGGAGGAGAACTTCTCCGTGGGCGTGTCGGCGGGGGCGGACTTCCTTGGGGTCCTCGGTTCGTCAGTCGGCGTGACTTTTGATCATCAGTGGTCCGCTTCATCGCAACGGTCGATCGACAGCAAGCTTACGTATACGACCGACAACACGATGCTGGGATCTGGTCAGGACGGTATTGATCACAACAGGGACGAAATTGTCCTGTTGCTGAAGCCTGAGATCAAGTTCAAGGTCTATTCACTCAGGGGCTCCATCACCGAAGTGACGTGGGCAATCGACGCAAGCCGCGCAACCTTGTATCCGGTCCGAGTCGGCTGGTTGAATGGGATGGATGCCATGCCCACCAATGTGATGGACACACTCCGAAACTGGGCCGGCATCACCGAAGCGGACTATCCGCAGATCCTCGCCGCCAGTCCATTCGCGTTCGACCCGGGCGGACTGGGTAGCCCGGCGCCAGAGCACTACGAGTGCATCGAGACGCTTTACTATGTGCCGGGCCTTGGTGGCTCGGTGAGCTTCTCGATCGGCAACAGCTACAACTCGACCGTGTCCACGAGTACCGAGCATACGTATTCCGTGCAGCTGGAACTGTCGGGTACGGTTCTCGTCGGCAAGTTCAACGCCACTGACAAGTGGACATGGTCCAATGGATCGTCAACGTCCAACTACTCGGGCAATTCCTCGACCCTGAGCGTCAACCTGGCACAGCCGTCGGCAGCCTACCTGGGTCCAACGGTCCTTTACGTGTACGTCGACAAGATCTACAAGACGCTCATGTACTCCTTCATAGGGCCAGCCAACCCCAACGCGTACTGCTACTGAGTTGGCGAGATGCGCTCTGTCGCTTGTTCGGTCAGGTCTTCGTCCGTTGACTTGCCTCGCGAAAGGGCGGGGCGTGGAGACCCCCGCGGGCAAGCGCATGCCTGGATGACGCGAAGGGCGTGGTTTGCCCTGGCGGTCATCGCAGCCGGTTGCGGAGCGGGCGAAGCCCCGATGCCTATTCCGCCGCGCATTGTCGAGCAGCCGGCAAATATGACGGTGACCGAGTGTAGCGGCGTGATTTTCCAAGCACGGGCAACCGGGTCACCGCCCTTGGAGTTTCAGTGGATGGAGAGCGGGCGGGCCCTGCCTGGCGCCATCCATGCGTCGCTGACGCTCGATCGAGTCGGCGTGGGAGACGATGGCCGGCGCTTCACCCTGGTGGCCAGGAACAGCGCAGGATTGGTCGAAAGCGCGGAGGCAACGCTCTCGGTGGTCGCTCAGGGTGGCCAGGTCGTACTGGCAGTGGACGGAGTGTTTGGGCTCGCCGTGAGCGAGGAGGACGTCTACTGGACAGACGGGCGAAGCGTCAAAGCGGCCTCGATGGACTGCTCCGGTTCAATCCAGGCGCTCTACCAGATCGGGCCGGGGTGGGAGAACACCGATGAGGTGGTTCTCGGTGGCGGGAACGTCATCTGGACCGACACAGTGACTGGTGCCGTGAGAAGGGTGTTGTCCAGCGGCGGCGCTGCGGAGACCCTGGCTGCTGGGTTGGGACCGTCCGAGTTGTATGTCATCGCCGTCGGCGGCGGGCAGCTGTACTGGCCGCACTCGTTGGCGGGTATCCAGACAGTCCCCTTGGCCGGCGGCGTGGTGAGGACGCTGGCTGGATCCCACGGCCCTGGATCTTACGACACGGCTGGCGGGATCGCCGTTGATGGTCAGTACGTCTACTGGACGGACATGGTGGACCATTCGGTGAAGCGAATTCCCTTGGACGGTGGCCAGGTGACGGTGCTCGCCAGCAACCAGGAATATCCTGGATGGATCGTGGCCGATGGCCGGTCGGTGTTCTGGGCCAACGTGAGGACCTTGACCCCTGGAGCGCCGGTTGGTGAGGTCATGAGGGTGAGCCGCGATGGTGGCACCCCGACCATACTTGTGAGCCAACCTACAGAGGTCCGCGGGATTGCCGTCGACGCGACGCACGCCTACTGGACGGGGTGGGCCGTTGACGTCGGCGCCGCAGGGAGCGACTCCGTGTCGAGGGCGCCCCTGGACGGGAGCGGGCCTGCCGAGGTCCTGGCCAGCGGGCTGCACTCTCTCTACTCCCACATCGCGGTCAACTCCCGGTTTGTCGTCTGGGTTGACTCGAGAGGAGTCATGCGTCTTGTCAAGTGAGCCTGGTCGAGGAATCAGCGAGGTACGTCCGCCGTTCAGCCACCGCGCTGGACCGGGTGGTCGGAGCCTGAACGCCGCCGTGCGCCTGCTTGGCCTGGCCGCCACCGTGGCATCCCTCGGCTGCATCGGCCCGCGGGTCGAGGTGCTGCCCTCGGGCCCAGGCGCGAGGGCTATGCCAAGGCCGCCGGGCTGCAAGATGGAGTTCTTCCGGACCAGGCCAGAGCGCCCCTTCGACGAGTTGGCCGCGCTGCTTGCCTCAGGTGGCGACACCGGCAAGCGCGAGGCGGCGGACTTCCACGAGGCCTTGCGCGCCAAGGGCTGCGAGCTGGGGGCCGATGCCATCATCGTGACAACCGACTACCTCGGATACCTCGGACCCGGCAGGATCATGAACGGCGTGGCGATCAAGTACCGGAGCACACCCGCTTCGGTCCCGTAGGAGGGGACCGATGGTGGTGACCGTGGCCCGGGTTCCCGCGACCAGGAGGGCTGAAGAGCGGCCGAAGGTACACCGGTTTCCGGGTGAACGGGCCGCGCCGGGCGCGGCTGGCTGACGCAGCGCGTTGGTGACTTTTCCTCCCGTCTGGATCTAGATTCCTTCCTCCCCCCTTCCAATGGGCGGGACCCCGCGAGGGGCCTGCACCGGAGGTCGGTATGTCGACGAAGAGCAGCCCGAGCCGGCGCCGCATCACCATCAACGAGCTGCAGCGGATGAAGGACCGCGGCGAGAAGATCGCCATGGTCACCGCCTATGACGCCACCGCCGCCCGGCTGGTCGGTGCGGCTGGCGTCGATGTCGTGCTGGTCGGCGACTCGCTCGGCATGGTGGTCCAGGGGCACGACTCCACACTCCCGGTCACGCTCGATCAGATGGTCTACCACTCGTCGATGGTGCGCCGGGGACTGGGCGGGTCGGGAGCCGCGGCCCACCTGGTCGGCGACCTCCCCTTCGGCAGCTACCAGGCCAGCGCCGACGAGGCGGTCAAGGCCGCCATGCGGATGGTGGCCGAGGGTGGCGTCGAGTCGGTCAAGCTGGAGGGTGGCAGCGACTACACCGAGGTGGTCCGGCGCGTGCTCCGCGCCGGCGTGCCGGTGATGGGCCACATCGGCCTCACCCCGCAGTCGGTCCACAAGCTGGGCGGCTACGTGGTGCAGGGCAAGGACGCCGAGCGGGCCCAGCAACTGCTCCATGACGCCCGCACCCTGGAGGCGGCCGGCTGCTACGCCATCGTCCTCGAGTGCATCCCGACCGAGCTGGCCCGCGTCATCACCGGCCAGCTCAAGATCCCGACCATCGGCATCGGCGCCGGCCCGACCTGCGACGGGCAGGTGCTGGTGCTGACCGACCTGCTCGGCATGGACGCCAGCTTCACGCCCCGCTTCGTGAAGCGCTTCGCGGCGCTGGGGGCAGAGGTGACCGGGGCGGTTGGCCAGTACGTCACCGAGGTGAAGGCCCGCGCCTTCCCGGCCGATGAGCACTGCTTCCACTCCTCCGCGGTCCGGCTGGTGCCGGTGGCCGAGGAGTCGCCCGAAGAGCTGCCCGGCGTGATGGGCGCGCCGGTGTAGACTCCACCCGTGCCGCTCCCAGAGCTTTTCACCGATCCGGCCGCCTGGCAGGCGCGCTGCAGCGAGGCCCGCGACTCCGGCCAGCGCCTCACGCTGGTGCCGACCATGGGCTACCTGCACGACGGCCACCGCTCGCTGCTGCGGGAGGCGCGGCGGCGCGCCGACCAGGGCGGGAAGCGCGGGCTGGCGCTCGCCACCATCTTCGTCAACCCGACCCAGTTCGGCCCGGGCGAGGACCTCTCGAGCTACCCGCGCGATCTCGAGGGTGACCTCGCCACCTGCGGCGAGGCCGGCATCGACATGGTGCTGGCCCCGCCCCATCCGGCGCGGATGTTCGGCCCCAGCCACCAGACCTGGGTCGAGGTCACGCAGGCCAGCCAAGGGCTCTGCGGCGCCAGCCGCCCGGGCCACTTCCGCGGCGTGGCCACCGTGGTCCTCAAGCTCTTCAACCTGACCCGCCCCCAGCTCGCGATATTCGGCGAGAAGGACTGGCAGCAGCTGGCGGTGATCCGCGCCATGGCCGCCGACCTCGCCTGCGGCGTCGAGATCGTCGGCATGCCGATCGTCCGCGAGGCTGATGGACTGGCCCGCTCGTCGCGCAACGCCTACCTGAAGCCGGAGCAGCGGCCAGCCGCGCTGGCGCTGTCACGCTCGATCAACGAGGCGCGCGACACGGTGGTGTCCGGCCGGCGCGAGACAGCGCCGCTGGCTGCCGCGGCGCGGGCCCGGCTCGAGGCGGCCGGGGCGCGGGTCGACTACGTCGAGATCGTCCATCCGCTCAACCTCCAGCCGGTGACCGAGGCGGTGCCGGGCAGTGTCATGATGCTGGCCGCCTTCGTCGGCACCACCCGGCTCATCGACAACCTGGTGATGCCGTGAGCCGGGGAGATGCCGTGAGCCGGGGAGATGCCGTTAGCCGGCGCCTGCCGGGGCGGCCATGAGCAAGAAGGCCGGCGGGTCCAAGAAGGGCGAGAAGCGGGCCGAGACCGAGGTCAAGGTGGTGGCGCGCAACCGTCGCGCCGGCTTCGACTTCGACATCGAGGAGCGGTTCGAGGCCGGGCTGGTGCTGCAGGGCAGCGAGGTCAAGTCGCTGCGGGCCGGCAACGCCAACCTGGCCGACGCCTACGCCCAGCCGCGCGGCGGGGAGCTCTACCTCGTCAACTGCCGCATCGGCGAGTACGACAAGGCCGGTCCGTTCGGCCACGCCCCGGTTCGCGACCGCAAGCTGCTGGTGGGGCGCAACCAGATCGACAAGCTCTCGGCCCGGGTTGACCGGTCTGGCTACACGCTGGTCCCGACCCAGATCTACTTCCGCGGCGGCTGGGCCAAGGTGGAGCTGGCGCTGGCCAAGGGGCGGACCCACGAGGACCGTCGCGGCGCCATCGCCGAGCGCGAGTCGAAGCGCGAGATGGATCGCGCCATGGTGCGCGGGCGCCAGCGCTAGACGGGGGCCAAGGCAGCCACCCGGCGGTGAAGGCGGCCAGGCCGAGCCCGCGGCGCCGGTCAGGTAGCGGCGGGGCGCTCCCCGATGGTCCGCAAGGTCGCCCAGGTGTAGAGGCCGGTGGAGTGGCCGTCCGACCACTCGATCCGGATGGCGTAGTTCCCCACCGCGTCGAGGGCGAGCGGGCGGATGTCGTCGGGGATGCTCGAGGTGTCGAGCAGCTTCTTGCCGGTGAACTCCTCGACGCAGCCGGCGCAGGGGCAGCCGTCGCGGAGCGCCTTGGCCGGGATGGTCAGCGGCGCGCCGCCGGGCCAGGTGACCACCAGGGCGTGGTCGGGGGCGACGTCGATGGCCTCGGGCGGCGAGTCGGTATGCTTCCGCAGGCTGATCCGGTCGAGGAGTCCCATGGCGGCCTCTCCAATGACGCGGCGAAGGGCCGGCGTCAAGCCTGATCGGCCAGCCCGGCCAGCAGGCTGGAGCGATCCTCGAGCGGGAAGGTGCAGGGCGGGCCGTCGGCGGCGTAGAGCTCGGCGTGGCGCAGCTGGCCTGGCAGGCGGAGGATCGCCGAGGAGCTGGTGCCGTAGCGAGGCTCGACGTGGAGGCAGCTGGGGGCCGGGTGGGGCGGGGCATGGAGCGAGAGCAGCTCGCGCAGCCGGGCCGGGGAGAGGTCGAGCGGCCAGCGGGTGCGAACCAGCTCCCCGCGGAGTCCGAGCCCGTGCGGCGAGTCCTCGGTGACCACGTGCAGGCCGGGGCCGAGCGGCTCCACGACGGCGCGCTCGCCGTCGTACCACCAGAGCCAGGCCGAGGCGGCGTCGGCCACCACCAGGTGGAAGGGGTTCCAGAGGGCCGGGTCGAGCGGGGCCAGCGCCTCCCGCGCCGCCGCCGCCGATGGGGCCTCGAGCGCGCTCGGCACCAGCTCGCCGCGCGAGCGGCGCTTCGGGTCCGGATACCAGGCGACGGGGGCGTGGAAGTTGGTGAGCGCCGCGAACAGGCCGCGGGAGGAGAGGCCGATCCAGGTGCCGCCAGCCACGGCGTCGCGCGGCCCGGCCCAGCGGACGCCGCCCGGCGTGGTCCGCGCCGCCCAGCCCTCCGAGGCGCGCCCCAGCCGCTCGTCGCGGTTGGCGGCCACCACCACCGGCCAGCGCCGGTCGGCGCCGAGGGCGAGGGCGAGGGTGCACATGGCCCGACTCTACCGCGTCCCGGAGACCGCCTTAGAACGAAGCGGGCCCGGCCGTGAGGCCGAGCCCGCGAGGACGCCGCGCCATCCGAGCGGCTACCTTACCGCACGCGCCCGCTTGACCCGCTCCAGCAGCATGTCGCGCTGCAGGCTGATGGGCCGGGGCAGGGTCTTGCCGAGCTTCTCGAACCACTCGCCCTGCGACTCGAGTTCCTCCTGCCACTCGCCGAGGTCGATGCGGGTGGCGGCGGCCACCTGCTCGGCCGTGGCGGCCAGGCCGCTCAGGTCGAGGTCGCCTATGCGCGGGGTGTTGCCGAACAGGGTCTCCTGGGCGCCGACGCGGCCGGCGGTCCGGTCGAGGATCCACTTGAGCACGCGCATGTTGTCGCCGTAGCCCGGCCAGAGGAACTTGCCGTCCTGGTTCTTGCGGAACCAGTTGACCATGTAGACCTTGGGCGGATCGGGGATGCGCCCCTGCATGTCGAGCCAGTGCTGCAGGTAGGTGCCGGCGTCGTAGCCGATGAAGGGCAGCATGGCCATTGGGTCACGGCGCACGCCCTCCTTCAGGCCGACCGCGGCGGCGGTGGTCTCCGAGCCCATGGTGGCGCCCATGAAGACGCCGTGCGTCCAGTTGAAGGCCTCCATCACCAGCGGGACGGTGGTGGAGCGGCGGCCGCCGAAGATGATGGCCGAGATGGGGACGCCGGCCGGGTCGTCCACCTTGGACGAGAGGGCCGGGTTGTTGGAGGCCGGCGCGGTGAAGCGGCTGTTGGGGTGGGCCGCCTTGTCCTTCGAGCCCTTCTTCCAGGGGTCGCCCTTCCAGTCGATCAGCTCGTCGGGGGCCTCGGTGTCCCATCCTTCCCACCAGATGTCGCCGTCCTTGGTGCGCGCCACGTTGGTGAAGAGCGAGTCCTTGCGGACGCACTCCATGGCGTTCGGGTTGGTCTTGCGGTTGGTGCCGGGGGCCACGCCGAAGTAGCCGTTCTCCGGGTTGACGGCCCAGAGCCGCCCGTCCTCACCCACGCGCATCCAGGCGATGTCGTCGCCCACGGTCCGGATCTTCCAGCCGTCGAAGGTCTTGGGCGGGATCATCATGGCGAAGTTGGTCTTGCCGCAGGCCGAGGGGAAGGCGGCCGCCACGTAGCTGATCTCGCCGGCCGGGCTCTCGGCCTCGAGGATCAGCATGTGCTCGGCGAGCCAGCCCTCCTTCCTGGCGAGCGCGCTGCCGATGCGCAGGGCCAGGCACTTCTTGCCGAGCAGGGCGTTGCCGCCGTAGCCCGAGCCGACCGACCAGATGGTGTTGTCCTGCGGGAAGTGGCAGATCCAGCGACGGTCGGGGCTGCAGTCGGCGACCGAATGGAGCCCCTTGTTGAACTCGCCGCCGGTGCCGAGCCGATCCAGGGCCACCTTCCCCATCCGCGTCATGATCCCCATGTTGAGGGCGACGTAGACCGAGTCGGTCAGCTCGACGCCGACCTTGGAGAAGGGCGAGGTGGCGGGCCCCATGATGTAGGGCACCACGTACATGGTGCGCCCCTTCATGCAGCCGTCGTAGATGGCGGTGAGCTTGGCGTAGGCCTCGACCGGGGCCATCCAGTTGTTGGTGGGGCCGGCCTCGTCCCTGGTCGGCGTGCAGATCACCGTGAGGTGCTCGACGCGCGCCACGTCGTTCTGGTTCGAGTGGTGGTAGTAGCAGTTCGGCCACTTCTTCTGGTCGAGCGGGATGAGGACCTTGGCAGCCACTGCCTCGGCGGTGAGCTTCTTCTTCTCGGCCTCGCTCCCATCGCACCAGACGATCGCGTCCGGCCTGGTGAGCTTGGCGGTCTCCTCCACCCAGCGGAGGAGGGCGGCATGCTGCGTCGGGGCGTTCTGGGCCATCGGGCGGGATCCTCGTCGGTCGTCGGAGGGGGGGGGGAGCGATGCCGCGGGCACGGCGCCACACGGGGCAGGAAGGCTATCGCACACCCGCCTCCCCATCCAGAGGGAACGTGGGTGCCACCCAGCGCCCGGCGCTCCGCGGCCGATCCGGCCCGGACTAATTCTGCTCGAGCTTCTTCTTGAGCAGATCGCCGAGCGTTCCGAAGCCCTTGCCGCCACCCCTGGGCTGCGACGCCTCCATGTAGGCCCGGGCGTCGGCCCGCTCGGCGGCGTCGACGGCCCCGGTCTTGGAGAGCCGGAAGCGCCCCAGTTCGTCGATCTGGAGGACCAGCGCCGGGAAGGCGTCGCCCGCCTTGAAGGCGCGGCGCAGGTCGGTGCCGTGCGGCGTCCCGGTCTCGGAGGCCGGGACCAGGCCGCGACCGCCGGCGAACTTCACGAAGAGGCCGAAGGACTCGATCTTGTCCACCGCCGCCTCGACCACGTCGCCGGCCCGTGGGGGCGGCGGCGGCGCCAGGCGGGCCGGCCGGTCCGGTCCGGGCGCGACCGGCTTCGGCTCCGGGCGCGGGATCAGCGCCTTGACCGACAGGGAGATGCGCTCGCCCTTCTTCTGGTCCTCGTCGATGCGGAGCACCGTGACGGTGACCTGGTCGCCGCTCTTGAGCAGGTCCTGCGGCTTGGAGACCCGGTCCCAGGCCAGCTCGGAGACGTGCACCAGCCCCTCGATGCCGCCGAGATCGACGAAGGCGCCGTAGTCCTGGACGGAGGTGACGATCCCCTCGAAGACGGCGCCGGCGGCCAGCCGCTGGCGGGTGGCGGTGGCCTTCTCGGCCCGTTCCGCCTCGAGCAGCACGCGGCGTGACAGCACCACGTCGCGGTCGTCGGCCTTCTGCACCCTGAAGTGGAGCTTCTGGCCGATCAGCGTGGTGGCGTCACCGACGAAGCGGACGTCGATCTGCGACATGGGGCAGAAGGCCCGCACGCCGTTCACCTCGACCTCGATGCCGCCCTTGTTGACGGCCTTGACGACGCCCTCGACCGGCAGGCCGGTCTCGACGGCGGCCATGAGCGCCTCGCGGGCGTGATCGCGGGTGACCGACTTGGCGCGGCCGATCGAGACCTGCACGCCCCGGTCGCCGCCCTTGACGACCACGGCGTCGAGGATGTCGCCGACCCGGGCGGTCACGTTCCCCTCGGCGTCGTGCAGCTCGACGGTCTCGATGAGCCCGTCGGCCAGGCCGCTGCCGAGGTCGAGGAAGGTGACCTCGTCGCCGACCTGGATGATCTTGCCAGCCACCTTCTCGCCGGCCTTGAAGCGGCGGCGCGCCGGAGAGCTGCCGCCGGTGGAGGCGAGCAGGTCGGCGAAGGAGCCTTCGTCCTCGGCCTGGGCCTCCGGCACTGGTGGCGGCTCGCCGGCCGGGAGCTGGGAGGCGGTGGCGTCGGCGGACAGCGAGTCATGCTGGCGGGGACGGTCGCGGTCGCCGCGCGGGCGGTCGCCGGACGAACCGCCACCGGGCGGACGGCTACCACCCGGTCGGCCGCCAGTCGGACGGCCGGTGGGCGGGCGGTTGCCTCCTGGGCGATCGCTGGGCGGACGGTCGCCAGGCGGGCGGTTGCCGGGAGGTCGGGCGCCACCTGATCGGCCGCCGGGCGGACCGGCTCCAGGCGGACTGGCCGCGGGCGGACTGGCCGCGGGCGGACTGGGGTCGGCCGGGGCGGCTCCGGCGTCGGCGGCGCGCTTCTCGTCGGCCAGCCGCTGCCAGAGCGGGCGATCGTCGCGCGGCGCCGGGGCGGCCGCGGCCGCCGGCTCGATCCGCTCGACCACGGGCGTCTCGATCGGCGTCCCCACCGGGGGCGGCTTCAAGTGTCCCTTGCGAATCACCACGGGTCCAGTCGGCCTCTTCTCGTCAGTCATAGCGCCGGGACGCATAACACACGCGAATGAGCGGGGAAAACCGGATCGCCGCCCTGAGAGGCAGGGATGACGCGGCCGGGGGACTCGGCAAGCGCCGCCTCCCCCCGGACCCCCCCCCGCACCGCGCCTGACAGCCGGCTCGATTTCCCCGGCGCGCGGTACTACAACGCCGGGATGTCCGGTCGCACGGTCCTCTTCGTCTGCAGCGCCACCCCCCACGCCCTCCGCTCGGCGGGCTCATGCGCGCTGGCGGCGGTCTCCATGGAGCAGCGGGTCGATGTCTTCCTGACCGGCCCGGCCGTCGGCGCGGTGGTGGCCGGCCACGACGGGGAGGGTGACGACCCGACCGCGCTCCTGCAGCAGGCGCGCGCCGCCGGGGCCCGGCTCATCGCCTGCTCGGCCAGCGTGGTGGAGCAGCGGGTGGCGCTCGATCGGGCCGACGCGGCGCTCGACGCGGTGGTCGGCTGGCCGACCATCCTCGAGTGGTCGCGCGGCGTCGTCGATCGCTTCACGTTCTGACCCGCCGCCCTCAGGGCTGGCGCACCGGACGGGGCGTCGCGCCGGGCCGGCGGCGAGGTTAGGTTGAGCCAATGGCAGACCTGCTCGGAGCGCTCACCACATTCGATCCCGGGGACGGGCGGCGCGGCCGGCTGGTCTCGCTGCCGGAGCTGGAGCGGCGCGGTCTCGGCCCCATCTCGCGGCTGCCGGTCTCGATCCGGGTGGTGCTCGAGGCGCTGGCCCGTACCGCCGACGGCAAGCGGGTCACCGAGGCCGACGTCCGCTCGCTGGCCCGCTGGCAGCCGAACGGCGCCCGCACCCGCGAACTCCCCTTCGTGGTGGCGCGCGTGCTGCTGCAGGACTTCACCGGCGTTCCGCTGCTGGTCGATCTCGCCACCATGCGAGCGGCCGCGGCGCGGCTGGGGCGGGATCCGAAGCGGGTCGAGCCGATCGTACCGGTCGAGCTGGTGGTCGACCACTCGGTCCAGGTCGATGGCTGGGGCACGCCCGAATCGCTCGGCGTCAACATGGCCCTGGAGGCGGCCCGCAACCAGCAGCGCTACCAGTTCCTCAAGTGGGGAGCGCAGGCCTTCTCGACCTTGCGGATCGTGCCGCCCGGTTTCGGCATCTGCCACCAGGTCAACCTCGAGCACCTGGCCCGCGGCGTCTTCGAGCGCGACGGGCTCTGGTTCCCCGACACGCTGGTCGGGACCGACTCGCACACCACCATGGTCAACGGCCTCGGCGTGGTCGGCTGGGGCGTGGGTGGCATCGAGGCCGAGGCGGCCATGCTCGGCCAGCCGGCCACCTTCCTCGAGCCGGACGTGGTCGGAGTCCTGCTCACCGGCACCCTGCGCGAAGGCGTGACCGCCACCGACCTGGTGCTGACCATCACCGAGCTGCTGCGCCGGGCCGGCGTGGTCGGCAAGTTCGTCGAGTTCTTCGGCGAGGGGGCGCGCACGCTCCCGGCCGCCACCCGGGCCACCATCGCCAACATGGCGCCCGAGTATGGCGCCACCATGAGCTACTTCCCGGTCGACGAGCGGACGCTCGAGTACTACGCCGCCACCGGCCGGCCGGCGGAGCAGGTGCAGGCCATCCGCGCCTACCACGAGGCGCAGGGAATCTTCGGCGTCCCGCTGGAGGGAGCGGTCGACTACTCGCGGGTGGTGCGGCTCGATCTCGCCGCCGTCGAGCCGTCGGTGGCCGGGCCGAAGCGGCCGCAGGACCGGATCGCGCTGGCCGACCTGAAGACCCGGCTCGGCGCGCTGCTGGTCCAGCGGGACGCCAGCGGCTTCTCGCTGAGCCCCGAGGAGCTGCCGAAGCGCCACGCCGCCTCCGCCACCACCGGCACGACCCATGCCGAGCCGGCGGGCGTGAGGCCGGTGGCCAGCGCCGGCCTCACGCTCGGCCACGGCGACGTGGTTATCGCCGCCATCACCTCCTGCACCAACACCTCCAACCCGGCGGTGATGCTGGCGGCCGGCCTGCTGGCCAGGAAGGCGCGCGCCCGGGGCTTGCGGCCCAGGCCCTGGGTCAAGACCTCGCTCGCCCCCGGCTCGCGCGTGGTCTCCGACTACCTCACCCGCACCGGGCTGCAGGCCGACCT
>JANPOM010000305.1:0-2241 GCA_031427995.1 Anaeromyxobacter sp. | reverse complement strand
ATTTTCTACCGTGGGTATTGTGGGCCGGTTTGCTTTTTGGCCCCCCCATATGGTTTCCCCCCCCCCCCCCCCCCCCGCAAGAGAGGTTTCGTGTCCGATAGTCCGGCTGCCCTCGAGTTGAAGGTGGCGGCGCTCACCGAGCAACTCGCCCGGTTCGGCGACCGGCTCGCCGCGCTCGAGGCCGGGCCGATCGGAGCCGGGGCGAGGCCTGGCAAGCGGATCCAGCGCGTCGAGGAAGGCAGTCCGGGCGCCTTGGGGCAGGGGACCGGCAGCGCGCCCGAGGCCGCCGGCCTGGTCGGGGCTGGGCTCTCGTATGGCGGGCGGACCCTGCTGGTCCTGGCCGGCGCCTTCATCCTCCGGGCGCTGACCGACAACCAGATGATCCCGGGCTGGCTCGGCGTGACCCTCGGCTTCATCTACGCGGCCACCTGGATCGCCTTCGCCGATCGCGCCGCCCGCGCCGGCGCTGGCGTGAGCGCCGGAGTCCACGGCTTCGCCGCGCTGATCATCGCCTTCCCGCTCCTCTTCGAAGCGGCGGCCCGCTTCAAGCTCCTCGGTCCGACCGCCGCCGTCGCGGCCCTGGCGCTGATCACCTCGACGTTGCTCGGCGTGGCTGCCCGCCGCCGCCTCCAGGCCCTCGCCTGGATCGCCTCCCTCGGCAGCGTCATCACGGTCATCGCCCTCATGCTGCTAGGTGGCCGCATGGCCCCGGGCGCGCTTTTCCTGGTCCTGCTGGGCGTCGAGTGCCTCTGGCTCGCCTACGTCCTCGACTGGCACGCCATCCGCTGGCCCTTGGCGGCGGTCGCCGATCTGGCCGTGCTGGCCGTCTCGGTGCGGGCGGTGGCGCCCGACGCGCTGGAGGGGCCGGGGTCCGCCAACCTGGTGCAGGCGGTGCTGCTGATTGCCTTCGTGGCCAGCTTCGGTACCCGCACCCTCCTCATGAACCGCGGGGTGGTCGCCTTCGAGGTCTTCCAGACCATCGGGGCGGTGGCGGCCGGGCTCGGAGGTGCCGCCTTCGTGGCGGCCCGCGCCACCGAGAGCAACGCCGTCCTCTTCGGCGTGGCGGCGACGCTCTTCGGGCTGGGCGCCTACGGCGTGGCCTACTTCTTCCGCGGCCGCCGCGATCAGGACCTGGTCAACTTCCCCTTCTACACCTCGGTGGCGGTGCTGATGGTCGGCTCGGGCACGGCGCTGCTCCTCGACGGCTCGTTGCTGGCGCTGGTCTGGTGCCTTCTGGCGGTCGCCTCCGCCGAGCTCTCGGGGCGTCTCGGCCGGCGCACCCTGGCGGTGCAGGGCGCCGGCTACGCGCTCGGGGCCGCGGTCGCCTCCAGCCTGCTGGCGGTCAGCTACGACTCCCTGCTCGCCTCGGCGGGGCGCGCCTGGGTCTCTCCGGGCAGCGCCTCCCTGGTGGCGCTGGCCGCCGCCGCGGCCTGTGCCTGGTTCGGCTCCCGCCCCACCAACTCCGGCCCAGCGCCGTCCCTGGCCACGCGGATTCCCCAACTGCTGCTGGTGGTCCTGGCCGCCGCCGGCGCCGCCGGCCTGGTCACCTGGAGGCTGGTCCCCTTGCTGGCGGGGACACCCGGGACCGAGGTGAGCCGCGGCGCGGTCGCCACCATCCGCACCGCCGTGCTGGTCTCGGGGACGCTCTTCCTGGCCTGGGCCGGGCGGCGCGAGGCCTGGCGCGAGGCCGGCTGGCTCGCCTACCCGCTGCTGGTCGCCACCGGCGTGAAGATCCTCTTCGAGGACCTCCCGGTCGGGAAGCCGGCGACGCTTTTCGTCTCCTTCGGCCTTTACGGCGCGGCGCTGCTGCTGGTGCCGCGCCTGCGACCGCGGTCGGCGTCGAAGCGGCCGGCGCCGACCACCCCGGTGGAGCAGGGCCATGGCTGACCTGATCAAGGCATTGCTGAGCGGGTTTCGCGACGCGCTCCGGCTCGAGCAGCTCCCGCCGCCTTCGCCTTCCGGCTCGCCGCTCCAGGCCAGCCCCGGCCTGCTCGGCCACGTCTTCGCCCCCGAGAAGCTGGGCGTGGATCCCGAGCCCGCGGCCGGCTCCGGGCCCGGGATGCTCTCGACCATCTTCGCCCCCGAGACGCTCGGCACCGAGGCCCCTCCGCCGCCGCGGCCCCGCACCCACTGGCTGGCCCTGCTCACCAGGCCGGAAAAACTCGACGACTGACGAACCCCGCAGAGGAGGAGACGGATGGAGCATTCACGGCATGTGTTTCGAGTCGCACTGGTGGTCAT
>JANPOM010000304.1:0-10095 GCA_031427995.1 Anaeromyxobacter sp. | reverse complement strand
GATTGCCCGCAGCCAATGCACCGGCCAGCGGCGCAACAGCCAACAGAACCGGATAGTTCCACGGCACCGGCCAGCGGGCGCGAGCCGGCGCCGAAGAAGAGGTAGGCGGCGGCGAGGACCGTGGAGAGCGCCAAGGCGGTGTGGAGGGCCATGGCCCCAATGTGTACGGCCGCCGGGCCCCGGTCGCAAGATCCCGGCACCGCTGGGCCGGGTCGACCTCCCGAACCCGGCGCGGCCCGTGGCCCGTGGCGCGGGGCCGGGGGCGCGGGAGGGCGCGGCCCGGGAGTTTGACGCCACCCCGCCGCCGGGCCTATCTGTTTCGCCGATGCGCCTGTTCAGATCGATAGAGGAGGCCGCGGCCAGCGGCGCGCTGCGCGGCGGCGCGCTGGCCATCGGCAACTTCGACGGCGTCCACCTCGGCCACCGGGCCCTGCTGGATCGGGCCGGCGCGCTGGCGAGCGGCCGGGGCCGGGCCAGCGGCGTGCTCACCTTCGAGCCGCACCCGGTCCAGGTGCTCCGGCCTCGCCTGGCCCCACCGCTCCTCACCTCGCTGCCGCGCAAGCTCGAGCTCCTGGAGGCGGCCGGCGCCGAGGTGGCGGTGCTGCAGACCTTCGATCTCGCCTACGCGGCCACCCCGGCCGGGCTCTTCGTGGAGCGGGACCTGGCCGCGCTCGGCATCGGCGAGGTGGTGGTCGGCTGGGACTTCACGGCCGGCCACGAGCGGGCCCGGGTCGAGGCGCTGCGGCCGTTGCTGGCGGCGAGTGCCATCGACCTGCGGGTGATCGAGCCGGTCACCGAGGGTGGCCTGACCGTCTCCTCCACCAAGATCCGCGAGTTCCTGCTGGAGGGGAACGTCGAGGGGGCGGCGCTGCTGCTGGCCCGCTGCTACGACCTCGACGGCGAGGTGGTGGGCGGGGCCGGGCGCGGGCGCGGCTTCGGCTTCGCCACCGCCAACGTCGAGACCAGCGCGCTGCTGCCGGCGCGGGGCGTCTACGCGGTGCGCGCCCTGGTGGGTGGCGCGGCGGTCCACGCCGGCGTCTGCAACGTCGGCGTCAAGCCGACCGTCGATCCGTCCGGCCACGTGTCCGCCGAGGTCCACCTCTTCGACTTCGACGGCCGCGATCTCTACGGCGAATCGCTCCGGCTAAGCTTCGTGGCCCGGCTCCGCGAGGAGCGGCGCTTCCCCACGGTGGAGGCGCTGCGGTCGCAGATCGCCGCCGACGCCGAACGGGCCCGGGTGCTGCTCGCCGACGTCCGCTGACCGTAAGTGTTGCCGCTCACGTCCGATGGCGGCCCACAGCCCGATTTCCCTTGGGAATCCGGGCTGAGACGGCGCTTCATCGCCTTGACCCCCCCGCGACACCGCTGTTAACGTCCGCGCCGGGTCTCACCTTCGACCGCGGGGAACACCACACATGTCTGGACGGCTTGGCGAACTGCTGGTTCGAGAGAACCTGATCTCACTGCAGCAGCTCCAGAAGGCCCAGGAGGAATCGCGGAAGATCGGCGGCCGCATCGGCTCGCTCCTCGTCAAGCATGGCTCGATCGCCGAGTCGGACCTGACCGGCTTCCTCTCCAAGCAGTACGGCGTCCCCTCCATCGACCTCAAGGAGTTCGAGATCGACCCGGAGGTGCTCAAGCTGGTGCCCCGGGCCACCGCCGAGAAGCACCTGGTGGTGCCGGTCAACCGGACCGGCGCGTCGCTGGTGGTCGCCATGAGCGACCCCTCCAACATCTTCGCCATCGACGACCTCAAGTTCCTCACCGGCTACAACATCGACGTGGTGGTGGCCTCGGAGCAGGCCATCCGGGAGGCCATCGAGCGGCTCTTCGCCGACAAGGGGCCCGACCTCGACGAGGTCATGATGGGCTTCGACGACTCGGAGGTGGCGCTGGTCGAGGGCGGCGACGACGACGTCAACGCCGTCGACCTGCAGAACAGCGCCGCCGAGGCCCCGGTCGTCAAGCTGGTCAACCTGATCCTGCTCGACGCCATCAAGAAGGGGGCCTCCGACATCCACGTCGAGCCCTATGAGAAGGACTTCCGGGTCCGCTTCCGCATCGACGGCGTGCTCTACGAGGTGATGAAGCCGCCCATGAAGCTGCGGAACGCCATCATCTCCCGGCTCAAGATCATGGCCGAGCTCGACATCTCGGAGCGCCGCCTCCCCCAGGACGGCCGCATCAAGCTCAAGCTGGGCAAGGGCAAGGAGATGGACTTCCGCGTCTCGGTCTGCCCGACGCTCTTCGGCGAGAAGGTGGTGATGCGCCTCCTCGACAAGTCCAACCTCCAGCTCGACATGACCAAGCTGGGGTTCGAGGAGGCCCAGCTCAAGGAGTTCCTCGACGCCATCGACCGCCCCTACGGCATGGTGCTGGTGACCGGCCCGACCGGCTCGGGCAAGACCACCACGCTCTACTCGGCCCTCTCCAAGCTCAACGAGGTGGCCTGGAACATCTCGACCGCCGAGGACCCGGTCGAGTTCAACTTCTTCGGCATCAACCAGGTCCAGATGCACGAGGACATCGGCCTCAACTTCGCGGCCGCCCTGCGCAGCTTCCTGCGCCAGGACCCCGACATCATCATGGTCGGCGAGATCCGCGACTTCGAGACCGCCGAGATCGGCGTCAAGGCGGCCCTGACCGGCCACCTGGTGCTCTCCACCCTGCACACCAACGACGCCCCGGGCACCGTCTCGCGCCTCCTCAACATGGGCATCGAGCCCTTCCTGGTGACCGCCTCGCTCAACGCCATCGTGGCCCAGCGGCTCTGCCGCCGGCTCTGCCCCGACTGCAAGAAGGCGGTGCCGGTGGAGGACTCGGCGCTGCTCGACGCCGGCTTCGCCCCCGACGAGGTCGGCACCTTCCAGGTCTTCGACAAGGCCGGCTGCAAGAACTGCAACGACCGCGGCTTCAAGGGACGCGTCGCCGTCTACGAGGTCATGCCCATCTGGGACGGCCTGAAGGAGCTGATCATCCAGGGCTGCTCGACCGCCGAGCTCAAGCAGGAGGCGATCCGGCTCGGCTTCCGCACCCTGCGCATGAGCGCGCTCTCAAAGGTGAAGCTCGGGGTCACCACGCTCTCCGAGGCCATCGGCAACACCGCCCCGGACAAGTTCTAGCGGCACCGGAGACCCCATGGCCAACCTGCACCAGCTCCTCAAGGCGATGGTCGAGAAGGGAGCCAGCGACCTCCACATCACCACCGGCTCGCCGCCACAGCTGCGCATCGACGGCAAGCTGGTGCCGCTCAAGACCCCGCCGCTCAACCCGGTCGACACCAAGCAGATCTGTTACTCGATCCTGACCGACGCCCAGAAGCACAAGTTCGAGGAGGAGAACGAGCTCGACCTCTCCTTCGGCGTGAAGGGGCTGTCGCGCTTCCGCGCCAACATCTTCATGCAGCGCGGCGCGGTGGCCGGCGCCTTCCGCACCATCCCCTTCAAGATCCTGACCTTCGCCGAGCTGGGGCTGCCCCCCATCGTGGCCGAGCTGGCCAGGAAGCCGCGCGGCCTGGTGCTGGTGACCGGCCCGACCGGCTCGGGCAAGTCCACCACGCTGGCCTCGATCATCGACAAGATCAACACCGACCGGCACGAGCACATCCTCTCCGTCGAGGATCCCATCGAGTACCTGCACCCGCACAAGAACTGCGTCGTCAACCAGCGCGAGGTCGGGGCCGACACCCAGAGCTTCAAGAAGGCGCTCAAGTACATCCTGCGCCAGGACCCGGACGTGGTGCTGATCGGCGAGATGCGCGACCTGGAGACGGTCGAGGCGGCGCTGGTGATCTCCGAGACCGGCCACCTGGCCTTCGCCACGCTCCACACCAACAGCGCGGTGCAGACCATCAACCGCATCCTCGACGTCTTCCCGCCCTTCCAGCAGCCGCAGGTGCGCGCCCAGCTCTCCTTCGTGCTGGAGGGGGTGGTGACCCAGAACCTGCTCCCCAAGGCCGGGGCGGCCGGCCGCGTCCTGGTCGTCGAGGTGATGGTCCCCAACCCGGCCATCCGCAACTTGATCCGCGAGGACAAGGTCCACCAGATCTACTCGCAGATGCAGGTCGGCCAGGCCAAGTTCGGCATGCAGACCTTCAACCAGGGGCTGGCGATGGCGGTGGCCAGGCGGCTCATCACCATCGAGGAGGCGATCAGCCGCTCCTCCGACGCCGAGGAGCTGAGGAACCTGATCTCCAGCGGCTTCGGGACCCCCCGCCCCGGCCCCGCGCCGGCGCCGGCCCGGTAGCCGCCGGAGATTCGACCGGAGGGCGGAGCCGCGTTAGCATCGGCGGCCGTCAACTCACGAGGCGTACATGGCCCAGGCCGCAGCCGTCACACAGAAGAGCAAGGTCGCCAGCACGGTGAAGAAGGCGCCGGTCTGGAAGTGGACCGGCAAGAGCAAGCAGGGCGAGCTCCGCTCCGGCGAAATCGAGGCGCCTGACTCGGCGTCGGTCGAGGCCCGCCTGCGCCAGATGGGGCTGGAGCCGGTCAAGGTCAAGAAGAAGCCGAGGGAGATCCACCTCAAGATCCCCGGCATGGGGGGCGTCGCGGAGAAGGACCTGCTGGTCTTCACCCGGCAGTTCTCGGTGATGATCGACGCCGGCCTCCCGCTGGTCCAGGCCCTCGACATCATCGGGACCCAGGCTGACAACCCGGAGTTCCGGACCGTGCTGATGGCGGTGAAGACCAAGGTGGAGTCCGGCTCGACCTTCGCCGACGCGCTGGCCGACCACCCCAAGGTCTTCGACACCCTCTTCGTGCAGTTGGTCCGCGCCGGCGAGGTCGGCGGCATCCTCGACACCATCCTGCAGCGGCTCGGCGCCTACATCGAGAAGAACTCGAAGCTGAAGCGGCGGGTCAAGGGCGCCATGGTCTACCCGGCGGTGGTGCTGACCGTGGCCGTCGGCGTGGTGGTGGCCCTGATCGGCTTCGTGGTCCCGACCTTCGAGAAGATGTTCAAGGACATGGGCGGCGCGCTCCCAGGACCGACCCAGTTCCTGGTCGACCTCTCCGCCGGCTTCCGCGGCTCCTGGTACCTCTACCTCGGCATCCCCACCGCCATCTTCATCGGCTTCAAGACGGTCATCGCCAAGGGGAAGGGGCAGCAGGTCTGGCACAGCACCGTCCTCAAGCTGCCGCTCTTCGGCCCCATGATCCGCAAGGTGGCGGTGGCCCGCTTCACCCGCACGCTCGGGACCATGATCTCCTCCGGCGTCCCCATCCTCGACGCGCTCGACATCGTGGCCAAGACCGCCGGGAACCGGACCATCGAGGCGGCCATCCTCTTCGTGCGGGCCAAGATCTCGGAAGGAAGGAACATCGCTGGGCCGCTGGCCGAGACCGGCGTCTTCCCGCCCATGGTGGTGCAGATGATCGGCGTCGGCGAGGCGACCGGCGCCATGGACCAGATGCTCTCCAAGATCGCCGACTTCTACGACGACGAGGTCGACGTCGCCATCGGCGCCCTCACCTCCATGATCGAGCCGCTCATGATGGTGGTGCTTGGCGGCATCGTCGGCTTCTTCATGATCGCCATGTACCTCCCGATCTTCAGCATGGCCGACAACGTCAAGTGAGCAGTGGCTCCCGGTCGCAGGCCGGGGACCGGGACCAGCCGGGGAACGAGTCGCTGTTCGGCCGGCTGGTCTGGCTCACGCTCTTCCGGCTCGCCCTGGTCACGGTCATCCTCGGTGGGGCCGTGTTCTTCGGCTGGCGCGAGGAGCTGGAGGGGCGCGAGACCCGCTCACCGCTCTACCTGATCATCGTCGCAACCTACGTCGGCGCGCTGGCGGTGGCGCTGCTCTTGCGCCGGACCGGCCCGCTGAGGGGTGCGGCGGCGGCCCACCTCTTCTTCGGAGCCGCGCTGGCGGCTGGCCTGACCGCCCTTACCGGTGGGCCGGAGAGCGTCTTCCTCTTCATGTTCCTGCTGGCCATCATCGACGGCGCGGTGCTGCTGCACCGCTGGGGCGCGGCGCTGGCGCTTGGGCTCTCGCTGGCCGGTTACGGCGCGGCCATCTGGTGGTCCGGGGCGCTGCGCTGGGTCCCGGGCGCCACGCTCTGGGTCCACCTCGCCGCCTTCGCGGCCACCGCGCTCCTCTCCGGCTGGCTCGCCGAGCAGCTGCGAACCACCGGCGAGCGGCTGGCGGCCAGCCAGAGCGATCTCGCCGACGCCACCGCCCTCCACGAGGAGATCGTCCAGTCGGTCACCAGCGGCCTGCTCACCCTCGACGCCTCTGGCTGCATCACCTTCCTCAACCGGGCCGGCGAGCAGCTCACCGGCCTCGCCGCGGCGGCGGTGCGTGGTCAGCCGGTGGGCCGCCTCTTCCCGGGCTTCGCCGAGGACGCCCGGCGCGGCGAGACCGGGTGGGTCGCGCCGAGTGGGAAGGCGCGCATCCTCGGCTTCACCCGCTTCCCCTTGGCCGGCGCCCGCGGCGGCGCCCGCGGGCAGGCGGTCATCTTCCAGGACCTGACCGAGCTGCGGGCCCTGGAGGAGACGGTGAGGCGCAGCGAGCGGCTGGCCGACCTGGGACGGGTGGCGGCCGGGCTGGCCCACGAGCTGCGAAACCCGCTGGCCTCGATGTCGGGCTGCGTCGAGCTGCTGCAGGGAGCCCCGGGGTTGGGTCCGGAGCAGGAGCGGCTGCTCGGAATCGTCCTCAAGGAGGCGGCCCGGCTCGACCACCTGGTGGGCCGCTTCCTCGCCTACTCCCGTCCGGCGGCGCCGCAGCTGGCATCGACCGACCTGGCGCAGGTGGCCGGCGAGGTGGCCGATGCGCTCCAGCAGGACCCGGCGGTGGCGCGGGTGGCGCTGGAGCGCGACCTCCAGCCGGCGACCATCGCCTGCGACCCAGACCAGCTCCGCCAGGTGCTCTGGAACCTGCTGCTCAACGCCGTCCAGGCGCTGGGGCCGGCCGGCGGTACGGTACGGCTCGCCACCGAAGCTGAAGCGGGCGGGGCGCGGCTCACCGTGGCCGACGACGGTCCAGGCATCGCCACCGACGACCTCGACCACCTCTTCGCTCCGTTCTTCTCGCGCCGGCCGGGAGGGACCGGGCTCGGCCTCGCCACCGTCCACCAGATCGTCGAGGCCCACCGCGGCGAGGTGCGCGTCGAGCCGGTCGATCCCCACGGCGCCCGCTTCGTGGTCCGCTTCCCGGCCCGCGCCGCCCCTCCCGCGGTCGCCGCCCCACCCGCCTCCGCGCCGGGCTAGGATCACTGAATGGCCAGCCTGCTGGTGGTGGACGACGAGCAGTCGATGCGCGAGTTCCTCGAGATCCTCCTTGGGCGGGGTGGGCACCAGGTGGCCAGCCTGGGCAACGCCACCGCGGCGCTGGCGCGCGTCGAGGAAGGTGGTATCGACCTGGTGCTCTGCGATCTGCGGCTCGGCGCCGAGAGTGGCCTCGAGGTGCTGCGGCGCGTGAAGGAGCGCTCTCCGTCCACCGAGGTGGTGATGATCACCGCCTTCGCCACCGCCGAGAACGCCATCCAGGCCATGAAGCTGGGGGCCTACGACTACGTCTTCAAGCCGTTCAAGAACGACGAGCTAACGCTGGTGGTGGAGAAGGCGCTGGAGCACCGGGCCCTGTTGCAGGAGAACAGGCTGCTGCGCCACCGGGTCGGCGATCGGCCGCTGGGCGCGCCGGGGTTGCTCGGCCACGCGCCGGCCATCGAGGAGATCCGGCGGATGGTCGGCAAGGTGGCCGCCACCCGCACCACCGTCCTGCTGACCGGGGAGAGCGGCACCGGCAAGGAGGTGGTGGCGCGCGCCATCCACGCCGCCGGCGACCGGGCCGACCTGCCCTTCGTGGCCGTCAACTGTGGCGCCGTGCCGGAGGGGCTGATCGAGAGCGAGTTCTTCGGCCACGTCCGGGGAGCCTTCACCGGCGCCGTCGAGGCGCGCCCCGGCCTCTTCGAGGTGGCCGGCAATGGGACCCTCTTCCTCGACGAGGTGGGCGAGTTGCCGCCGCAGGTGCAGGTGAAGCTGCTGCGGGCGGTGCAGGAGCGGCGCATCCGCCGCGTCGGCGGGACCGGCGACATCGTCATCTCGGCTCGCATCCTGGCCGCCACCAACCGCGACCTCGGCGAGGAGGTGAAGGCCGGACGCTTCCGCGAAGACCTCTACTACCGGCTCAACGTCATCCAGCTCAGGCTGCCGCCCTTGCGCGAGCGGCGCGACGACCTGCCCGAGTTCTGCCGCCACTTCGTCGCCCGCTTCGCCGCCGATCTCGGCCGTACGCCGCCGTCGCTGGCGCCGGAGACGGCCCACCTGCTCTCCGCCTGGCGCTGGCCCGGCAACCTTCGCGAGCTGGCCAACGTGCTGGAGCGGGCGGTGACCCTCTGCGACGGCGACACCATCGGACCCGAGCTGCTCCCGCCGGCGCTGCGTGGCGGCGGTGACACGGCCGCTCCCGGTGACGCGACGATCACGCTGCCGCCCGAGGGGATCGACCTGCAGGCCCACCTCGACGCCGTCGAGCGGCGGGTGCTGGAGCAGGCGCTGGCCCGCACCGGCGGCGCCAAGACCGAGGCGGCCAGGCTGCTCAGCATGACCTTCCGCTCCTTCCGATACCGGCTTCAGAAGTTCGGCATCGGTGAGGGCTGAGCGCTCGCCCTGCCCCTGCGCTCAGCGCAGGTCGCGGCGGCCGAAGACCGCGGCCGCCAGCGAGAGGGTCACCGCCACGTAGAGCAGGGCATGGAGCAGCGAGAGCCCGAGCGCGCCCGTCGCCACCGGCTGCTGGTAGACCAGCGCCACCTTGAGGTCGAGCGAGGCCAGGTTGGGCAGCAGCAGCCCCACGGCGCGCAGCGGGGCAGCGCCTCTCCAGAAGACCAGCAGCTCGCGCACGAAGTGGCCAGAGACCACCACCGAGAGCGTGAAGATGGCGGCCAGGGTGGTGTTGGTGAAGGAGGAGAAGAGCGTGGCCACCGCGCCGATGACGGCGAGCTGGGCCGCCAGGCCGGCGAAGGCGGCGGCCAGCGGGCCGGCCGGGACCTTGTCGAGCCCCCCGCCGTAGATCGCCAGCACCACCACCGTGGTGACGGCCATGGCGGCCAGGTTGAGCCAGAGGGTGGTGACCAGCCCGGCGTAGCGCCCCAGCAAGTACTGCCACCGGCCGATGGGCTTCGCCAGGATGGGGTAGAGCACCCGCGACTTCACGTCGCCGGCCACCGTGGCGGCGCCCAGGAAGACGGCGATCAGCGAGCCGAAGAGCTGCGCCGAGGTGAGGGTCAGGTCGGCGATGATCCGGTACTGCTCGCCGAAGGTGAGCTCCGAGATGACGATCGAGCCGGCCATGGTGAGCAGCGCGAAGAGGAGCAGGTTGACGGCCAGCTTCTGCCGGACCGCCTCACGCAGGGTGACCAGGGCCAGGGCGAGGATGCGGTTCATGGGCGGGTTCCTTGGAAGCTGGGGGGGCGCCAGGGCGCCTGGCCGGGGGGCGGCTGCTGGCCGGCTGGCGCCGCGCCACCTTCGGGCGGCTGGACGGAGGTTGGCAGCGGCGCGGAGGGCGCCTGCGAGCCGGGGGGCGCGGCGATGTCTCCGGGCACGGCCGGCGCGGGGCGGCGCCCGGCCTCGGCCGGACTGAAGCGGAAGTCGCGGGCCGTGGAGTGGACCTTGCCGTCGGCGCGCAGCTCGTAGCGCCCGCCGAAGGGCTCGACCGGCAGCGCATCGATGAGCCGGTCCGAGACCAGCCTCTCCAGCCGGGTCGGCGGACGGCCGTGGCGCTCGGTGTAGCTCGCCACCGCCGCGTCGAGCCGGGCGAAGTGGATCTGGAGCCGGGCCAGCCGCTCCTGCTCCTCGAGCCGCTCGCGGACCTGGTCGTCACCGGTGGTCTTGAGCAGCTCCTGGAGCAGCGCCAGTCCGGCCTCCGGGTCGCCGCGCTTCACCTGGAGCGAGAGCGCAAGGTGGGCGATGTTGGTGGAGGCGCCGGGGGTGCGGGCGGCGATGCCGGCCCAGCGGGCCGCCGAGTCGTAGTCACCACGGTAGTAGAAGGCATTGTAGGCGAGATAAAAGGCGTAGCTCCACCAGTTGGGCCCCTTCTCGATCCCCTTCTTGAGGATCCGGTCCGACTCCTCCAGCCGGTCCGCCATCGAGAGCACTATC
>JANPOM010000303.1:0-4616 GCA_031427995.1 Anaeromyxobacter sp. | reverse complement strand
AAGAGGCCGGGCACCGCGCCGGGGCCGAGGATGGGCTCGCCGTCGGGGCTGGCCGGCCGGAAGTTGGACCAGCTCTCAACCACCTGCGCCCGCGCGATGGCCGGGGCCAGGCCGATGCCGACGTCGAGCACGTGGCGCAGCCCGCCGGCGGTGACCGCCTTCTCGAAGCCGACCTCCTCCATGGTCGAGCCGAGCAGGATGCGGCCGTCGGCGCGCGGCACCGCGTAGCCGGTGCCGGAGAAGATCACCCGCGAGAGGAGCGGCGGCTGCGTGGCCACCACGGCGATCTGGCCGCGCACCGGCCGCACGGCGTTGGCCGGCAGGCCGTGCCCGGCCACCTGCAGGCTCCAGGCCCCGGCCGCCAGCACCACCGCCCCGGCGTCGATCGGCCCGCGCTCGTGGTCGACGCCGACCGCCCGGCCGCCCTCCCGCCGGATCCCGAGCACCCGGCCGGTGATGAACCGCGCACCGGCGGCGGCCGCCGCCAGCGACAGCGCCCGGCCCAGCGCCCGCGGGTCGAGCGATCCCTCGTCCTCGAACCAGAGCGCGCCGCGCGCCTCGGGCGAGAGCCCGGGCTCGAGCCGGCGCACCTCGGCGTCGTCGAGCACCGTCACCGGCAATCCGGCCGACTCGATCTTCCCGGCCCGCCCGGCCAGCAGCCGGGTGTGGTCGTCGTCGAAGGCCACCTCGAGCGTTCCGCCGCCGCGGTGACCGACCGAGTGGCCGCTCTCGGCCTCGAGGGCCTCGATGAAGGAGGGGTAGCGGGCCAGCGAGGCCCGCCCCAGCGCGTAGAAGGGGCCGGGTTCGAGCGCCTCGACGCCGGGAGAGAGGATGCCGGCGGCGGCGGAAGAGGCCTCGGCACCGGGGATGGCGCGCTCCAGCACCATCACGCCGCGGCCGGCGCGGGCCAGCCGCCAAGCCACCGCGCAGCCCTGCACGCCCGCCCCGATCACCACCACGTCGGCCATCATGGCGCGGGAGCCTAGTGCCCCGAACCGGGCAAGTCGACCACCACGAGGAGCAGGGGGAGCGAAGCGGTACGCGGCGCGCCATGCGGGTGGCTGGCGCTGGCGCCGTGCGGCGGGAACTAGGCGCCCGAGCCTTTGCTGACCGGCGCCTGGCCGGCGCGCGGGGAGAGGCCGTGGAGCAGCAGTTCGTGCACGTGCCGGCGCCAGGTCTCTGGCGGAAGGGGCTTCTCGACGAACGGCCGCGAGGCCTCCTGCGCCGATGCGAGCAGCGCGGCCAGGCCACCGACGGTCACCACCGCCAGCACCGGATCGATGGCCGAGTCACGGCCTTCGGCCAGGGCGATGGCGGCCGCGGCGCGGCGGACCGGCTCGAGCAGCGCAGGGTCGTCGCCGGCCAGCTGGGCCAGGTGCGGGGCGCCGTCGAGGTACTCGCGGATGAGCAGCTGCGCGCCCATCTGGTCTCTCATCATGGCGTCGAGGTAGGCCTCGACCACCGCCGCGGCTCCGCCCGGTCCGTGCTCGACCACCTCGGCGATTTCGCCGGCGGCCTCCAGCCAGACGCTGCGGAGAATGTCGAGATAGAGCGCCTTCTTGGAGGACCAGTGCCGGTAGATGAGCGCCACGTTGCAGGCGGCGCCGCGCGCGATCCCCTGCACCCGCGCTCCGTGATAGCCGCGCTTGGAAAACTCGATCCGGGCCGCGTTCCAGATCCGCTCCGCGATGCCGGTGCGGGGGGGGCCGAGACGACGCATGTTGGCGACTGAACCGTCCATGGGTAAATGCTTAGTCCTCGAATTGACCTAGGTCAAGCCTCTTGCCCCCGACCGGGTAGGGTTATATCCAAATGGGTAGCAGGGGGGGGGGAGTAGGGTGGGGCCATGGCGGGGCCCGGCCGGACCATTCTCCACCTCGACCTCGACGCCTTCTACGCGTCCGTCGAGCAGCTCGATGATCCTTCGCTGCGCGGCCGGCCGGTCATCGTCGGGGGGCCCTCCAACCGCGGGGTGGTCTGCGCCGCCAGCTACGAGGCCCGCCGCTTCGGCGTCCGCTCCGCCATGCCGACCAGCCAGGCCCGGCGGCTCTGTCCCGAGGGCGTCTTCCTCCACCCACGTTTCTCCCGCTACGGCGAGCTCTCCGACCGGGTCTTCGGCATCTACCGGCGCTACACGCCGCTCTGCGAGCCGCTCTCGCTCGACGAGGCCTTCCTCGACGTCACCGCCAGCCGTGCCCTCCACGGCGACGGTCCGTCGATCGCGGCGCGCATCAAGCGCGAGGTCCGCGACGAGACCGGCCTGACGGCCTCGGCCGGCGTGGCCGAGGTGAAGCTGGCGGCCAAGATCGCCACCGATCTCGGCAAGCCCGACGGCCTGGTGGTGGTGCCGCTCGGAGGCGTGGCCGCCTTCCTGGCGCCCTTGCCGGTGGGGCGGCTCTGGGGTGTGGGCGGCGTCACCGAGGCGGCGCTGCGGAAGATCGGCGTCAGCACCATCGGTGACCTGGCGCGGCTGCCCGAGTCGGCGGTGAGCGCGGCGCTCGGCGCCGACAAGGCGCAGGGGCTGCGGGCGCTGGCTCGCGGCGAGGACGAGCGGGAGGTGGTGCCGGACGAGGCGGCCAAGAGCGTCGGCGGCGAGGAGACCTTCGAGCAGGACCTGGTCGGTGAGGTGGCGCTGGCCCGCGCGCTGCTGCTGCAAGCGGGGCGGGTGGGGCGGCGGCTGCGGGTCGTCGGGCTGCGCGGCCGCGTCGTCACGCTCAAGGTGAAGTACGCCGACTTCACGCAGGTGACGCGCCGGGTGACGCTCCCGGCGCCGACCGACGACGACCGGCTCATCTACCGGACCGCACGCGACCTGCTGGCCCGCATCGAGGCCGGGAGGCCGGTCCGGCTGGCGGGGGTCACGGTCTCCGGGTTCGACGAGGCGGAGGCGGCGCCGGCCGATCAGCTCGACCTCTTCGCTGGCCCCGCCGAGGCGGCGGGCGGGGCGGCGCCGGGGGCCGATCCGCGGCGGCGGGCGCTCCACGCCGCGCTCGACAAGCTGGCCGACAAGTACGGTGAGCGGACCGTGGCCCCGGCCGACCTCACCGATCGGACCGAGGCCGAGCGCTGGCCGGTCCACCGGCGGCGCGACCGGGAGTAGCGGGCTCCGGTCAGCCGCCGATGGCGGCCATCGAGAAGCACGCGGACTCGTGCTCGCGCGGCCGTCCCGCGAAGGCGCCCTGTGCGCCCCGGCGAGACCGCTGCGGTACTAGACGCGCTCCAGGCGCACCCGCGTGTCATAGAATGAGACGCTGCCACCGACCTTGTCGATAAAGCAGGTGTTCTTGAGGTGGGGATCGATCCACATGGCGGCGTTGGCGTGGATGCCGGTGGCGCGGCGCGGGTCGCCCTTCACCAGCATGCCGTCGATCTGGACGTCGGCGGAGCCCGTGGCCCAATGGCCGAAGCCAAGGGTGAAGGTGATGATGCCAGGGCGGATGGTCTCGGTGACCTGCACCGTGCCCACCATGGGCTTCTTGACCCCGTTCTTGAGGTCCCAGACGCCCTCCGGGTTGGTGGCCGAGACCACCTTCACCCTGGAGCCGGTCTTCAAGCCCAGCCGCTTCGCGTCCACCGAGTTCACCAAGATGGCGCTCTCCGGGAGGCTGGCCGTCAGGTAGCTGTGGGTAATGGTTCGCGACTTGGTCATCCGGATATCGCGCTGGGTGATCATGTGGAGGTCGAAGCCCTCCATCAGCCCGGTGGGCTCGCGACCGAGCGTGTCCACCTGCGGCACGTAGCGCGCCAGGCCATGGAAGTGCTTCCCGGTGAAGGCGTCCTTCACCTTGGCGGTCTTCTCCTGGTACAGGTTGATGAGCTTCCCGTACTTGTTGGCGACGTGGTTGCCCTTGTACGAGGCCTCCTGGGTGTCGAAGCGGCCGCCGCGCGTCAGCACGGTCACCACCTTTGGCCAGGCCGGGCCGCAGACCGCCTCCCACTTCGCCTGGTCGAAGACGCTCTTCGGCAGGTGGCGCCGGCTGGCGGCGAAGACACGGAGGTCCTCGGCCGAGGCGTCGGCCACCGGCTCCTTTCCGTCGAAGGCCACGTTGGCGACCATGCGCAGGTAGAAGTCTTCCGGCCGCCGCAGGTCCTGGCCCGGGCCGAAGGCGTCCTTGCCAAAGCCGGGGAGGCCGAGCCGGTCGGCGAGCGCCAGCCAGACCGCCTCGTAGGAGATGGGCTGCTCCTCGCCGAACACCTTCACCACCTGGTTGGGCGAGGCGATGACCGGCTGCCGGATCGGCTGCACCTTGACCGGCATGTTGGGGTGCGAGCCGTGCAGCTCCCAGCGCTCGAGGTAGTGCAGGTCGGGGAAGAGGTAGTCGGCGTACATCGAGGTCATGCCGATGGTGATGTCGCTGGCGAAGTAGAGCGGCAGCCGCTCCAGGTTGGTCAGCGCGTCGATGTTGGTGTGGCCGGCCGGCAACGAGTAGGTCGGCGCCGCCATGTAGGAGAAGAGCGCCTTGACGCCGTAGGGATAGGCGTCGGCGATGGAGGGCAGGATCTCCTCGTAGACGTCCGACGAGAGCGGCCACCAGTTGCGCTTGGCCGGGTACTTGGTGCCCTCGAAGATTGAGGACTCCTCGTACTTGGCGTCGTGCCGGATGACAGAGAGACCG
>JANPOM010000302.1:0-17446 GCA_031427995.1 Anaeromyxobacter sp. | reverse complement strand
GGGAGCCCGCCATGGATGAGCTGGCCCAGGCACAATCGAGCCTCGGCCGGGCGCTGGGTCGCGCCCGCGCCGGCGAGGACCGCGAGCTGGCCCAGAAGGTCCGCGAGGGGGGCGAGCACCTGGTCCAGCTGCTGGCCGGCCTGCTCAAGCTGACCCGCGTCCACAGCCCGGACAACCAGGCCTTCGACGCGCCGGTGGCCGAGCTGGGACGCCTGCTGGCTTCGCTCGGAGAGGCGCTCGGCTCCGTCAACCTGGTGATGGTCGAGGACCAGGTCTACCTGAACGACCTCCGGGTCCGGACCGACAGCAAGCCGGGCGCCGCCGGCCTGGGTGGCGAGCTGCGCCGTCACAACACCGGCGGACTGATGTTCCACGCGCCGCTCACCGGCCCGCAGATCAGGACGCTGGTGACGGGACTGGCCGGGGCGCCGGCGCCGGAGTGGCCGCGCGGGACGCTGGGCCAGTGGCTGGCCGAGAACCAGGTGGAGGCGGTCGAGCTGCGCGGCATCCATCGCTTCCAGTCGGCCCGCTCCGAGCGAGAGCCGCCGTCGCGGTCACCCGAGGAGATCCTCAAGCTCCTGCTCGACCTCGCCACCGAGAGCTGGGACCAGCTGGGGGCTGGCCGCGCGCTCAACCCGCTCCCCATCCGCCGGGCCGTGGTCGAAGCGCTCGATGTCGGGCTGGAGGCGCCGGCCTTCTGGGCCGGCTTCCCCGACTGCCCACCACACGCCTCCCACGCCGTCGAGGTGGCGACGGTGGCGCTGCTGGTCGGGAAGGCGGCCGGCTTTCCGCCCGGGCTGCTGCAGGACCTCGGCATCGCCGGGCTGGTCCACGACGCCGGGTACCTGGCGCCCGGGGTCGGGGAGGGGGCGGCCGGGCTGGCGCGCCACCCGGTCGAAGGAGCGAGGCTGGTGCTCCGCCAGCGCGGCTTCTCCGAGGCCAAGCTGCGGCGGCTGCGCGGCGTGCTGGAGCACCACCGCGATCAGGCCGATCCGGCCGGCCCGCCCTCGGCGGCCGGCGCGGCGCTGCGGCTGGCCGAGGACTACGCGAACGTCATCCGGCTCTACGGCGCCAAGGTGACGCGGGCCGACGCGCTCGGCGCCATGATCAAGGCCGGCGGGCGGCTCTACCACCCGGCGCTGGCCCAGGTTCTCATCAATGCCCTGGGTCGCCATCCTCCCGGCACGCTGGTCGAGCTGGACGACGGTAGCCACGGGCGGGTGGTGGCTCCGGCGCGAAGCCCGCAGCTCTGGGACCGGCCGCTGGTGAGACGGCTCGACCCGAAAACCCGGCTCGCCACCGGCGCGCTGGTCGACACGGGCAAGGACGCGGCGATCAGGCGGGCCGTGCCGGGCTGATCCGACTGGGAGCCGGACCTGCCGGTCACCACGCCGGGTCCGCGCAAGCCGTGCGCGGGGGGGCGGCGCGAACGCAGGTTTCGCGGAGCGAGATCGGCGATTTCCCAAGGGTTTGAGGCGGCACGGCGCGTGCTACTTCAGGTGTCGATGGTCCAGTTCGAGACCCAGGCCCGGGACTTCCTGCTGACGCGCCAGTACCGGCTGCGCCGGCAGGTCGCCCGCGGCCCCGCGGCGGTGGTGATCGCTGTTGGTCACTGGTTCGACACCGAGGCGCTACCGGAGCCGGCCGGCGAGGAGGCGCGGCGCGAGCTCGCCGAGGTCGAGGCGGCGCTCCAGCGGATCGAGCAGGGGTCCTACGGCACCTGCCTGGCCTGCGGTGGGCCCATGGGGTTGCAGCGGATGCGGGCCATCCCAGAGGCGCGCTACTGCGTCGGTTGCAGCGGCCAGCTTCCCGAGGTCGAGTAGCGCGAGGCGGAGGCGCCTGCTATCACCCGGTCCACGTGTCGACAACGCCCCCTTCACCGCCGGTCCTCGCCTATCCGCTCGGCGACGCGCTCTACCTGAACGTCACCAGCGGCTGCACCCTGGCCTGCGTCTTCTGCCCGAAGATCAGCGACGACGACTACACGGTGGGCGGCTTCGACCTGCGGCTCAAGGGGAATCCAGGGCTCGAGGCGATCTGGGGCGCGGCGCTGGCGGCCGGTCTGGCCGGGCGCAGCGAGGTGGTCTTCACCGGCTTCGGAGAGGCCTCCCGCCGGATCGACGTGGTTCTGGAGCTGACCCGGCGGCTCAAGGCGGCCGGGGTTCGGCGCACCCGGCTCGACACCGATGGGCTGGCCAGCCTGCGCGAGGGGCGCGACGTGGTGCCGGAACTGGCCGCGGCGGGGCTCGACGCCGTCTCGGTCTCCCTCAACGCCTCCGACGCCAGCAGCTACGCTCGGCTCTGCCCGAGCCGGTACGGCGAGGCGGCCTACCCCGCCGTGAAGGCGTTCATCCGCTCGGCCGTGGCCCACCTCGCCGAGGTGGTGGCCAGCGCGGTCGGGGTGGAGGGAGTCTCCCAGGCCGAGTGTCGCGCCGTGGCGGAGGGTCTCGGGGCGCGTTTCAGGTGGCGGCCCTACGGGCGTCTCGGCCGGGTTGAAGGCCCCCAGTCCGGGGCAGCGCCGGCTTCCGACCGCGCAAAGTCCTGAGCACCGCCAGCTTTCGATTCGCTTGAAGGCGCTGGATCTTTTCGGCCGGGCGGGGCATAGAACCCTCCATCACGCAGTCTTTGCGCTTCTCGAGGCGGTGCGGCGGCATGACCTCTCCCATCCCGGGGACAAGGGTGACGAAAGAACGGATCCTGGTCGTCGACGACGAGCAGAACGCCCGGGTCGCGCTGCGGACCATGCTGACCGAGGAAGGCTACGAGGTCCTCGAGGCGGCCGACGGGGAGGAGGCGCTCTCGCTTCTCCCCGGCTTCGGACCTTCGGTGGTGCTGGCCGACGTCCGCATGCCCCGGCTCGACGGCATCACGCTGCTGAAGCGGGCGCGCGAGCAGGGGACCGACGCGGTCTTCGTGATGATGACCGCCTTCGCCTCGGTGGAGGCGGCGGTCGAGGCGATGCGGGCCGGCGCCGAGAACTACCTGGTCAAGCCGCTCGACTTCAACGCCGTGCAGGTGGTGCTCGGCAAGGCGCTGGAGAAGCTCAAGCTCCAGCGCGACGCCCAGAACCTGCGGGAGCGGGTGCGCGACCGGTACAGCTTCCACAACATCATCGGCGAGGCCCCCGAGCTGCAGGCGGTCTTCGACGTCGTGAAGCGGGCGGCGCCGACCCGCGCCACAGTGCTGATCCTCGGCGAGTCGGGCACCGGCAAGGAGCTGGTGGCCCAGGCGCTCCACGAGGAGTCGCCGCGCGCCGACAAGCCCTTCATCAAGGTCAACTGCGCCGCGCTCAGCGAGACCCTGCTGGAGTCGGAGCTCTTCGGCCACGAGAAGGGGGCCTTCACCGGCGCCATCGGGCTCAAGGAGGGGCGCTTCGAGCTGGCCGACGGCGGCACGCTCTTCCTCGACGAGATCGGCGAGGTCTCCCCGGCCCTGCAGGTGAAGCTGCTGCGCGTCCTGCAGCAGCGCGAGTTCGAGCGGGTCGGCGGCGTCCGGACGCTCAAGGTCGACGTCAGGCTGGTGGCCGCCACCAACCGGGACCTGGGCGAGCTGGTCAAGACCGGGCGGTTCCGCGAGGACCTCTTCTACCGGCTCAACGTGGTGGCGGTGACGCTGCCACCGCTGCGCGATCGCAAGGGCGACATCCCCTCGCTGGTGACCCACTTCATCGCGAAGTACGCCAAGGCCTACGGCAAGGAGATCAAGGCGCTGGCCCCTGGCACGCTCAACGCCCTGCTCTCCCACGACTGGCCCGGCAACGTCCGCGAGCTGGAGAACGTGGTGGAGCGGGCGGTGGTGCTCTGCAAGGGGAACGAGCTGAACGGCGACGACCTGCCACCAACCTTGCGGGGGCTGCGGCCGCGGAGCGATCGGTCGCCCGGCGCGCTCATCCCCGGCGCCACGCTCTACGACATCGAGCGCGAGGCGATCGTCCGCACCCTGGAGATGGTGGGGGGCTCCACCTCCCGCGCCGCCGAGGTCCTCGGCATCAGCGTCCGCAAGATCCAGTACCGCCAGAAGGAGTACAAGGAGCGCGAGGAGGGCCGGTTCGTGCCGCGGCCCGAGGGAGAGGACGAGTACGAGGAGTAGGGAGGGAGTCGCTGGCCGGCACCGCCGTCGAGGCCGCGCTACCCCAACCTCGGCAGCCGGAGCTTGAAGCGGGCTCCGCCCCCCGGCGCCTCCTCCACCGAGATGGTCCCCCCGTGCTGCGACACGATGGCGTGGACGATCGAGAGTCCCAGCCCGGATCCCTTGGCCTTGGTCGTGAAGAATGGCTCGAAGATCCGGTCCCTCGCCGCCGCCGGTACCCCTGCCCCTGAGTCGTCGATCACCACCCCCGCGACCGGTCCAGGCTCCCCCAGCGATGGCTCGGACGCCTCGGGCCCACAGCGAACCCTCACCAGGCCACCGTCGGGCGTCGCCTCGATGGCGTTGAGCGTCAAGTTGACGAGCACCTGGCGCAGCCGCTCCTCCTCGCCGGCCACGCGGGTGCTTCCCCCCTCCCCGGTGAGATCCCGCTCCAGCCGGATGAAGCGACGCTCCGCCTCGCCGGCCAGCAGGTCGAGCACGCGGGCCACCACCTGGCAGAGCTCGACCGGCCGGGGGATGAACTCGCGCGGCCGGGCGAACTGGAGGAAGTCCTCGAGGATGTGGTCGAGCCTGCGGATCTCGTCCTTCACCAGCAGCAGCGGCTCGAGCAGCGGGGCTTGCACCTCGCCCCCCAGTCGCTGTACCCGCCGCTCCAGCACGGTGAGTTGGAGCAGGGCTGCGTTGAGTGGATTGCGGATCTCGTGGGAGAGGCCGGCGGTCATGGTGCCGACCGCCGCCAGCTTCTCGGCCATCTGTGCCTGGTGGGCCAGCGCCCGCTTCTCGCCGTGGAGCCGCACCTGCCGCATGGCCTGCTCCACCGTCACCAGCAGCTCCTGGGTAGCGCAGGGCTTGACCAGGTAGGCGCAAGCTCCGGCGCGAACCGCCGCCACCGCCGACTCGAGGGTGGCGAAGCCGGTCAGCAGCACCACCTCGCCGGTCGGGCTCAGCTCCTTGAGCTGGGGCGCCAGCGCGGTACCGTCGCCGTCTGGCAGCTTGAGATCGACCAGCGCCACGTCGAAGCCCTCGGCCGCCAGCCGCAGGGCACCGGCGCAGCTGCCGGCCGAGTGGACCGCGTAGCCGGCCTCTTCGAGGATCTCGGCGAGGTTCTCCACCAAGGCCCGGTTGTCGTCGACCAGCAGGACGCGGGGGCGGGGCATCAGGTCTCCACCACCGGCTCAGGCCGGGAGGCGCAGGGTGAAGCGGGCGCCGCCGCCGTCGCGGTCGGTGTAGGCCACCTCGCCGCCATGACGCTCGGCGATCCGCTTGCAGAGCGCGAGGCCGAGGCCGACGCCGTGGTCCTTGGTGGTGATGAGCGGCTCGAAGAGCCGCCGGCGGGTGGCCGGATCGACGCCTGGCCCGGTGTCCTCGACGTCCAGGGACACCGCGCCGGCCTCGCGGCGCCCGCGGATGGTGACGGTGCCGGACGGTGAAGCGGCGAAGGCGGCATTCTCCAGCAGGTTGACCAGCACCTGGCGCAGCTGCCCACGGTCCCCGTCCACCTCGGGCAGCTCCAGCAGCCCGAGCAGCTCCAGCGTCACCCCGGCCGGCCAGTGCAGGCCGCTCCGCGCCGCCGCCACCACCTCATGCAGCCGCACCGGCTCGCGCTGCAGCGGCCTGTTGCGGACCATGTCGAGGAGGTTGGTGATGATCCCGTTGGCTATGTCGAGCTGCTCCTTGATCCGGTCGGTGTGCTTCTTGGCCAGCTGGTCCTCGCCGAGGCGGCTGCCCAGGATGTAGAGCGAGGTCTCGATGACGCCGAGCGGGTTGCGCAGATCGTGGCCGATGGAGGCCACCAACTGGCCGAAGGTGCTGAGCCGCTCCACCCGGGCCTGCTGGGCCAGCAGGTCGTCGCGGTAGGAGTGGAGCATGCTGGCCAGCTCGAGGTCGAGGATCTTGGAGACCGCCTGGCGGGTCGCCTCCAGGTCTGGGCCGGCCGGGAGCCTGGCCACCGCCAGCCGGTCGAGCTGACCGCGCACCACGTTCATGGCCCCGAACATCAGGTGCTGGGGCATGCCGATGCGGACGTGCACCTGGCCGATGCGCTTGCGGTGCTCCCAGTAGGCCTCGTCCCAGGGACCGACCAGCATTGACTCGAGCCAGGCCACCAGGGTGACCTTGAGCCGCCCGACCTGTGACTCGCCGCCCCGCAGGACGCGGGTCGCCTCCTCGTGCTCGAGGATGCGGGCGTAGAAGGCCTCGGCCACCTCCTGGAAGGACGGTGCCGCCAGAGGGTGGAAGGCGCGCAGCAGGCGCCCGTCCTCCTCGCCGAACTGGACGTAGCGCTGCAGCTCGTGGAAGACCGTCGCAGGCATCGGTCCGGGATCTCCAGGGAGGGCCGGGCGGGAGTCAACCGGCGCGCCCGGCGCGCCATCGATTCCCCGCGGCGTCAGGCCTTGGGCGGCGGGTCGTCGGCCGGCGGCGTCTTTTTCTCTTCGTCTTCGCCGCCGAAGGCCTTCTTGAAGCTCCGGATTCCCTGGCCCAACCCGGCCCCGAGGGCCGGAAGCTTGGTGGCGCCGAACAGCAGCACCAGGATGAACCCGATGATCAACAGCTCCGTCATCTTGAGACCGAACATGTGCAAACTCCCGTCGACCGCTCGACCGCGCCCCAGCCTACGCCGCCAGCTCCTCGGCCGCCACCGTCGCCAGGCGGGCGGCGTCGAGGACCCGCACGCCGCGGGAGGCGTCGATGAGTCCGTCACCCTCGAGCCGCGTGAGGCAGCGGGAGAGGGTCTCTGGGCGCATGCCGAGCAGGCGGGCCACCACTTGCTTGCGCACGGCGTTGGGCCGGTCGGCAAGGAACCGGGCGTGGGCCAGCGCGAAGCGGGCCACCCGGGCAAGGCAGTCGCCCTGGCGCCAGTTTACCTCGTCACGCTGCTGGTGGGCCTCGGTGAGGAGCAGATCGAGCACCACGCGGGAGGCCCCCTTCTCCGGGCCGATCCACTGGGCCAGCGCCTCGCCGCTGATGCCGCAGAGGCGCACGCGGGAGAGGGCGCGGACCTCGTAGGGCGAGGTCTCCCCCTGCAGCGCCTCGGTGCAGAGCAGGGAGGTCGGGCCGCGCAGCGTCAGGGCCAGCTCGGCCCCCTTGGGAGTGACGGCCGAGAGGGCGACGAACCCTTCCTTGACGAAGTAGACGGTCCGCGGCCGCTCTCCCTGGGCGCAGATGGTCGAGCCCGCCTCCCGGGTGGTCGGCGTCAGCCGGCACTTTACCTGCGAGGCGACCTGCGACGCGACGCCAAAGCCACAGCAGGTGCAGTCAGTGACCGGTTGCTTGGTGAGCACGGCGACCTCCGTCATGGGTAGAAAGGGCGGACTTGACCGGAATCCACTTGCACGAGGTAGGCCCGCGAATTGCTGAGGGAAATCACTTGATCTGGCGCACGGCTTGCGCCTTGCCCGGGATCAAGCCTGATCCAGCGCAAGTGTTGCGGGATCCCGGATCGCCCTGGGCGCATGGCATGATGCCGGCGGTGAAGGCGATCCTCGAACTACGAGACCGGCTCATCGCGACTCAGTCTCCGCTCGCGTCCGAGCAGGTCGGACTCGAGCTGGCTTCCGGCCGCTTTCTCTCGCGCCCGGTGACGGCCCTTGTCGCGGCGCCTCCCTTCACCTGTTCCGCCATGGACGGCTTCGCGGTCCGCAGCGCCGAGGTGACCGGGCCGGTCGAGCTGCCGTACCATCAGGTGATCTACGCGGGGGCGCCGGCGGGGCCGCTCCAGCCCGGTCAGGTGGCCCGGATCTTCACCGGCGCCTCTCTCCCAGCAGGCGCCGACGCGGTGGTCCGCGAGGAGTCGGTGGAGCTGGCCGGCGCACGGGTTCGCTTCCGGGTCCGGGCCAGGCCTGGCGAGAACGTCCGGCCGGCCGGGGAGGACGTGGCTGCCGGGGAGGAGGCCCTGCCCGCCGGGATGAGGCTCGGCCCGCGCCAGTTGGCGCTGCTCTCGGCGGTCGGGGTCGACGTGGTCACGGTGACGAGGCGCCCCCGGGTGGCCGTCATCTCGACCGGCGACGAGATCGCCGGTGGGCGCACCCCCGATTCGAACGGCCTGGCCGTGTCGGCCCTCTGCCGGGCGGTCGGCGCCGAGGTGGAGCGGCTGGTGGTCCCGGATCGTCTCGATGAGCTGACAGAGGCGCTCGGAGCCGCGGTGGCGAGGTGTGACGCGGTCCTGACCATCGGCGGCGTCTCGATCGGTGAGCGGGACCTGGTGCCGGTGGCGCTGCGCGCGCTCTCGGCCGAGCTGCTGATCCACGGCGTGCCGATGAAGCCGGGGAAGCCGTTCCTCTTCGCCAGCCTCGGCGGGCGGCCACTCATCGGGCTTCCTGGGAGCCCCTCGGCCTGCCTGGTCGCCTTCGAGGTCTTCGCCCGGCCGGCCCTGCTCAAGCTGGCCGGCGCCGCCGCGCCGTTTCGCCGCGTGCTGCGGCTCCGCTTGGACGAGCCGGCCAGCGGCAAGCCAGGGAGGGCGCGGCTGCTCTGGGCCCGGCTCACCCCGCGGGGGACCGTGGCGCCGGTGGGGCGCGACGCGGCCCAGCTGCGTGGCCCCGCCCTGGCCGACGCGCTGCTGCTGATCGACGCCGGGGAAGGGGAGCTCGCCGCTGGAGCGGAGGTGACGGCGTGGCTGCTCGACGACGCGGGCTGACACCCATGGTGGCCGTCTCCGGGCCGAGCGGTGCCGGCAAGACGAGGCTCATCACGCGGCTCCTCGTCCTGCTGCGCCGGCGTGGAGTCTCCGTGGCGGTGCTGAAGCACACCGGTCACCGGCACGGCTTCGACTCGCCGGGCAAGGACACCGACCTCTTCCGCCGCGCCGGCGCGGTGGCCGCCGCCATCCAGGGGCCGGAGGGGCTGGCGCTCTTCGCTCCGCCGGTGACGGGGGCGCGGGGGCTGGCGCGCCTGCTGCCACCCTGCGACCTGATCCTGGCCGAGGGGTGGCGGGAGGAGCACCTGCCGCGCCTCGAGGTCCACCGCCGCCGCATCGCCCCCGGCTTCCTCTGCGCCACCGACCGAAGGGTCTTCGCCCTGGTGAGCGACGAGCCGCCACCGAGATCGCTGCCGGTCTTCGATCCCGATCGGCTCGGACCGCTGGCCGACCTGCTGGTCGCCAGGTTCCTGGGCCCCGCGAGGCGCCAGCGCCGGTCCGCTCCGGCTTCTTGACACCCCCGGCCGGGCGCCGTTATCTTCGCCGCCCATCCACTATGACGGAAACGTCCCCCAGCGCCGCTCGGCCGGCACCCGGCGCTGGGCGCGCCGCCTTCGCCTCCCCGGAGACCCGCTTCCTGGATCTCCCCGGGCCGTTCGCGCTCGAACCGGGCGGCTGGCTGCCGTCGGTGCGGGTCGCCTACCGGAGCTGGGGCGAGCTCGACGCCGAGGGAGGCAACGCGGTGGTCATCTGCCACGCCCTGACCGGCTCGGCCGACGCCGACCGCTGGTGGACGCGCATGTTCGGGCCCGGGCGGGCGCTCGACCCGTCACGCGACTTCATCATCTGCTGCAACATCCTCGGCAGCTGCTACGGCTCCACCGGGCCGGCCGAGATCGATCCGGCCACCGGCAGCCCCTGGCACGGCCGCTTCCCGGAGGTCACCGTCCGGGACATGGTCCGGGTGCAGCACCGCCTGGCGGTGGCGCTCGGCGTCAAGAGGGTGAAGCTGGTGATGGGCGGCTCGCTCGGTGGCATGCAGGTGCTCGAATGGGGGCTGCTCTTTCCCGAGCTGGTCGAAGCCCAGGTCTTCATCGCCTCGACGGCGCGTCACTCGGCCTGGGCCATCGGGCTGGGCGAGGCGCAGCGCCAGGCCATCTTCGCCGACCCGCGTTGGCGGGGCGGCGACTACCAGGAAGACGACCCGCCCACCGCCGGACTGGCCGCCGCCCGCATGATGGCGATGCTCTCCTACCGGAGCTTCCCCTCCTTCGAGGAGCGGTTCGGCCGGCGCTCGCAGTCGGCCGGCCAGTTCGCCATCGAGAGCTACCTCCACCACCAGGGGCGGGCCCTGGTCGACCGGTTCGACCCCGCCTGCTACGTGACCCTGACCCGCGCCATGGACAGCCACGACGTCAGCCGCGGCCGCGGCGACCTGGAAGAGGTGCTGCGCGGAGTCCGGCCCCGCACGCTGGTGGTGGCCATCGACTCGGACATCCTCTACTGGCCGGCCGAACAGCGCGAGGTGGCCCGTCTGGTGCCTGGGGCCCGGCTGGCGGTGATGGACTCGATCCACGGCCACGACGCATTCCTCATCGACGTAGACCGGGTCTCCGACCTGGTGGTCGAGTTCCGCGGCCGCATCGCGCAGGCGGCCGGCGGCGTCACCGTGGAGCGTGCCTATGCCGGCATGGGGCTTTCGCTGCTGGTGCTCGGCAAGGGAAAGGTCGGGAGCGCGCTGCTCGACCAGCTGGCCGCGCAGCGGAGCGCGCTCGAGGCCGACCACGACCTGGTGCTGCGGTTGGCCGGCGTGGCCGACACCCGGGCCACGCTCTTCGACGAGGCGGGCGTCGAGCTGGGGTCGTGGCGCGAGCGGCTGGCCTCGACTCCGGAGAGCGGGCCGTTCGACGCGGCCCGGGCACCGGCGCTGCTCGACCGGCTGGCCCGGCTGCCGCACCCGGTGCTGGTCGACCTGACCGCCGCCGAGGGGATGGAGGAGATCTACCAGCAGGCCTTCCGGCGCGGCATCGACGTGATCGGCGCCAACAAGCGGCCGCTGGTTGCCGGAAGCAAGGTGGCGCGCGAGCTGCGCGACCTGCGGCGTCTGCACCACCGGACCTTCGCGCACGACTCGGCGATCGGGGCCAGCCTCCCGGTGCTCGACACGCTCCGCAAGCTGGTGCAGGCCGGCGACCGGATCGTGCGGATCGAGGGGATGCTCTCAGGCACCATCGGCTACCTCATCAGCGAGGTGCAGAAGGGGGTGCTGCTCTCGATGGCGCTGCGCTGGGCGGTCGGGCTCGGCCACACCGAGGCCGACGCCCGCGACGACCTCTCGGGGCTCGACTCGGCCCGGAAGGCGCTCATCCTGGCCCGCGAGGCCGGGTTCAACGCCGAGCTCTCCGAGGTGGTGGTGGTGCCGTTCCTGCCGGCCGGGCTGCTCGCCCCGGTCGAGCTGATCTCCTCCCTGCGCCGCCACGACGCGGTGCTGGCCGCCGAGGTGGAGCGGCTGCGTGGCGAGAGCAAGGTGCTGCGCTACCTGGTCTCGATCGAGCCGGCGCCGGGCGGGCGAGCCTCGATCCAGGTCGGGCCGGTGGCGGTCGACGCCAACCACCCGGCGGCGCGGCTGGTCGGGGTCGAGGCCTTCGTGGCCTTCACGACGGCGCGCCACGCCGGGCGGCCGCTGCTGGTGCAGGGGGCAGGGGTGGGGGGCGCGCTCACCGCCGGGGGCGTGCTGGCCGAGCTGATCCGGCTGCGGGGAGCTCCTTCCCACCATAGATCCCCGCCATGACCGAGGCCGCCAAGGAGCCCAGGCCGCGCCGCAACGATCTCTGCTGGTGCGGCAGCGGCCAGAAGTACAAGAAGTGCCACCTGCCGTCGGACCAGACCGGCCGGGCCGTGCCGGCCCCGGCCCCGCGCCGCTCGGCGCTGCGCCCGGGGAGGTTGACGCCGGCCCGCGCCGTCCCCGCGCGGATCCCGCGCCCCGACTACGCGCTGAGCGGCGTTCCCAGGGGGATGGGGCGCGACGTCAAGTCGGCCGACGAGCTGGTGCGGCTGCGACGGGCCTGCAGCGCGGCGGCCCGCGTGCTGCGCGTCGGCGGCGAGGCGGTGCTGGTGGGCGTCACCACCGACGCGCTCGACGCCGTCTGCCACGACGAGCTGATCGGGCTGGGCGGCTACCCCTCGCCACTCAACTACCGCGGCTTCCCCAAGTCGATCTGCACCTCGGTCAACGAGGTGATCTGCCACGGCATCCCGGATGGCCGGCCACTCGCCGACGGCGACATCGTCAATCTCGACATCACCATCTGGCTCGAAGGCATGCACGGCGACTGCTCCGCCACCTTCCTGGTTGGCGAGGTGGACGAGGCCGGACGGCGGCTGGTCCGGGTGGCGCGCGAGTGCCTGGAGCGCGGCATCTCGGCGGTCAAGCCGGGCCGCTCGGTCGGCGAGATCGGCCGGGCCATCGAGCCGCACGCCGCCGCCTCCGGCTTCGGGGTGGTCCGCTCCTACTGCGGCCACGGCATCGGCGAAACCTTCCACACCTCGCTGCAGATCCCCCACCATGTCGACCCGCGGGCCAAGCGGATCATGGAGCCGGGGCTCACCTTCACGATCGAGCCGATGATCACCGAGGGGAGCTGGCGGGACGCCCTCTGGGACGACGGCTGGACCGCGGTCACCGCCGACGGGCTGCGCTCTGCCCAGTTCGAGCACACCGTCCTCGTCACCGCCGACGGTGCCGAGATCCTCACGCAGGAGTGACCTCCCGAATGCACCCGACCTCCGTGGCGGCCTTCCGGCTTCCGCTCGACGTTCGCCCGCTCTCCTACCACGCCACGCTCTCGGTCGACGTCGAGGGGCGCGGCTTCTCCGGTCAGCTCAGGTTGTCACTGAGGTTGGGGAGCGCGGTGGGGGAACTGGTCCTCCACGCCACGGGACTCACCCTGACCAGCGCCGTTGCCGAGGCTCGGGGCACCGAGCAGTCCGCCTCCGTCACCCCGGTGGCGGTGAGCGAGACGGTGCGACTCGGCTTCGCACGGCCGCTGCCAGCCGGGCCGGTGACGCTGCGGCTGGCCTGGACCGGGCGCTTCTGCGACGGACTCCGAGGCCTCTACCTGGCCGGTCCTGGGCTGGCGGCGACCCAGTTCGAGGCGGCCGACGCCCGGCGCGTCTTCCCCTGCCTCGACGAGCCGGGCTTCAAGGCGCCCTGGCGCCTCGAAGTCGAGGCCCCGGCCGGCGCCGTGGTGCTCTCCAACGGCGCGGCCGAGGGGGTGGAGACCGTGGGCGAGCGCCGCCGCCACCGCTTCGCCGAGACGCCGCCGCTCCCCACCTACCTGGTGGCGCTGGTGGTCGGCCCGCTCGTCTCCAGCCCGGCCGACCAGGTGCGCGGAGTGACGGCGCGCACCTGGGCCAGCCCGGAGAAGGCGGCGCTGCTCGGCTTCGGCCAGGAGGTGGCCCGGGCCGCGCTGCCGCGGCTGGAGGACTACTTCGGCCTGCCCTACGCCTTCGGCAAGCTCGACCAGGTCGGCCTGCCGGAGTTCGAGGCCGGGGCGATGGAGAACGCCGGCCTGATCACCTACCGCGAGGTGGCGCTGCTGCTCGACCCGGCCACAGCCTCGCTGGCCCAGCGCAAGCGGGTGGCCGAGGTGGTGACGCACGAGCTGGCTCACCAGTGGTTCGGCAACCTGGTCACCATGACCTGGTGGGACGACCTCTGGCTCAACGAGGCCTTCGCCACCTGGATCGCCTACCTGGTGGTGGACGACTGGAAGCCGGAGTGGCGCGTCTGGCTCGGGTTCGACCAGGGGAAGGCGTCGGCGCTTGGGCTAGACGCGCTCCGCTCCACCCACCCGGTTCACGCCCCGGTCCGGACCGTGGTCGAGGCGACCGAGAGCTTCGACCTCATCACCTACGAGAAGGGAGGGGCGGTGCTGCGCATGCTCGATGGTTACCTCGGCCGCGAGACCTTCCGCGACGGCATCCGGCGCTACATGCGCCGCCACGCCCGTGGAAACGCGGTGGCCGCCGATCTCTGGCGCGCGCTCGGGGAGGCCTCGGGCGAGCCCGTGCCGGAGCTGGCCGAGGCCTGGATCGACTCGCCCGGCTTCCCCCTGGTGGCCGTCACGGCCGACGGCGCCAGGCTGCGGCTTTCGCAGCGGCGCTTCTTCTCCCGCCCGGGCGATGAGGAACCGGGCAGACGCTGGCCGGTGCCGGTGGTGCTGCGCTATGCCGCCGGAGGAGAGCAGCGCGAGCGGAAGCTGGTGCTGCGCCAGGCGAGCGAGTTCGTGACGCTGGAAGGCCCACCCGACTGGCTGGTGGCCAACGCCGGCGCCACCGGTTTCTACCGGGTCGACCTCGACGCCCCGCTCCGCGAGCGGCTGGCGCGAAACCTCGGGGCGCTGGCGCCGTCGGAGCGGGTCGGGCTGCTAGCCGACGAGTGGGCGCTGGTCCGCAGCGGCGACCGGTCGATCGAGGAGTGGCTGACGCTGTCGCTGGCCTTCGAAGGCGAGACCGATCACGCCGTGCTCGACGAGTTGGTGGCGCGCCTCTCGACCATCGATCGCCGGCTGGTGACCGCCGCCGATCGCCCGCGCTTCGCGGCGCTGGTGCGCCAGCGGTTCGGCGCCGCCTGGGGCGCGGCCGGGTGGGAGGCGGCGGTCGGGGAGGGTGACGTCGACCGGCTGCGGCGCGCGGCGCTGCTGGAGGCGGTCGGGGTGGTGGGGCGCGATGCGGCCGTGACCGGCGAAGCGGCGGCGCGGCTGGAGCGGCACGCCGCCGGGGACCATTCGGCGCTCGACCCGAACCTGGTCGACGCCGCCGTGACGCTGGCAGCCCGGGGCGGTGGCGCTGCCCGGTGGGAGCAGTTCAGGGCCCGCTTCGAGCGCGAGTTGGAGCCGGCCTGGCGGCGGCGCTGGCTGCTGGGCTTGGGGGCCTTCGAGGCGCCGGAGCAGGTTGAGCGGTCGCTGGCGCTGCTCTTCGGCGGCGGCGTGCCGCTGCAGGACTGGGCATCCTTCGTCGCGGCGCTCATGGCCAACCCGGCGGCGCTGGGCCCGTCCTGGGCGCGGCTGCGGGCCGAGTGGCCGGCGGTGACGGCGCGTCTGGCCAACGCGCCGATGCTCTTGCGGCGGGTGGTCGAGGCGACCGGGCAGCTGACGACGCGGGCGGAGCTGGAGGAGGCGCGCGGCTTCTTCGCCTCGAGACCGGTCGAGCCGGTCAAGGCGGCGGTGGCGCAGACCCTGGAGCGGTTGGCCGAGGAGGTCGAGCTGGCGGAGCGAGCCGGGCCGGCGCTGGGGAAGTGGTTGGGGGGGTAGTGGACTCGCGCCCGCTCCCTCACCACTCCAGCACCACCTTCCCCGACTGGCCGCTGCGCATGGCGTCGAAGCCCTGCTGGAACTGGTCGATGGGGAAGCGGTGGGTGACCACGGCGGAGAGGTCGAGGCCGCTCTGCAGCATGGCGACCATCTTGTACCAGGTCTCGAACATCTCCCGGCCGTAGATCCCCTTCAGGAATAGCCCCTTGAAGACCACCTGGCTCCAGTCGATCGCCTCCTGGCCCGGCATGATCCCGAGCAGCGCCACCTTGCCACCGTGGTTCATCACCTCGAGCAGCTGGCGGAAGGCCCGACCGTTGCCGCTCATCTCCAGCCCGACGTCGAACCCCTCCTTCATGCCGAGCTGGGCCATGACCTCCTTCAGCTCCTCCCTGGCCACGTTGACGGTGCGGGTGGCGCCGACCCGTGCGGCCAGCGCCAGCCGGTAGTCGTTGACGTCGGTCACCACCACGTGGCGCGCCCCGACGTGTCGAGCGATGCCGGCCGCCATCACCCCGATGGGGCCGGCACCGGTGATGAGTACGTCCTCGCCGACCAGGTCGAAGGAGAGGGCGGTGTGCACGGCGTTGCCGTACGGATCGAAGATGGCGGCCAGGTCGTCCGGGACATCGTCGGGGATCCGGTAGACGTTGACGGCCGGCAGGCTGAGCAGCTCGGCGAAGGAGCCGGGCCGATTCACCCCCACGCCGACGGTGTGCCGGCAGAGGTGGCGCCGCCCGGCGCGGCAGTTGCGGCAGAAGCCGCAGGTCAGGTGCCCCTCGCCGCTGACCCGGTCGCCCGGCTTGAAGGCCTCGACCTCGGCGCCGACCCGTTCCACCAGGCCGACGTACTCGTGGCCGACGATCATCGGTACCGGTATGGTCTTCTGGCTCCACTGGTCCCAGTTGTAGATGTGGACGTCTGTCCCGCAGATAGCGCTCTTCCTGATGCGGATGAGCACGTCGTGGACGCCCACCGCCGGCTCCGGGGCGTCCCTCACCATCCAGATGCCCTCGGTCCTCTGCGTCTTGACGAGCGCCTTCATGCCGACTCCTTGATGACGCCGAGCGCCCGGCCGACCCGGGCGAAGGCGGCGATGGCGAGGTCGAGATCCTCGCGGGTATGGGCGGCGCTCATCTGGGTGCGGATGCGAGCCTGCCCCTTCGGCACCACCGGGAAGAAGAAGCCGACGGCATAGACCCCCTCCTCGAGGAGGCGCCTGGCGAACTCCTGTGCCAGCGGCGCCTGGTGCAGCATGACCGGGATGATGGGGTGTTCGCCCGGCTGGAGAGTGAAACCGAGCGCCGACAGCGCGGCCCGGAAGTGCATGGCGTTGGCGCGCAGCCGGCGGCGCAGCTCGCCCCCCTGCTCCAGCAGGTCGAGCACGTGCAGGCTCACCCCGGCGATGACCGGCGGCAAGGTGTTGGAGAAGAGGTAGGGGCGGGCCTTCTGGCGCAGCCACTCGACCACCGGCTTCGAGCCAGCCAGGTAGCCTCCGGCGGCGCCGCCCAGCGCCTTGCCGAGGGTGCCGGTGACCAAGGCGACCCGCCCCATGACGCCGTGGTGCTCGGTGGTGCCGCGTCCATGCTCGCCGATGAAGCCGACGGCGTGGCTGTCGTCGACCATCACCAGCGCCCCATGGCGCTCGGCCAGGTCGCAGATGGCCGGCAGCTTGGCCAGGTAGCCGTCCATGCTGAAGACTCCGTCGGTCACCACCAGCTTGAAGCGGGCCCCGGCGGTGTCGGCGGCGGCCAGCTGCGCCGCCAGGTCGGCGAGATCGCCGTTGGCGTAGCGGAAGCGCTTGGCCTTGCAGAGCCGGATGCCGTCGATGATCGAGGCGTGGTTGAGGGCGTCGCTGATGACGGCGTCCTCCTCGCCCAGCAACGCCTCGAAGACGCCACCATTGGCGTCGAAGCAGGAGGAGAAGAGGATGGCGTCCTCGAAACCGAGGAAGCCGGCCAGGCGCCCCTCCAGCCTCTTGTGGACCTCCTGGGTGCCGCAGATGAAGCGGACCGAGGAGAGGCCGAAGCCGTGCTCCTCCAAGGCGGCCTTCCCGGCCTCGACCAGCCCCGGGGTCCCCGCCAGGCCGAGGTAGTTGTTGGCGCAGAGGTTGATGACGCGGCGCCCGCCGGTCTCGACCCAGGCTCCCTGGCGGCTCTGGATGACGCGCTCCCGCTTGAGGAGGCCATCGGCCTCGAGCTGGGCCAGCTGGGTGGTGAGGTGAGCGTCGAAGCGTGCCTGCATGGTGACCTCCTGGGTGGCGTCCCACTTCTAGTGCCCCGACCCAGGCATACTGACCACTGCGAGCGCCGATCCTCTCGCTGCGGCAGGCGGCCTCGTCGGTCCGCTGCTCAGAGTAGCGCTGCTACGCTTCCGCTGCTCCCTCCTCGGGCGCCAGCCTCGCTTCGGT
>JANPOM010000301.1:0-3240 GCA_031427995.1 Anaeromyxobacter sp. | reverse complement strand
GTTCTCCGGGCAGTGGCCGCTCTTGGCGTTGACGATGCCGCAGAGCGAGACCTCGGCGCCGTGCACCGCGGCGCGCACGGCGTTGGCGCGGGCCAGCAAGGCCTCCAGCTCGGGGCCGGAGGTGTGGCGGATGAGCCGGCGGGCCTCGTCGGCGGAGATGGGGACGATGCCGGCGGGGAGCGTGGTGACCATGAGGCGGGGAGGATGTCAGGCCGGATCGGGCTCGTCAACCTACTGGTCGAGGTGGGGTTGACGAGTGGGAATGGACGTCCGGGGATACCGCAGGACGGCTGGCTGCAGGTCGGAGGAATGCGGCTCGGCCGGCGGCACCATCCTCCCGGCGCAGGGACCGTCCCCGGGCTGCTGGCGGCCGGTGCCGGACCGCAGCCTGGCCGGGCTTGAGAAACCGCGAGCTCCGTCCGGGCCGCGCACCAGGTGGTCGTGCGGCGACCGGGCCACCTCGGGGAAGGCGGCCAGGACCTCCCGGTCGGAGAATCCACCGGGTCTTCGGGGCGGGCGGGGGGCAGCGACCGTTGGCGGCGGCCCCCCGAAGACGGTATGATTTCTTCTTGGAGGTTTCATACCGTGACCGCAGCCGCGAACCCTACCCTTGAGCCGGGCCGGGTCTACAGAACCAAGAATCTCCAGCGGTGGGGCCGCAACCCCACCAGGCTCGCCGCTCGCCTTGTGCGAGAGGGCAAACTCGTGCGCCTGGGGCATGGTCTCTTCTCCTGCCCGCGGCAGACGAGGTGGGGAGACGACCCACCGACGGACGAACAAGTGCTGCGAGCGTTCCTCGGAAGTCGCGAGTTCGTCTTCACGGGCCCATATTACTGGAACGCCCTCGGGCTCGGAACGACCCAGCTTTTTGCTCAAGGCCTCGTTTACAACCGCAAGCGGAGCGGGGTCTTCCGGTTTGGGAACCAGTCCTTCCGGCTGCGCCGCATTCCGTTCCCCAGGCCGGTCACGGCGGAATGGCTCGCGGTTGACCTCCTGAGAAACGCCACGAGCGCCGGAGAGGACGCGGCCGAGCTGTCGTCGCGGCTTCCGGCGGCTGTCGCGATGGGCCGTCTTGACCGACGTCGCCTCCTCGACACGGTTCGCCGGTTTGGAACGCCGCGTACTCGTGCCCTGGTTGGACAGGCGTTTCCGGAGAGCTGATGACTTCCTTTCTCCACCAGGATTCGGACTTCGGGACGTTGATTCGGCGTGCTGCCGCTGCCCGCGGCGTTGAGCGAGGCTTCGTGGAGAAGGACTACTGGATCACCCACACGCTATGGGCGCTTCAGCACCGGGGGTTCGACGTGTGGTTCAAGGGCGGCACCTCTTTGTCCAAGGGGTTCGGCCTCATCACCCGCTTCTCCGAGGATCTCGACCTCAAGGTGGAACCAGGGCGGGTGCATGGCATCAAGAAGGTGGAGAACTGGTCGAGTGAGAAGCCGAACCCCTCTGCCGTGCGGCGGGAGTTCTTCACACGGCTCGCCAAGACCATTGAGGTGCCTGGCGCGGAGGTCTTGCTCCGCCTGGGGCCGGAATTGCAGAAGCGCGCCCGGAGCGGAGAGATCGAGGTCTCTTACCCCGGTCTCTTCACGGCAGAACTGCCCTCGACCATTCGCCCATTCATTCTTCTGGAGGTCGGCGATGCCCGAGTCACTCCTTCCATGGAATGCCCCATCACCTCATGGCTTCACGAGGATGTGGGCCGCGGCGGGGAGGCGGTTCCTGGCTTCGTGGACAACCGAGTTGCGGCAATCCGCTGCGTGCATCCCTTGGTGACCATGCTTGAGAAGCTCGAGTCCATCGAGCGCCAGTTCGGGCAGGCGACCAAGGATCCTGCGCGGTTCGTCCGACACTACGAAGACGTTGGGCATCTGGCAGCGGCAGGGGCCGCAGGCAAGTTGCCGCCCCTCCGCGGTTACGCCAGCCCTCGTCAACTCGCAGAGACGATGCTCGCCGAGGCAGACCTGGGCGCGCTTCCGGACCCGAGAGCCGAGGCGTTCCACCCCAACGACGGCCCCCGATGGGCGGCCATCCGAGCCGCCTACGACGCCCAGGCGCCCATCCACTGGGGAAGGCGGATGTCGCTCACCGAGGCCTGCTCCAAGGCCGCGACCTGGATGAACCTCGCGCTCCTACTTGGCCGGACTCCCCGAGGCCGAGGGCACTAGTTTCCCGCGAATTGCCCACCCCGCGGCGAGTGGAGCCAACCGTGAAGGCACACGGCGACGATCTCCGGCGCCCCTCCCGCTTGGCGGCGGTGACCTCCGCGTCGCTCACCTGGCCGCGTACCAGGCGCCGCAGGGGCCGCACCTCGGCCAGGAGGGCCCGCGCGTCCACCCGCTCGGCGCCGGCCGCCTCGAGCAGGCAGGCGATGATCTCGCGGTTGAGGCTCCTCCCGCTCGAGTCGGCCCGCTGGCGAAGCCGGCGATGCAGGTTGGCCGGGAGGTTCTTGATGGTGATGGAGGGCACGGGGAGGGCTCGCATGTGGAACCGTAATGCAACCGGTGCGCCACCACAACATCGCCGACGCTCCCTCGGAGGGTCGCTGGCCCGTCGCATCCTCGCCAACGGCACCCCCGGACGCCCGGCCCGTCAGATGCACGGGCTATCTCCTTGGCCGTGACCCGCATCGTCGCCAAGCAGAAGTCGGTCTTCGCCTGCACCGAGTGCGGGCAGTCGAGCCCCAAGTGGCTCGGCCAGTGCCCAGCCTGCCGCAAGTGGAACACGCTCCAGGAGGAGCTGGTGGTGCCCGAGGCCAAGGGGGCCACATCGCGCGGTTGGGGGCCGGCCGGCGGCGCCCGCCCCATGCCGCTCCACGAGATCGAGGCCAACGAGGAGGCCCGGGTCAGGACCGGCATCGCCGAGCTGGATCGGGTGCTGGGCGGCGGGGTGGTCCCGGGCAGCCTGATCCTGCTGGGGGGCGACCCGGGTATCGGCAAGTCCACGCTGATCCTGGCGGTGCTGGATCGGCTGGCCCGCGCCCGCACCGATCGCCCGGTGCTCTACGTCTCCGGGGAGGAGTCGGCGCGGCAGGTGAAGCTGCGGGCCGACCGGCTCGGGGCCATGGCGCCCAACCTGCAGGTGCTGGCCGAGACCGACGCGGTGCGCGTGCTCCACGCCGCCGACGCGCTCAAGCCGGCGGCGCTGGTCATCGACTCCATCCAGACCCAGTACCTGCCCGAGCTGCAGAGCGCCCCCGGCACCGTCTCGCAGATCCGCGAGGTGACGGCCCGCTTCATG
>JANPOM010000300.1:0-4821 GCA_031427995.1 Anaeromyxobacter sp. | reverse complement strand
CCGGGGTGCCGGTCTGGACGCTGGCGCCGTTCGGCCGCTCCATCGCCTCGCGCCAGGTGCCCTGGCTTCGGCCACCAGCCGCGTCCGACATCGGCTACCGGTTCCTGGAGCACACGCTGGTGCTGAACGAGGTGTTGGTGGTGAGGCTGGTGGCCACGCTGCGTCGCGGCCCCATGGAGCCCCTCAGCGACCTCCCGTTCCGGTGGCTCTGCGAGGACGACGAGGTGCTCACGTACCGGGTTCCCCACCCGCAGACGGGCGCCTGGCTCCGGTCGGTCTTGAAGCCGGACGCCGTCATGACCATTCCGGCCCAGCGCCGGCGGCTCTTCATCGAGGCGGAGACCGGCACGCAGTCGATCGCCACGGCCCACCCGGACCGGACAGGGGCGGTGCTGTCGAAGCTGACCCGCTACCGGGCGTTCTTCATGGCCCGCTCGGACGACGGCTACGGGACCTGGTACCGGGCGTCCTTCCCGGACGACCTGGAGCCGAGGCTGGTCTTCATCGTCCACTCCGACGAGCGGCGCCGGAAGGTGCAGCGAGCTGTCACCGAGAAGCTCGGCATCCTCGCGCCGAGCCAGTTCAAGGTGCTGGTGATGACCTTCGCCGAAGCTCCTGTGCTGCTCGCCCGCTACATCCGCGAAGGGGTGGCCGAGCCAGCCGCGCCGCAGCGCACCAGGGTGGTCACGTTCGACGAGCCCATGCTGGAGCGCGTCCGCTCAGGCTTCAACGCGCTGGCGGAGAGCCTGAACGCACTGCGCAAGATCATCACCGACCACAACAAGGCCGGTGGGCCACAGCTGCAGCTGCCGCCCGTCCCGATAGACGCGATCAAGTCGCTACGGAGCTTTGTGAAGCAGGTGGTCGATGCGGGCCTCGGGCCAGACGCCGTACCGGCGTCCGCGTCCCCCCGGCCTACCGGGACAGGAAGCTAAACAGCGGAGAGAGTCATGGCAGAGACGCGAAGCGAGCAGGCGACGTTCGAGTGGGCAGGGCAGCGCGACGAGGCGCAAGCTTCAAAGCCGGAGGCGGAGCCGGTGGCCCGGCGGGCTGGTCGGGCACCCGCGGCCAGGCGGCCCAGGAAGGCCCTCGGCGCGCGCGCAGGCGGCTCGCCAGTCGTCGCCGAGGCAACCGGCAGCCAAGAGACCGGCCGCGCCGCCCGCTGAGGCTGCAGGCCGCTCGGCGGCGCCCCCAGCCTCGCTCCCTCCCGACGACGAGCTCTGGGACGTCCATGCCGCCGCGCGGTTCCTCAAGCGCAGCGTGAGCTGGGTCTACCACCGGGCCGAGGACGGCTCGCTTCCGGTCCGGCGGCTCGGCGGCTGGGGCCTCAGGTTTATACCGGGTGAGTTGCGCGCCTGGGTCGAGTCGGGCGGCGCGCGTCGCTCGGGGCAATAGACTTCCAGGAAGGCGGAAGCGAGGCGAGGCATGGCGTCGGTCACGAAGCGCGGGACGAAGTGGTACGCGATGTGGCGCGGCGCCGATGGCCGCCTGGTTCAGAAGGTCACGCCAGCCCACGCCAAGGCCGAGGCGGCCCTCTTCGCCCAGGACAAGGAGCGCCAGGCCTGGCGCCGGCGGGAGGGGTTGGAGGCGGGTCCGGGTGAGCGGTTCACCTTCGGCGAGCTGCTCGACTGGTGGTGGGACCGGTACGGCTCGCACCGCCGCGGCTACTCGAACGACAAGTTCCTCCCCTTCCTGCAGAAGCACCTTGGCGGGCTGCGCGACTTCGAGCTCAAGCCCGGCACGGCTGGACTCTTCGCCGACAAGCTCGACCAGTTGCTCACTCAGAAGGAACCGGTGCTTTCGGCCCAGAGCCTCAACCACCTCCGCAGCGCCGTCTTCAACATGTTCGAGCGGGCCCGCGACCCGAAGCACCGCACCTGGACCACCGAGAACCCGGTCCGCTGGGTGAAGCGGCGAAAGATTCCCAACGCCAGCCAGACGGCTCGCTGCGTCCTGAGGCGCGGCGAAGTCCTGCCAACGCTGGCGAGCTTCCCGGTGCCGACGCTCGCCGCGCCCTGGCGCTGGATCGCCGCCACCTGCATCTATGCCGGCCTACGCCCCGGCGAGGCGCTCGGCCTCCGCAAAGCCGACGTGGACACCAGGAGCTGGACGCTGGTGGTGCGCCACTCCTGGCTGGCGCCGCTGCCCAAGGACGGCGACGCCCGCGACGTGACCATCGTGAGCGAGCTGCGCCCCCTCCTCGAGGCAGCCATGAAGGCCTCGCCGTCCGAGCACGTCTTCGCCCGCGCCGACGGCTCGCCCTACGACCCGGATGTTCGGTTCCGGCTCGTGGACCACCTGCGGCGGGCGCTGGGACGGGCCGGCGTGGTCGAGGGCTACCGGCACATCTGTCGGCGCAAGGGGTGCGGGTTCGAGGAGCTTCGGCCGGCGCCCTCGGAGGCGCGCTGCCCCAAGTGCAACATGCGGCTCTGGGTCTCGCCGGTGCCGCGCAAGCTCCGCTTCTACGACTTGCGCCACACGCACGCCACGCTGCTCCGCAAGGCCGGCGTGGACCTCGGCGCCGTCCAGCGCAACCTCGGCCACTCGTCACCGGAGATCACCGCGGCCGTCTACGACCACAGCGACCTGGAGGACTTCCGGGCCGACGTGGAGCGGGCGCTCACCTTCGCCGAGCCGCCGCGAGTTAATGCACCGGTAATGCAAGGCGGCGAATCCGCGAAAAGTGAAGGCCCCGAGGCGCCCGCTTTCGCGAGGAACCTCGGGGCCTTCGTACTGTCGGGGCGACTGGATTTGAACCAGCGACCACTTGCACCCCAACGGCGTTCACTGAGCGTGCAGGGGGTGGTCAGGGGTCGCAAGACCTTGCAACGACTCGCGATGGCCAGGACGGGGGCTCCCCGTTTTCGCCACCTTTCGCCGGACTTCGCGGAACTTTTGCTGCTGGTTTGCTGCTGGGATTCGGGAGCCACGACCGCCTGCTCACGGTGGCCGAAGCGGCGCGGCGGCTCCGGGTGTCGAAGGCGACCGTCTACAAGCTTGTCGCAGAGGGACGGCTGGCACACGTGCGGATCGGGAACCAGATCCGGTTCCTGCCCAGCGGCCTAAACGCCCAAGTCCCACCGGTCCACCGCAGGAAATGAGTCGCCGGCGGCTCAAGCACCAGTGCCCGACGATGCGTCTTCGCGCTCCGTGCCAGCGTCGCCGCAGCCAGGGCAGGCCTTCATCGTCAAGATCGCGATCAGCCAGGCGGTGATTGGCTTTGTCGACATCGCCCACCAGACGATGCGTTTGCCGCATGCTGCACAGCGTACGGACAGGCAAACCCAGGTCAGCGACAAGAGTCCAAACGTTGCTCCTAGAAGGTCCAGGAACATTCCGCGGTCGGCTGCCGCGCAGTAGGCGTACGCCGGTCCATCGCAGCTGGCGTATGCCGCGGACCCGAAAGCCATGCAAACGCCGGCCGCGATGATGACCGCGAGCCCCGTGGCGAGCTTCCAGCGCTGATGCGTACGTGTAAGCCAGTTCAAAGTCGCTCCCTCGCCGGCACCATCAGCCCTGCGCGTCCAACTCTGCCAAGAACAGGGCGGGGACAACGATCCTGAGGCCCGCATACCCGTCGAGCTGTGTCAGGTGCCGCGTGTTCCCGGTGACCACCCAGCGCGCGCCGCCGGCCAGAGCAGTTGCCAGGTAGACGTTGTCGGAAGGATCGGCCTTGACGACGTCGACTTCCGGCAGGAGATCGGTCGCCACCATGTGGGCGCTCGCCATGGCCCGCTCGACGAGGAGGCGTGGGTCGGTCCGGAACTTCCCAGCCAGCTTGGGGTACTCGATGACCCGCAAGCACTCGGCGATGATGGGCGGCGACCAGACCAGTTCGAAGCCGTCGCGCTGGCGGGCCCGCGAGAGCAACTCGGCGCACTTCCCGGCGGTGAGCGCTGCGGTGATCACCACGTTGCAGTCGAGGACCGCACGTATCACCGGGCCCTCGTGGCCCGCTTCGCCTCGTTGACCAGGTCGATGGCCTCGTCCTCGTTCAGGCTGCCCGGCTTGGCGGCGAGGAGCTGCTCGCGAAGCTGGATCGCGGCGAGGTCGCGGCGCACCTCCGTCTCGATGATGGCGCGCCCCCACTCGGACGCGTCCTCACCCTTGGCAGCGGCCACCCGCTTGATGGCGGCGAGTGTCTTCTTGGGAACCCGCATCCGGTAGACGGCGTCCTTGCGCATGGAGGCGAGTGTAGCTACATCGGCGCTACGCTGCAACCCCGAGGCCCGTGGAGCGGTTGGCGCCAGAGGGGAGGAGAGCTCAAGATAGGGACAAACGTAACACGGAGACCGCCATGGCCAAGACCGTCGAGACCTACCGGACCACCAAGGCTCTGCGCGAGTTGGTGCGCCGCGCGGCCAAGGTGGTCGACAAGCGACCCTCGGAGTTCCTGAGGCAGGCCGCCGAGGAGAAGGCGCTAGCCGTCCTCCGCGAGGCAGCGGGCGACAACCTGCGAAGGATGCTGGCGCGCCTGCCTCCTGGCCGTGCTGCCAGCGAGGCCGCAGCCGATCGGCTCGGCGAGGAGGCCGCTCAAGCTGCGAGGAAGGGCAGCGCGTGAGGGTCGTCATCGACTCGTCGGTGATCGTAGCTGCCTTGGCCACGCCCAACCCGGAGTCGGCATCCCGCGTGGTGCTTGCCGCGGTGGCGGCCGGGGTGGTGGAGCTGGTCATCACCGACGAGTTGGAGGCCGAGTACCGCCGTGCCGTCGAGTACCCGCAGGTCAAGCGCTACGCAGCCAAGGTGGACCGGCAGGCGTTCGTCGATGCCATCGTGGCGGCGGCCGAGCGGGTCGAGGCCGGCTCGGCGGCTGGCGCGGTC
>JANPOM010000299.1:0-10350 GCA_031427995.1 Anaeromyxobacter sp. | reverse complement strand
CCACCGCCGCCGCCACCGCCAGTGGCCCAGCCTCGACACCCCACTCCACGATCCAGCGGGCCCCATCGACCTGGCGCGGGAGCACCCAGCGCAGCCCGGCCGCCGTCCGCTTCTTGTCGTGGGCCATCAGCGCCGCGGCGCGCCGAGCCTGCGCCAGCGGCAGCCGCGTCGGCAGCCCGGCCCCGGCCACCGCCGCTTCGGCCTCGGCAGCCGCCAGGGGCCCGATCCGGCCGAGCAGCACCGCCAGCCGGAAGGCGAAGACCAGCCCCAGCGCCACCGCTTCACCATGCGTGTAGCGCTCGAAGTGGCCGGCCGCCTCGACGCCGTGGCCGAAGGTGTGGCCGAGGTTGAGCAGCGCCCTCACCCCGCGCTCCGACGGGTCGGCCTCGACCACGGCGAGCTTGGCCGCCATGCACGCGGCCACCAGCCCGGTGTCCGGACACCCGGCCCCGGCGGCGGTGACCCGGCCGAGCAGCGCCGGCTCCAGCAGGGCGTACTTGACCACCTCGCCCAACCCGGAACGCAGCTCGCGCCTCGGCAGGGTCAGGAGCGCGCGCGGATCGGCCAGCACCGCCGCGGGCGGGTGGAAGGCGCCGACGGCGTTCTTGGCGCGGGGCAGGTTGACGGCCGTCTTGCCGCCCAGCGCCGCGTCAACCATGGCCAGCAGCGTGGTCGGCACCGCCACCCAGGGGAGGCCGCGCATGAAGGTGGCGGCCAGGAACCCGGCCGCGTCGGAGACGGCGCCGCCGCCGATCGAGACCACCAGGCTCCGGCGCGTCATCCCGGCCGCCAGCAGCTTCGCCGCCGAGCGCTCCAGCTGGGCCAGGGTCTTGCCGGCCTCGCCGTCGGGGAGAGTAACCACCACCGCCACCTTCCCGGTCTTCCGCAGCGCCGCCAGCGCCCGCTTCGCCGCCGGGGTGCGGGCCACGCGGGCGCAGGTGACCACCGCCACCCGGTCGTGCGGCTCGACCAGATCTTGCAGCGGCGCCAGCGCGCCGGGGCCGACGTGGACCTGGTAGCGGTGCTCGCCCTGGCGGGCCGGGATGACCAAGGTCGGCTGGCTCACAGGGCCTCCAGGATGCGCGCCGCCACCTCGGCGGCCGAGAGGCCGTCGACGGCGACGGTGAGTGTGGCTCGGCGGTAGGCGGGGAGCCGCTCGGCGTGGAGAGCCTCCCAGTTGGCGGCCAGCGGACGGCCGCGGCCGCTGGCCAGGCGCTTCGCCGCCGCGGCGGGCGAGATGTCGAGGAAGACCACCTTGCCGGCCGCGAGGAGGCGGGCCGCGCTGACCGGATCGCAGAAGGTGCCGCCGCCGAGGTCTACCACCAGCCGGCCGTCGAGCCGCTCGATGATGGCCCGCTCGGCGGCGCGGAAGGCCGGCTCGCCGTCCTCGGCGAAGATGCGCGGGATGGGCTTGCCGAAGCGCGACTCGAGCATGGCGTCGGTCGAGACCACCTGCCGCTCCAGCCGCGCGCCCAGCGCCCGGGCCACCGTCGACTTGCCGGCCGCCATCATGCCGGTCAGCGCCAGCAGCTCACCGGGTGCGAGCGGCATAGGCCTCCAGCGCGGCCTCGAGATCGCCCAGCGTGTCGCCGCCGAACTTCTCCAGCAGCGCGTCGGCCAGCACCCAGGCCACCACCGCCTCGACCACCACCGCCGCGGCCGGCACCGCGCAGACGTCGCTCCGCTCGTAGCGGGCCTGCACCGGCAGGCGGGTGATGAGGTCGACCGACGGCAGCGGCGTCAGCATGGTCGGGATGGGCTTCATGTAGGCGCGGACCCTGAGCGGGCTGCCGTTGGTCATGCCGCCCTCCAGCCCGCCGGCCCGGTTGGTCTCCCGCCAGAAGCCACGCTCCTTCGAATGGTAGACGGCGTCGTGGACCCGGTCACCGGGCCACTCGACGCGGGTGCCGTCGCCGATCTCGACCGCCTTGATGGCTTGCACCCCCATCACCGCCAGGGAGAGCCGGGCGTCGAGCCGGCGGTCGGGGTGGACGTGGCTGCCGAGACCGATGGGGAGCCCTTCGGCCCAGGCCTCGACCAGGCCGCCCACCGAGCTGCCCCGCTCGCGCTCCCGGTCGACCACCGCTTTCATGGCGCCCTCCGCCTCGGGGGTCTCTACGTGGAACTCGGAGGCCTCGATGGCGTCCCGCTGGGCCGGAGTGGGCGGCGTGCCGACTTCGTGGCGGGCGGTGCCGATTGCCACCACCCGCGAGCTGACGGTGACGCCGACGGCGGAGAGGAGCGCGCGCGCCAGGGCCCCGAGGGCCACCAGGGTGGCGGTGTTGCGGGCGCTGGCCCGCTCCAGCGCGTCGCGGGCGTCGTCGAAGCCGTACTTGAGCGAGCCGGCCAGGTCGGCGTGGCCGGGGCGCACCTGCGTGAACTTCTTGCCGCCGCGCCTGGTGGGGCTGACCAGGTCCTTCCAGTTCTCGTGGTCCTTGTTCCAGATCACCAGCGCGATGGGGGCGCCGGTGGAGACGCCGCCGCGCAGTCCGGCCAGGAACTGGGCGGTGTCGCGTTCGATCTTCATCCGGCCGCCGCGGCCGTACCCCTTCTGGCGGCGCGCCAGCGCGGCGTCTACCAGCGTGAAGTCGACCGGGACCCCGGCCGGGAAGCCCTCGGCGATGGCGCAGAGGCCCGGTCCATGTGATTCACCCGCGGTGAGGTATCGCAGCGTCATGGGTGGCTCGCTTCCTGCCTGGCCTGGAGGGCCGCCGCCATGACCGCCTCGGGGGCGGGGCGGCCGGTCCAGAGGTTGAACGCCAGCGCGCCCTGGCGCACCAGCAGCTGCTCGCCGCGGATCACCTGGGCGCCAGCGGCGAGGGCATCGCGCGTGAAGGCGGTGTCCCCGTAGACCATGTCGAGCGCCACCTGCCCGGGGCGGAAGACCAGGCTGGGCAGCGGCGGCGCCGGCCCGGCCAGGCCGACGCTGGTGGCGTTCATCACCACCTCGGCGGTCCGGCTGGCGGCGCCGAGCGATTCCCAGTCCACCACCTCCGGCACGGCGCCGCGCGGCCCGACGCTCCCGGCCAGCGCGGCGCAGAGCGCCTCGGCCTGCCCGGGGCGGCGCGCCGTGACCCTCAGCCGGGCCCCGACCTTGAGGGCCGCCCAGCCGCCGGCCCGCGCCGCGCCGCCAGCGCCGACCAGCAGCGCCGTCGCCCCGGCCCGCACCCCGGCGCCGTCGAGCAGCTGCGAGAGCGCGGTGGCGTCGGTGTTGAAGCCCTCCCAGCCCGACTGGGTGCGGCGCAGCGTGTTGGCGGCGCCGCAGGCGGTGGCCACCGGGTCGAGCGCCTGGCAGCCGGCGGCGGCCGCCTGCTTGTGGGGGATGGTGACGTTGAGGCCGAGGAAGCCGAGGGCATGGGCGCCGCGCAGCGCCGCCTCGACCGCGGCCGCTTCGACCGGGAGCGCCACGTAGACGGCGTCGAGGTGCAGCGAGGCGAAGGCGGCGTTCTGCATGGCCGGCGAGAGGCTGTGGGCCACCGGCCAGCCGATCAGGCCGTAGAGCCCGGTCTTGCCGTTGATCACGGGGCGCCCCTCCCCGCGCCATCCTGCTCGCAGAGCGAGTCGAGCAGGGCGAAGAAGGAGGGGAAGCTGGTGGCGACGCAGGAGACGTCGTCGAGGTGGACCGGCTCCCCGGCGAAGAGCTGCGCCACCGCCATCGACATGGCGATGCGGTGGTCGAGCCGGGTCTTCACCGAGACCCCGGTGAGCCTGACCGGCCCCTCGATGGCGCAACCGTCGTCGAAGAGTTCCAGCTTCGCCCCGGCGGCGGCCAGGGTCTCGCCCATGGCGGCCAGGCGATCCGACTCCTTGACCCGCAGCTCGCTGGCGTCGCGGATCACGGTCCGGCCAGAGGCCTGCGTGGCCAGCACCATCAGCACCGGCAGCTCGTCGATGAGCCGCGGGATGACGGCGCCGCGGATCTCGGTGGCCCTGAGCTCGCGAGCCCGCACCGTCACGTCGGCGCGCGGCTCGCCGGCCACCTCGCGCTCGCCGGAGATGGTCAGGTCGGCCCCCATGGCGCGCAACACGTCGAGCAGGCCGGTGCGCGTCGGGTTGACGCCCATGTTGCGGACCGTCACCTCCGAGCCGGGCAGGCCGGCGGCGGCGCAGAGGAAGAAGGCGGCCGAGGAGATGTCACCGGGCACGTCGATCCGCGTGCCCCTGGGGCGCGAAGGGGTGATGGAGACGGTCAGGCCGTCGACGCGGACCGGCACCCCCATGCCGCGCAGCATCCGCTCGGTGTGGTCGCGCGAGCGCTCCGGCTCGGTGACCGAGGTTTCGCCGGCGGCGCGCAGCCCGGCCAGCAGGATGGCGCTCTTGACCTGGGCGCTGGCAACCTGGAGCTGGTGCCGCGCGGCGGTGAGCTGCCGGCCGCGGATCACCAGCGGCGGGACCCGGTCGCCGTCGCGGGCGGTCAGCTCTCCGCCCATGAGCCGCAGCGGCTCGATGACGCGGCGGACCGGGCGGCGGCGCAGCGAAGCGTCGCCGGTCAGCACCGAGAGCCCGGGCAGCCCGGCCAGCACCCCGGCCAGGAGGCGCAGCGAGGTGCCGGAGTTTCCGCAGTCGATGACGTCGTCCGGCTCGCGCAGCGTCTCGGCCGGCGTCACCACCACCTCGTCACCTTCCAGGCGCACCGTGGCGCCGAGCCGGGCCACGGCCTTGCGGGTGGAGTGGACGTCCTCGGCGTCGAGCAGCCCGGTGACCCGGGTCTCGCCGCTGGCGAGCGCACCGAGGAGGATGGCACGGTGGGAGATCGACTTGTCCCCGGGCACGGTGATGGCGCCGCGCAGCGGTCCGCGGCGGTTGCAGGTGAGGGGGGCGGTCAGAAGAGCTCCTGGCGCGCCGCGCGCGCCTGCTCGAGGGCCGCCCGCGCCGCCTCGGGCGAGGCGGTGACGGCCGAGACCAGCGCGGCCAGCCCGGCCTGCAGCGTGGCTGCCGCGGCCGGAAGGTGGGCGTTACGTCGCGCCACCTCCCCCTGGATGTCGAAGGGGAACTCGGCCAGCCGGGTGGTGTCCCTCAACCCCGGGCCGGCCAGGGCCCGGGCCAGCGGGCCGGCCCGCGCCGCGGCGGTGGCCAGCGCGCTGGCGAGCAGGTAGGGCAGGTGCGAGACCATGGCGACGGCGGCGTCGTGCTCGGCGGCGGTGCAGCGCAGCGCCCTGGCGCCGAGCGCCTCGTGGAAGGCGATCACCCTCGCCACCGCGACGGCGTCGCCGTCGCTGCAGACCGCCACGGTGCCGCCGCGCCAGAGGGCCGCTGCCGCTTCGGCGCCGGCGTAGCCGCCATGCCCGCCGAACATGGGATGGGCGCCGACGAAGGCCACCCCCGGCCGGACCTCGGCGGCGGCGCGCTTCACCAACGCCTCCTTGGCCCCGCCCACGTCGGTCAGCACCGCGCCGTCGGGGAGCAGGCGAGAGACCGGCCCTAGCAGCGTCTCGATGGCGGCCACCGGCGTGCAGAGCACGGTGAGATCGCAGCCGGAGAGGATAGGCCCGGGCGACGGGGCCACCTCGTCAACGAGCCGGTCGGAGAGGGCCCGGGTCCGGTAGTCGTCGCGCGGCTCGACGGCCACGATGGCCAGCCCGGGGTCGACGGCTCGCGCCGCCCGGGCCAGCGAGGCCCCCATCAGGCCGAGCCCGACCAGGCCGAGCCGGCGGGGGAGCCCGTTCACCGGCCGCTCCGGCGCGCGAGCTTGCGCCCACGCCCGCTCGGGCTCTTGCTGGCCCGCCTCTTCGGCCTGGTCGCCCGCGCCGGGTTCTTGAACGGCACGCCGTGGTGCAGGTCGGGCCGGAGCACCTGGGCTCCGCGCAAGTAGACGTGGTGCGGGGTGCCGCGCGACTCGACGTGGAGCAGCACGCGAATGACCCGCTGCAGCGAGCCCGGGACCGGGATCTCCTGCGAGCAGATCATGGGGACCTGGTGCCAGCCCTGCACGCGGGCCCCGCGTGCCGGGAAGTCGGCGTCAAGGTCACGGGTCACCGTGAAGATGGCCCAGGTGATCTCCTCGGCCTTGAGCCGGTTGCGGTGGGTGAGCTCCTGGCAGAGTTCCACCACCGCCTCCTCGATCGCCTGGCGGCTGTTGGCTGCGGCCTGGGTGGCGCCTCGGATTCCTCGCATGACGGACCGAACATCTTATGGAAGGGTCCAAACCGTGTCCACCGTGTCCACCGTGGCGCGCGGCGCCTTCGCCCGGCGCGCGACTCCACGCCCCTTCGCGCCTGGCGACGGTCGGGCCGGAGCGTCAGCTCGACCTGGTCCGCTCACCCGCCTCGCGGCCACCGGTAGCGGTTCTGGCCGCCGATGCGGAGGTTGAGGAGGATGGTCGGCTCGGCCTCGGCTGGCGGGACCCAGTAGAGGACGAGGAACTCCCGCGCCCCGGCGTCGAGCAGGTACTCCCGGACGGTGATGGTCTTGCCGCCCACCCTCCGGCGGCGGACTGGTGCCAGCTCCTCGAACTCGGCAAGGTTTTCCAGCATCGCCTGGTGGCTCTTCGCCAGACGGTCCACCAGCCGGATGGCGCCCCGGGCCGCGTACTCGTCGAGGAACTCGCCGAGGCGCCTGGCGTAGAGCGGCGTGGCGACCATCGGCCGCCTCACCGAGGCCGGCGTCTCGCGCCGGCGCGGGCCCGGGTCCGCGCCGAGGTGAACAGGGCGTCGAGCGCCGGGGCCTCCACCGTCTCGCCGGCGAGTTGGTACGCCTCCCAGGCCTCGAGCGCGTCGGCCTCGAAGCGGGCGTCGGCCTCCGCGGCCTCGAGCGCCGGGGTGCCGAAAGCCTCGAGCACCGCTGCCATCGGCCTCCCGGTCCGCTTGGCGACGCGCTCAAGCGTCCGCGCGAAAGCGTCGCTCACCCTGACATTCAGCTGGCGGCTCATGTCCATGACCTCGTCTAGCAGATGCTAGCGAGTGCTATCTTTGGCGTCAACACCGGGCGGTTCGGGCAGGCGGAGCGCCGGGTCCTCCGGGTGGAGCTGAACCGGTAGATCCGAGGCACCGTAACGCCTATTATAGGAGGCGCTCGGTGGGGTGAATGGCTTACCCGCCGCCCCGTCACCCTCGAAAGGCACCGCCCATGTTCGCCACGCTTCGCCTCCCGACCCTCTTCATCGCCGCCACCTTGACGCTCGCGCTGCCGCTCGCCGCGCTCGCGGAGCCCGCCGCCGTGGCCGAGACGACCACCGCCCCCGAGCGGGCCGCTGAACCCGCCCAGGCCCCTGCTCCCGCCACGGATGAGGACAGCTACGCCGCCCGCGAGGCCCAGGGCGGGTCCTCGGCGGACTTCAAGGGCGGGGACGCGATCGTCGTCACCAGCAGCGCCGTCATCATCGTCCTCCTCATCGTCCTCCTCATCGTCCTGCTGTGACCGGACGCGCCGCCATCGTGGCGGTCGCGTTGCTCGGCGCCACCGGGTGCGCCTCCTTCGGCGGACGTTCACGGGCGTTCGACGAGCGCCGGCTCGACCCTGCCGCGGGGTGGATCGTGGCCGCGCCGACGCCCGCCGTCCTCCAGGAGGGTCCGAAGGACTGCGGGGCCGCCGCGCTCGCAATGGTGGCGGGCCGCTGGCAGGTGCCGCTCTCGCTCGAAGGCGCCACCAGGGCGCTCGACGGAGCGGCCGCGGCGCCGCCCGGCCACCCTTCGGACGGGGCCAGGCTCGGCGACCTGCGGGACGTGGCGCGGGCCAACGGCCTCAAGGCCTTCGCGGTCACCGGTGACCGTGACACGCTGGTCCACGAACTCCGCGCCGGCCGCCCGGTGATCATCGGGCTCCTCGTCTCCACCTCCCCGGGGCGAGCGCGGAGCCACTACGAGGTGATGGTCGCGGTGCACCCCGAGGACGAGCGCTACGTGACCATCGACCCGGCGCGTGGGTGGCGCGTTCGCGGCTGGCCGGACCTGGACGCCGAGTGGCTCCCGGCGGGCCGGCCGGCCATGGTGGTGACGGGCACGACGAGGTGAAGCGGGGGGGAGTGCCCGCCTCATGCGGCGGGTCACTCACACCGAACTGCGCGCCACCTCGGCGAAGCAGGCGGCGGCCAGGCGCTTGAAGCCGGCCCCGTCACCCTCCCGCGTTGCAGGAGGCCGTTCGCGAACGCTTCCTCATGACCGGGCGCCCGCCAAGGGCGCATCGCCGGGTCCCCGCCTTCGTGAAGTTGCCGGGTGTATCCTCCAGCCATGGACACGGCGGGACCTCGGCGCGCACGCCTGGAGTGGTGGATTCCCGGGACCTACCTGGTCCTGGCGGGCCTCTGGATCTACGGATCCGACGCGCTGGTGGCCGCCATCGCGGGCTCCGTCGAGCAGCTGCGGAGCATCTCCACCTACAAGGGCTTCGGCTTCGTGGTGGTGACCGGCGCGCTCCTTCACCTCGGGCTTCGCCTGGCGCTGCGGCGGGAGCGGGCGGCGGCCGACCGGCTCCGGGAGAGCGAGGCGCTGCTGCACGCCGTCACCGACGCCATCCCCGACCCGGTCTTCTTCAAGGGCCTCGACGGCCGGTGGATCTTCTGCAACCCCGCCCTCCTGGCGATCATCGGCAAGTCCTCCGACCAGGTCATCGGCCGGACCGACCTGGAGATTTACGACGACGCGGCGCTTGGGACGGCCCTCATGGAGAACGACCGTCGCATCCTGGCGTCGGGCATCGCCACCGTGGTCGAGGAGCAGATCCCGACGCCGCGCGGCGAACGGACCTTCCTCTCCTCCAAGGCGGCCTCCCGCGACGCGGACGGGCGGATCGTCGGCCTGATCGGGACCGCCACGGACATCACCGATCGCAAGCGGGCCGAGCTGGAGCTAACGGCCGGCGAGCGGCGGCTGCAGCAGGCGCAGCGTCTTGAGAGCGTCGGCCGGCTGGCCGGCGGGGTGGCTCACGACTTCAACAACCTGCTCACCGTCATCCTGGGCGGGAGCGCGGCGCTGCGCGAGGAGTTCGCCGCTGGGCACCCCGCCATCCTGGAGGAGGTCGAGCAGATCCACGCGGCCGGAGAGCGCGCTCGCGACCTGACCCGCCAGCTGCTGGCCTTCGCCCGCCGCCAGGTCACCACCCCGGTCCCCCTCGACCTGAACGAGGTGGTGCGCGGCAGCGAGCGGCTGCTCCGGCGGGTCCTCGGCGAGAACGTGGAGATCCGCACCTCGCTGACCGAGGGGCTCTGGCCCGTGCTCGGCGACGCCGGCCAGCTGGAGCAGGTGATCGTCAACCTGGCGGTGAATGCCCGCGACGCCATGCCCCGCGGCGGCAGGTTGACGCTGGAGACGCGCAACGCCCGGACCTCGCCGCCGGGCCCCGCGCCCGCCGGCGAGATGGTGCAACTGCTGGTGCGGGACACGGGCGTGGGCATGTCACCCGAGGTGAAAGCGCACCTCTTCGAGCCCTTCTTCACCACCAAGCCCCAGGGGCGCGGCACGGGGCTGGGACTGGCCACCGTTCATGGCATCGTGGCCCAGGCCGGCGGGCAGGTGCAGGTGGCGAGCGAGCTCGGGGTGGGCACGACCTTCGAGATCTCGCTGCCGCGCGGAGCCCAGGCCGTGGCCCCGGTGGCTGGGCCATCGACCCGGGCGCCGACCGGGCCGGCGCCGATGACCGGTGGCACCGAGAGCGTGCTGGTGGTGGAGGACGACCCGCTGGTGCGCGAGGTGACGGCGAGGTCGCTGCGCTCCGGCGGGTACCGGGTGCTCATCGCCGACAGCGGCGCCGCCGCGCTGGCGGTGGCGTCGAGCGAGGGTGAGACGCTGCGGTTGGTGGTCACCGACGTGGTGATGCCCGGACTGGACGGGAAGACCCTGGCCGACGAACTGGTCCGCCGCCTGCCCGGCGTGCGCGTTCTCTTCGTTTCCGGCTACACCCAGGACGTCATCAGCCACCACGGCGTGCTCGACTCCGGAATCGAGTTCCTGCAGAAGCCCTTCACCTCGTCGGCGCTGCTGTCGCGGGTGCGGGGCCTGCTCGATCAGCGTTGAGGCCGGCTCCCCACCGTCCGAGCCAGGCTCGTCGGCCTCGACATCCTCGAACCAGGAACGGTCCACGCGCCGGGCGGCGGTCCCTACAGGTTGGCCTGGACCTCGTAGCGACGATTCCGGGCCTTCTTCGCCGCCGTGTCGTCGGGCTTCTCGAGCGGCCGGTCAGCGCCCATCCCGACCGACTCGATCTCCTCCACGGGCACACCCTTGGCCACCAACTGCTTCACCATCACGGCGGCGCGCTCCCCCGACAGCGTCTTGTTGGTGGCCGCGTCACCCGACGAGTCGGTGTGGCCCGACACGACGAACTTGAAGTTCTTCACGCCCGCGCCATTCAGCTTCTTCTTGGCGTCGATGAGCGTCTTGGCCAGCTTGTCGGCCTTCGGTCCGCAACCGGCCTCCA
>JANPOM010000298.1:0-7078 GCA_031427995.1 Anaeromyxobacter sp. | reverse complement strand
TGCGTTGAAGGCCTCGTAGAACTCGCGGGTAGGATCGTAGGAGACGTTGAGGAGCGTGACCTCCCCGGACGCGTCGGCGGCGGATGGCCGCGCCGCACCGAGGTTGGTGAGGACGCCGGCGAGGACCGCGGCGGCGGCGAGCAGGAGGCTGCTCAGTCGCTTCATGGCCCTTCCCTCTCCGGTCTGGGTCGATGGAACACCGTCTCCGTCATCGATCTCCGCAATCGAACTCCGTCATAACGGACTTTTATCCTATTCGACGGACGTTAGTCCGGTCAAGCGGATGTTTCTCCGTCGTCGCGGACGGGCCTGGCGATCTCCTCCGGGCCTGGCGGCCTACAGCGTGCTGGCGGTGAGGCTGTCCAGCTCGGCCGCGGTGGCGGGAAAGACCCGCACCCGGCGCGGGGAGAGGTGGACCTTGTCGCCGACCACCAGCCCCAGCGCCTCGCTCCGTCGCAGCTCCAACTCCGCCTCCAACCGCGCGCCGTGGGATGGCGCATAGAGCTCCAGCCGCACCGCCGAGCCGAGCGGGACCACCCGCTCCACCCGCGCCTCGAAGCTCCCGGAAACGGCGTCCCGGTGGACCTCGAGTTCGTGAGGGCGCACGTAGACGTGGGCGGGAGAGCGGGTGCCGCCACCTGGCGCCGAGAACTCCAGGTCGCCCAGGTAGGCCCGGCCGCCGTCGACGCGCCCCTGGAAGACGTTGACCGCCCCCAGGAAGCGCATCACGAAGGGGCTGGCCGGCTCGTCGAAGACCTGCGCTGGCGTCCCCACCTGCTCGATCCGTCCGGCGTTCATGAGCACCACCCGGTCGGCGACCTCGAAGGCCTCCTCCTGGTCATGCGTGACGAAGACGCTGGTGACGTGCAGCTCGTCGTGCAGGCGGCGCAGCCAGCGCCGCAGCTCCTGCCGGACCCGGGCGTCGAGGGCACCGAACGGCTCGTCGAGGAGCAGCACCCGCGGCCTGGTCGCCAGGGCCCGGGCCAGCGCCACCCGCTGCCGCTGGCCGCCAGAGAGCTGGTGCGGAAAGCGCCGCGCCAGCCCGTCGAGTTGGACCAGGTTCAGCAGTTCCTGCACCCGGGCATCGACCTCGGCGTGCGGTCGCTTCCGGACGCGAAGCGGGAAGGCCACGTTCTCGCCGACCGACATGTGGCGGAAGAGGGCGTAGTGCTGGAAGACCAACCCCACGTTCCGCTCCCGCGCGCTTCGGTCGCCGATGGGCTCGCCGCCGTGGCGGATCTCGCCGGCGTCGGGGGCCTCCAGCCCGGCCAGGATGCGCAGCAGCGTGGTCTTGCCGCAGCCAGACGGCCCGAGCAGCGCCGTCAGCTCTCCCTCGGGGAGCGAGAGGGTGATCTCCTTCAACACCGGAGTGCCGCCGAAGGCCTTGCTGACCCCCTGGATCTCGATGCTCATGGGCCGCTCCGCGCCGACTGCCGCGCCGCCCGCTGGGCCCGCTCCATCCACTGCTTGGCGACCAGGGTCACCAGGGCCAGCAGGAAGAGGAGCGAGGCCACCGCGAAGGCGGCCCGGAAGGCGTACTCGTTGTAGAGGATCTCGACGTGCAGCGGGATGGTGTTGGTGAGCCCGCGGACATGTCCCGACACCACCGAGACGGCGCCGAACTCACCCATGGCCCTGGCGTTGCACAGGATCACGCCGTAGAGGAGGCTCCAGCGGATGTTGGGCAGGGTCACCAGCCTGAAGATCTGCCAGCCGCTCGCCCCCATCACCAACGCCGCCTGCTCCTCCTCGGAACCCTGCTGCTGCATGAAGGGGATGAGCTCGCGCGCCACGAACGGGAAGGTGACGAAGATGGTGGCCAGCACGATGCCGGGGACGGCGAAGGCGACGCGGATGCCATGCTCCTGGCACCAGGGGCCGAGGACCCCGTGGGCGCCGAAGAGCAGGATCACCGCCATGCCGGCGATCACCGGCGAGACCGCGAAGGGGAGATCGATGAGGGAGAGGAGCAGCGCCTGGCCCCGGTAGCGAAAGCGCGTGAGCGACCAGGCGGCGGCCAGGCCGAAGACGGTGTTGAGCGGCACCGTGATGGCGGCCACCAGCAGGGTCAGCCGGATGGCCGCCCAGGCATCCGGCTCGGTGACCGCCTTGACCCAGACCTCGACCCCACCTCGCAGCGCCTCCCAGATCACCGCGGCGGCCGGGACCAGCAGGAAGGCCGCCAGGAAGAGGAGCGCCGCCGAGATGAGCAGCCGGCGCACCCAGGGCGGGTCCTCGGTGGCGGGGCGGAAGGCGGCCGGCGAGGCCGGGAGCGCCATGGGCGGCGGCGCCGCGAGCAGCCCGGCGTGCACGGTCACGCCATCCCGGCCCGGACCCTGGTCCAGGCCTGCAGGCGGTTGATGGCGAAGAGCAGCACGAAGGAGGCGAGCAGCATCACCGTGGCCAGGGCGGTGGCGCCCGGATAGTCGAACTGCTCGAGCCGGGTCATGATCAGGAGCGGCGTGATCTCGGTCCGAAGCGGCATGTTGCCGGAGATGAAGACCACCGAACCGTACTCGCCAACGGCCCGGGCGAAGGCCAGGGCGAAGCCGGTCAACGCCGCGGGCAGGATCGTCGGGAACAGGACCCTTAGGAAGACCTGCCCGCGTGAGGCGCCCAGCATGGTCGCGGCCTCCTCGAACTCCGGCTCGGCCTCCTCCAGCACCGGCTGGACCGTGCGCACCACGAAGGGCAGGCCGATGAAGGTGAGCGCGATGACCACCCCGAGCGGCGAGAAGGCGGCCTGGATCCCGAGCGGCTCGAGCCAACGGCCGATCCAGCCGTTCCTGGCGTAGACCGCCGTCAGGGCGATACCGGAGACGGCGGTGGGGAGCGCGAACGGCAGGTCGATCAGCGCGTCGACCAGCGACCGGCCCGGGAACCGGTAGCGCGCCAGCACCCAGGCCACCAGCACGCCGAGGACGGTGTTGATGGCCGCGGCGATCAGCGACGCCCCGAAGGAGATCCGGTAGGAGGCGAGCGCTCGCGGACTGGCCACCAGCGCCCATGCCTGCTCCCAGGTGAGCGCGCTGGCCCTGAAGGCCACCATGGAGAGCGGCAGGATCACCACCAGCCCGAGGTAGAAGATGGTGACCCCGGTCGAGAGCCCGAAGCCGGGCAGCACGCCGCGGGCGGCGCGGGTTGCGCTCATGGCGCCCCTCGCCTGGCTTGGTCCCGTCGCCAGGCACGGGATGGCGTCGGCGTGCCGGGTGGCGTCGTCAAACCGCGCACTCTCCCTCCAGCGTGTCGGTCCGGTAGGGCTGCACCTCGCCGAGATCGACGAGGTCGTCAGCGGTCAAGGTCTCCGCTGTGAGCCGGTCGAGGCCGGCCAGCGCCTGCTTGACCCGCTCCAGAGTGACCCGCTCGAAGAAGGCCGGCGCCCCCTCCCCCGGCCGCCGCTCGGCGCCGTAGAGCGCCACCAGCCGGTCGAGGGCCTGCGTCACCCGGCGCGCCGGGATCTTGGCGGCCAGCCGGCCGAAGCGGGCCCCGGCCGGGGAGAGGCCGCCGCCGACCAGCAGGAAGTACTGCGGCACCGCCTTCTCGCCCACCTTGCGGGCGCTCCCCTGGAAGCCGATCGAGGCGAGGTGGTGGTGGCTGCAGCCGTTGGGGCAGCCGCTCACGTTGAGGTCGAGGTCGGGGGCCAACTGGGCCAGGGCCGGGTGGCTCCGGACGTGGGCCTCGAGCACCTGGCCGAGGCCGCGCGAGTGGGTCACCGCCAGCCGGCAGCTCTCCGCCCCCGGGCAGGTCACCACGTCGGCCGGCCCACCGGCCCCTTCGAGCCCAAGCCCGGCGGCGGAGAGCCGCAGGTGGAGCGCCGCAAGGTCCTCGGCGAGCACCCAGCGCAGCAGCAGATCCTGGCTCCTCGTGAAACGCACCGTGCCATCGGCGAAGGCGCGCGACAGCTCGGCCAGCACCGCCAGCTGCGCGGAGGTCAGGTCTCCGAGCGGCACGGTGACGGTCACCACCAGGTACTGGACATCTCGCTGCGGACGGACGTTGGAGGCGCGGAAGGCCTCGAGCGCCCGCGCCGAAGGCTGGAGCACCGGACGCGGCTCGGGCCGGACACCCGGGCCGCGCGCCACCTGGCGGCGGACCCGTTCGGCGATGGCGTCGGGATGGGGCGGCCTCGGCCGGGTCGCCGGTGGCGGCCCCTCCTCTGGCGGCCGCTCGGGATCGAACGGCAGCGGCGGCGCGCCCTCGGCCCGCACCTCGGCCAGCGCGGCCTCGACCTCCCGCGCGAAGGGCTCGAAGCCGAGCTTGCGCACCAGGTACTTGAGCCGGTTGCTGGCGCGGTTCTGGCGGTCACCGAGCCGGTGGAAGACCCGCAGGACCGCCTCGGCGATGGCCAGCAGGTCGGCGGCCGGGACGAACTCGAGCAGCGGGCGCGCCGAGACCGGCAGCGTTGCTGTGCCGCCCCCTACCCGCACCTCGAAGCCGCGTCTCCCCTCCCGCCGGCGCGCCAAGAAGCCCAGGTCATGGATGGCCGCGGCGGCGTGGTCCTCGGCACACCCCTCGAAGGCAATCTTGAACTTTCGCGGCAGCGCCGCCGAGAAGGGGTGGCGCAGGAAGTGGCGGGTCAGCGCCTCGGCGTAGGGCGTGGTGTCGAAGGTCTCGTTCGGGGCTACGCCGCCCAGCGGGCAGGCGGTGACGTTGCGGACGGTGTTGCCGCAAGCCTCGCGCGAGGTGACCCCGACCTCCGCCAGCCGCCTCAGCGCCGCCTCGGCGCCCCGGCCCGCGACGAAGTGCAGCTGGAGGTTCTGCCGGGTCGAGATGTGGCCAAAGCCGCGTGACCAGCGCTCGGTCACCTCGGCCAGCGCCTCGAGCTGCTCGGCCGTCACCACCCCCTGGGGCAGCTTGGTCCGCACCATGTGGACGTCGCCGACCTGGCGCTGGCTGTAGGTCCCCTGCAGCAGGCGGAAGGACCGCCACTCGTCGGCGGTGATCTCGCCGCGCTCGAACCGCCCCAGCTGCTCGACGAAGACGTCGAGGTCGCGCGGGTCGGCGAAGGAGGGGCGTTGGCGGGTGGATCCGATGGCACTCATGGTCTCTGGTCTGGCTCAGGCCAGGGCCTGGTTGAGGGTCACGGCCGGCTGGCCGGCCTGGCGCGCCAGCGACACCACCGCTCCGATTACCAGCGTGCCGGGGGCGTGCTGCTCGGGGAGCTGGGCGGCCGGCAGGTCGGCCAGCTCGCCGACCCAGGTGAAGGAGTCTGGCGTCGAGGCGGCGATGGCGATGGCGGCCGGTGTCCGCCCAGACCACCCGGCGCGCAGCAGCAGCTCCACCAGCCGGCCCCGGGTCCCGAGCCCCATCAGGACGATCAGCGTGGTGGCGCCGGGACGGAGCCCCTCCAGCACCGGCCGGTAGGCCGCCTCGGCATGGCCCGAGACCACCGTGAAGCCGGCCGCCAGGCCACGGTGGGTGACCGGGATCCCGGCCAGCGCCGGTGCGGCCAGCGCCGAGGAGATCCCGGGGATCACCTCGTGGGGCACGCCGGCTTCGGCCAGCGCCAAGGTCTCCTCGCCGCCGCGGCCGAAGACGAAGGGATCGCCGGCCTTGAGCCGGACCACCCGCTTCCCGAGTGCGGCCGCGGTCACCATCATCCGGTTGATGCTCGCCTGCTTGACGCTGGGCCGGCCGGAGCGCTTGCCGACGAAGAAGCAGTGGGCCCGGCGCGCGTGGCGGAGCACCTGGCCGGAGACCAGGGCGTCGTAGAGGACCAGGTCGGCCTCCTCCAGCCGCCGCACCGCATTCAGCGTGAGGAGCCCCGGGTCACCGGGGCCGGCCCCGACCAGCGATACCAAGCCACCGGTGGGTGCGTGGTCCGGTGGCACGGCGCGGGGAACATGGGCCACGGTGCACCCGTAGAGCTGGTTGAGCGCCAGCAGCAGGCGCGGCCGGCGCTCGGCCATGGGGATGCGGTCCGACCGCCAGCGTGAGCGGAGCGCCTCGGACCGCTCCACCCAGGCGGAGAGCCGCTCGGGCAGGAGCGCCTCGATCCCTTCGCGCATCAGCCCGGCCAGGGCTGGCGCCCGGCCGGCCGTGGAGATGGCCACGGTGACGCCCTCACGCCGGATCACCCCTCCGGTGAAGGCCGAGCACTGGGAGGGATCGTCGACGACGTTGACGAAGATGCGGCGCGCCTCGGCGGCGGCTGCCACGGCCCGGTTGACCTCGGGCGTGGCGGCGGCCACCACCAGCCAGGCGCCATCCAGGTCGGTGGGCTCGAACGGGCGCCGCTCGATCTTCACCGGGGCGGCCTCGATCTCGGGCCGGACCTCCGGCGCGATCACGGTCAGGTCGGCGCCGGACCGGGCCAGCTGCCCCAGCTTCCCGACCGCCACCGGCCCACCCCCGACCAGCACCACCCGCCGGCCAGCCAGCTTGAGGAAGAGGGGCGCCAGCTCGGGGGCGGTGTCGGTGCTGGCGGTCTCCAGGTCCTGGCTCACGGCATCCTCGCGGACGCGTCGCCCGGGGCGACGCAGTTCGTAACGGATGCGTATCCTAGATAACGGACGTCGCTTCTGTCAACGTTGGCGGAGGAACTTCCGTCTAAGCGGACATCGCGGTTTGGAGCAGGGGCTTGAGCGATGGATGCTCCCTGCCCGCCGGCATGCTGCGATCGGCATAGCCTCCGCTATACCGGATGCCCGCCATGTCCGGCCTCCGCGACGGCCTGGTACCGGCCTTCGGGCGATCCGGTTCGCTCCACCGGCGCCTGGAGCGAGAGTGGAGGGCCCGCTGCGCGGCCGTCCTCGGCATCGACGCGGGCGCCTGGAAGCCGCCGGCGGACGCCGCCGCGGCCGGCGCTCGCGAGGTGATTGACGACACCGACCGGGCTGACCCGAAAGGGCCAGAAGGCTTCCCCGTTCCCGTAGCGGGTTACAGTCCAGGTGACAGCGTACTGAGGGTCGGCCCAGCCGAATCGGGAATTCCCAAAGAAAAACCCCGCCAACGGGACGAGCGCTGGCGGGGCGAGATGGTGACCCCTACGGGAATTGAACCCATGTCTTCGCCGTGAGAGGGCGACGTCCTAACCGCTAGACTAAGGGGCCATCAACCGGAACTGCTCGGAAGCGGG
>JANPOM010000297.1:0-8449 GCA_031427995.1 Anaeromyxobacter sp. | reverse complement strand
CGGGGTCGGCCGCGCGCTCGGCGTGCTCGCCAACATCACCTGGGACCGCGGCCTCGGCTACGCCATCGAGCGCCCCAAGTCGGTCACCACCGACATGCTGGAGAAGTGGGCCGCCGAGGGTGGCCGCAAGCTGGCCTAGCCCGCTTGCCGAGCTGACCTGATCCACGGGAGCCGCCTCGGACGAGGCGGCTCTCTCCACTTCGGACCACGTCCTGGCGGGACGGCGCCATCCGACCAGGCGAAATAGCCGGGCCGGGCCGCCGCGCCAGTGCAGCAGCCCACCGCGGTTCCTTGACGCCTTGCGCCTCCACGGGTAGCGTCGAACCTCCGAATTTCGAAAGGGGTTTACTCCCGTGCGGCTTCTCCTCGCCCTTCTCGGGCTTGCCTTCGCGGTGGGCTGTGGGCCCATCCAGTCGACCAGCGCGCTGATCGACGCCGACGTCGAGATCGAGGGCGCCCGGGCCGCCGGCGCGCAGACCGCGGCCACCTTCGAGATCACCAGCGCCGAGGCCTACCTCAAGAAGGCCCGCGAGCTGGCCGGCTATTCCCAGTACCAGAACTCGGCGGTCTTCGCCGCCAAGGCGACCGAGCTGGCCAAGGAGGCGCGCATCAAGGCGCTGGCCGCCAGCAACCGGCCCGAGAAGGAGCCGGCGCCATGAGCCGCGCCCAGGTCGCCACCGCCCTTGCCCTGCTGACCCTGGCCGGCTGCGCCACCGGCGGCAAGCTGAAGCGCAGCGCCGAGGTGCTGACCCAGGACGCCGTCAAGGCCCGCAACAGCGGCGCCCAGCGCTGCGCGCCGCGCGAACTGGCCCTGGCCGAGTCGAACCTCGAGTTCGGCAAGGCCGAGATCGACTGGGGCAACGCCACCCGCGCCGCCGACCACCTCAAGGTGGCCGAGCAGAACATGAAGAAGGCGCTGGAGCTCTCCAGGAACTGTGGCCCGGCGCAGGTCACCATCCGCGAGAAGAAGCCGGTCCCCGCGCCGACCGTGGCCCCGGTGGCGCCGGTGGTGGCGGCCACGGCCGTGATCCTGATCGAGAAGACCGACAAGGATGGCGACGGGGTGCCGGACCTCGAGGACAAGTGCCCCGACGTTCCCGGTCCCAGGGAGACCCAGGGCTGCCCGGTCGCCAAGGACTCCGACGGCGACGGCACGACCGACGACATCGATCGCTGCCCGCTCGACCCGGAGGACCTCGACGGCTTCCAGGACGAGGACGGCTGCCCGGATCCCGACAACGACGGCGACGGCATCGTCGACAAGATCGACGCCTGCCCCAACACCCCCGGACCCATCAGCAACCGCGGCTGCCCGGTGCTCGACCGCGACGGCGACGGCCTCCCCGACGACCAGGACAAGTGCCCGGACCAGGCCGGCCCCGGGGAGAACGGTGGCTGCCCCGACGCCGACAAGGACGCCGACGGCGTCATCGACCGGCTCGACAAGTGCCCCAACGACCCGGGTCCGGCTCCGGACGGCTGCCCCAAGAAGTACACGCTGGTCGAGGTGAAGAAGGACCGGATCGTCATCAAGCAGCAGGTCCACTTCCAGTCCGGCAAGTGGGTCATCCTGGCCGACTCCTTCGCCCTGCTCGACCAGGTGGTGCAGGTGCTCCACGACTACCCGAAGATGCGGCTCTCGGTCGAGGGGCACACCGACGCCATCGGCGGGGAGCTGGCCAACATGAAGCTGAGCCAGGCCCGCGCCGACTCGGTGCGGAACTACATGGCCGGCAAGGGCATCCCGGGTGATCGCCTCGAGGCGGTCGGCTTCGGGCCGACCAAGCCGGTCGCCTCCAACAAGACCGACAAGGGCCGGGGCCAGAACCGTCGAACCGAGTTCCGCATCATCTCCACGGAGTAGGGAGTAGCGGTCCAATGGCTCGCTACGAGGTCTTCGTCCCGGCCGCGCCGCCCAAGCTCCCCGTGGACTTGACGCTGCGGCTCGAGGCCGACCACTGGCTCGGTGCGCTCAAGACCGGCCTCGGTCGGCTCGGCGAGGCCCAGGCCTCCAACAACGTCCTGTGCGACATCCAGGCCGACGGCTCGATCCACGTCACCGACCCCGACACAGGCCGGGTCTTCCGCATCCTGGAGCTGCCCGCCCTCACGCCGGTCGCGGCGCCTCCGGTCGCGGCGCCGCCGGCCGAGCCCAAGGCCCCCGTCCCCGTGCCGCCGCGCCCCATCGGCCGGCTGGTGGCCACAACCAGGGCCGAGGACGTCCTCGCCGAACTCTTCCTCGAGGTGAGCGACCTCGGGCAGATGCAGGACCGCAAGCTGGGGCTCGAGTTCGTGCTCGACAACGCGCTGCGAATCATCGGCTGCGAGGCCGGCTCGGTCTTCACCGCCGACCTCGGCCGGCGGGACCTCTCCTTCGAGGTGGTGCGTGGCCCGACCGCCGACAAGCTCATGTCGCTCGGCCTGAAGGTCCCCATCGGTGTCGGGGTGGTCGGCTTCTGCGCCCAGGAGAACGTCTGCGTCGCCGTCTCCGACGTCGATAAGGATCCGCGCTTCTACCGGGCCGTCTCCGAGGCGACCGGCTACCAGACCCGCTCGCTGCTCTGCGCCCCCATGGCGCGGCAAGGGAGGGTGGTCGGCTGCCTCGAGGTGCTCAACAAGAAGGGCGGAAAGCCCTACGACCAGAAGGACATGGCGGTCCTCTCCTACCTGGCGGCGCAGGCGGCCGCCTTCCTGGCCCGCATCGACGGTTGATTCCGCGCGGCGCCCTCGTCCCTACTCCCCGTCGTCGGGGAGGTCGGCCTCGGACTTCATCAGCTCACGCATCACCACCGTGGCGTAGCTTCCGCGCGGCAGCACGAAGCGGGCCGTGTAGCCGCCGTCGAGCGGTGAGAGCGCCACCTCGATGGGCAGGCGGGCGGCTCGCCGGGTGCCGGCCGCCTCGTCGCCCCCGCGGGCGAAGTCGGCCGGGGTCAGCCCCTCGGCCTCCAGCAACCTCGCCTCGCGCTCGGCCGGCAGCCCGGAGACGGCCGGCCGGAGTTGGTGGCCGAACATGGGACCGGCCGGGCTCACCTCGAAGGCGGCGATCCGCGGGCCGTCCAGCGCCGGGTCCTGGCAGAGGAAGACCCCCCCGCTTTCCAGCTTCTTGAGGGCGTCGCCGGGCAGCGCGGTGGCGAAGAGCCCGTCGGCGATCCGCTCCGAGAGCCAGCGGTTGAAGAGCAGCGACTGGTAGGCGGAGAGGGCGAAGCGGCGCAGGAAGCGGTCGCGGGCGGCGCGCCTGGCCTCGGGGGATGGGTCGGACGAGAGCAGGGCTCGCCCCAGCACGGCGTTGCCGCCGCCGGCGCCGAACCGCTGCGGGCCGAAGAAGTTGGGCAGGCCGGCCCGCCCCAGCTCGGCGGCGCAGCTCCCCGCGGCCGCCAGGTCGCCGCCGCGCACCACCACCGCGAAGGCGTTGCCACGCGCGTGGCCGGGGCGGAGCTTGTTCCGGTGGCGCGAAGCGGTGAGCACCCGGTAGCCGTCGCCGCCCAGCGAGGCCGGGTCGGGATCGCGCGCCACCGGGAAGCTGAGCCACTGCGTGGTCACCGCGGCCCGGTCCTTCAACCCGGCGTAGCCGGCGTCGCGCTCTGGCACCCCGAGGGCGCGGGAGAGGTCCCGGACCACGTCGCGGGTGGTGCGGCCGCGCTTCTCGACGTGGAGGTAGAGGTGCGGACCGGCCCCGGCCGGCAGGTAAGCCGGCAGCTCCTCGACGCGGAAGTCCTCGGGCGTCACCTTGAGCCGCCCGCCCGACCCGGGGCAGGCGGCGGTGACGCAGGGGAGGGGACCGCTCACCGGCCCGCCAGCCCCTCGAGGGCGGTCAGCTTGCGCCGCACCGTCGCGCCCAGCAGCTCGTCGGCGTCGCGGGAGAGGCGATCGGCGGCCAGGAAGAGGTAGTAGAAGAGCAGCTCGCGCAGCCCCTCGGCCAGCAGGCGCGGCGCCTCGCCCTCGGGTGGCGGCGGCTGCAGCCCCTTGATGTTGAGGAGCAGCGCGCCAGTGTCGAGGTCGCCGTCCGGCGACGGGGAGAGGCCGCGGAAGACGGGGGCGAAGGGGGCGGACGGGTCGCGCAGCATGGCCGACACCGCGGCCATGAAGGCGGGCCGGGTGCCGGGCGGGATGGTGGCGGTCACCAGCCGAAGCAGCTCGCCGTAGCCGGCGCCGAGCGCGGTGATCCGCTCCCCCTGCTCGGAGCAGGTGGCGGCGGAGGGCTCGGCGGTGGCCTCCAGGTAGCCGGCCTCGGCGAGGTGGAAGAGCACCTTGGTGGCGTCGAAGGCCCCGAGCTTGGCGGCGCTGGCGAGTTCGGCCACGCTGCGCTGGCCGTCGACCAGGGCCAGGAGCTGCTGCTCGACCGGCCGCAGCGTCACCGCCCGGGCAGGGCTGGTGCGGCGCAAGTAGGCGCCAGGTCCGGGGATGCGCGCCTTGAAGAGGCTCAGCTCGTCGATGCGCCGGATGCCGTCCATCAACAGGGCCTGGGTGTTGACCGCCTGCGGCGCGCTGGTGAGGTCGGCCTCGTCGTCGTCGAGCAGCCAGAAGATGCCGGCCGGCAGCAGCAGGATGGCGTGGAAGACCGCGGTGATCTGCTCGTGGAAGCACCTCCAGAGGCCGTTGGCGTCGAGCATGCCGAGCTCGATCAGCGCCTTGCCGAGCGGCCGCGGCCGGCCCATGGCCTCCTGCAGCTGCGGCTCGGTGATCATGCCGAGCCTGAGCGCCACCTCGCCGATCCGCTCGCCCACCACCGAGGAGCGCGAGCTGCGCACCTCGCCATCCTTGAAGCCGATGGCCCGCTCGGCCTCGGCGCTCACCACGTGGAGGACCCCGCTGAGCCGGGCCTGGTGGGCGAAGGCGATGAAGTCGGCGAGGGGGAAGGCCGAGAGGTCACCGGAGAGGATCACCCGCGGGTGGGGCGGGAGGCCTCCCGCCGCCGGGGTGCGGTGCGCCAGCAGCAGGTCGGGGGTGGTGGGGAGCCACTCGAAGCGCCCGGCCTGCTCGCCCAGCGCGGTGCGGACCTCGCTGGAGGCCGGCGCCACCCGGCCGTGCGGGTCGATGTCGAGGAAGCGTGGCACTCAGTTGACCTCGTCCCTGCTCCAGCCCTGCTTCTCCTGCCACTCCTCCTCGTCCTGGAGCGTGAACTCGAGCATCCACTCCGAGTAGTCGGGGATGAGGTGGATGCGCCCGTTGAAATAGAGGGTGGGGGTGCCGCGAAGCCCGGCGGCGCGAGCTTCGGCCTGCGAGCTCTCGACCTTGTAGCGGTACTTCCCCGACTCGAGCGCCGCCTGGAGGTCGCCGCCGTCCTTGCCGAGCTCGCGGGCATGGCCGGCCAGCTCCTCGGGCGAGAGCTGGTGCGGGCGGGTGAACATGAGGTCGTGGAGCTCCCAGAAGATCCCCTGGTCGCGAGCCCACTCGGCGGCCTGGGCCGCCTCGGAGGCGTTGGGGTGGGTCTCGATGGGGAAGGGCTTGTAGTGGAGCTTGAGCCGGCCAGGGCGGTCGGCGACGAACTTCTCCAGCAGCGGTCGCACCAGCTGGCAGTAGGGGCAGGTGAAGTCCGAGAACTCGACCAGGGTGACCGGGGCCTTGGCCTCGCCGAGCGGCGGGCCGTAGGAGGCCACTTCCAGCTTGGCGCGGCGGGGGCGGTCGAAGGAGGCGTAGTACCTCTCCAGCGACTTCTTCACCTCCGCCTTGGGGAGGCCGCCCAGCGCGAGCCGGGTGGTGAGCCGGGCCATCCGCTTGGCGTGGTGGCAGGCGCCGGGCTGGCGCAGTCGCTGCGAGATGGTGGCGGGGGTGCCGCAGTAGCAGAAGGTCTCCTGGGCGACCTCGGCCACCAGCTGCTGCTGCTCGGCGCTGAGGCCATCGAGCGGGATGCCGGGCAGGAACCCCTCCGGCGTGCTCGGCTCGGGAGCGGTGGCCGCGCTGGCGGAGGCCGTGACGGACGCCGGGGTGGAGTAGTGACGGCCGGCGCAGCCGGCCAGCAGGGAGAGGAGCAGCAGGGCGGGCAGGAGCGAGGTGCGCATCGGTACGGCCTCCAGCGAGGAGGCCCGATGGTATCACGCGACCGAGCGCCGCCCAGTCGCCCAGCACCCGAAGCGCGGAGGGTGGCGCTCCGGCCTCCGCTGGCATAGAGGAGGACGCGGATGGATCCCATCACCCTCCCGCGCGGCACCCTCCCGCGCGGCGCGGTCCGCAAGGACCCCGGCGGCCGTCTCGGCGTGGCGCTCTGCTACCCGAACGCCGAGCGGCTGGGCATGGCAAACCTCGGCTTCCACGCCGTCTACCGGCTCTTCAACCAGGACCCGGCCACCCGCTGTGAGCGGGTCTTCCTGCCCGAGGACGGCTCGGCGCCGCGCTCGGTCGAGTCGGGCACGCCGCTCGGCCAGTTCGACGTGGTGGCCTTCTCGCTCTCCTTCGAGGACGACTTCATCCACCTGCTCGAGCTGCTGGATCGGGCCGGGCTGCCGCTGCGCGCCGCCGACCGTGACCAGCGCCACCCCCTGGTGGTGGCCGGCGGCATCGCCATGCAGATCAACCCGGAGCCGGTGGCACCCTTCCTCGACGCCGTGCTGATCGGCGAGGGGGAGGAGCTGGTGCCGCCCTTCCTCTCCTGGCTCCGCACCCAGTCCGGGCGGCCCCGCGCCGAGCTGCTGCGCGAGCTGGCCCGGCTGCCGGGCGCCTACGTGCCGGGGCTCTACCAGGTCGACTACGCCGACACCCGGGCGGCCGCCGGCTGGGTCACCCGCTTCCAGCCGCTACAGGGGGCCCCGGAGCGGGTGGCGCGCCGCTACGTGGCCGACCTCTCGAAGGTGCCGACTTCGCGGGTCATCGAGTCACCCGACGCCCAGTTCGGCGACCTCTTCCTCACCGAGGTGGCGCGCGGCTGCCTCTGGGGCTGCCGCTTCTGCGCCGCCGGCTTCGTGCAGCGCCCCTACCGCGAGGTGGACCTCGAGACGCTGCGGACCGAGGTGAAGAAGGGGATCGCCGCCGGCCAGCGGGTCGGGCTGGTCGGGCCCGACACCAGCGACTACTCGGGGCTCGATCCGCTCACCTGCTTCATCGGCGAGCAGGGGGGCAGCTTCAGCCCGTCGTCGCTGCGCGTAGACGCCATCACGCCGCTGCTGGCCGGGCGCATGGCGGCCGGCGGGGAGCGCTCCATCACGCTGGCCCCCGAGGCCGGCACCCCGCGGATGCGCGAGGTGATCAACAAGGACTTCAGCGACGACCGGATCGTGCAGGCGGCGGCCGATGCGCTGGCGTCCGGCATGATCAACGTGAAGCTCTACTTCATGTGCGGCCTGCCCACCGAGACCGACGAGGACGTGCTGGGGATGGCCAACCTGGCCATCCGCATCCGCGAGGAGGTGATGGCGCCGCGCGCCAGGGTCACCAAGCGCATGGGGCGCATCACCCTCTCGGTCAATCCGTTCGTCCCCAAGCCCTGGACGCCCTTCCAGTGGCAGCCGATGCACGCCCGACGATGCCTGGAGGGGAAGCGCAAGCTGCTCACCAACCGGCTGCGGCCGCTCGGCATCGACGTGGACTTCATGAGCCCGCGCGAGGCGGCGCTGCAGGCGCTCCTCTCGCGCGGCGACCGGCGCTGCGCCGACCTGCTGGAGCTGGCCCACCGCGAGTTCGAGGGGGACCTGGGGCGGGCGCTGCGCCGCTGGCCGCACGACCCGGACTTCTTCGTGCTGCGCGAGGCGGCGGTCGAGGAGCACCTGCCCTGGGACTTCATCGACCACGGCCTGACCAAGGCCTTCCTGGCCCGCGAGCAGCGGCGCGGCCTCTCGGCCCGCATCACCCCCAAGTGCGAGGTGGAGTCCTGCCGGGCCTGTGGCCTGGCCTGCGCCGACCACCCCGAGCTCAAGACCGGGCTGCCGGTCGTCACCTGAGCGTGAGAGCGCCCGGCCCCCGCGGAGGGGAGCCGGGCGCGGGTCGGGCCAGGGCGGCCGGGCGAGCTACGGCGGCGGCGCGCTGACGTAGCCGCAGACCTGGATGTCGATCGAACGCGCCGTCGAGATGCTGCTGATGACGTTGGTGGTGGTGAGCGAGGCGGTCACCCGGGCGCAGACCGACTCCGGCAGGGTGCCGCCGGTGACGGTGATCGACCCGAAGGAGCCGTACTGGAAGGCCCCCACGTCGGCGCGGCGAACGCACGGTGTCCAGTTGCAGGTGGTGGCGCAGTCGAGCGGATTGCCGGCCGGCCGCCCGTCGCAGTAGAGCTGCCGGAAGAGCATGCCCAGTCCATCAGCCGTGGTGGGCGCCGAGTTGAACGCCGCCGTGAAGCTGGAGCCGGGCGTCTTGGAGAGGCCGAAGGTGGTCTTGTAGTTCGGCAGGTTGAAGTTGAGATCGGTCATGTACACGTCGCGGGAGGTGCTCTCAGCCACCCTTGGTGGCGGCGTGGTGGTGGAGTGGGTGATGACGAAGTCGGGGGCGGTCCACCCGGTCGCGGTGGGGCGGAACGGGCTGG
>JANPOM010000296.1:0-1449 GCA_031427995.1 Anaeromyxobacter sp. | reverse complement strand
GCACAGGCATGTGCGGCGGACTACCCAGCGGCGTCAACGCTTCCGAGTGACCGCCCTGAGGCCGGTTACCGGGTCATGCGTTCAGCGATCGGCTTGCTCCGGAATCGGTGATCGGCTTCGCCCGGAATGCCCGATCGGCTTGGCTCGGAATCCAGACCTCCTGACATAGGGGGCGCCGAAAATGTCCGCTTTGGACCGGTCACGGCGCCGGCGCGACCCCGTATCGGAGGAGCAAGCGGGTGCCGGGGAACGGAGTCCTGGCCAGGTTGAGGGTGTCGCAGAGGGCGGCGAGCGCGAGGGTCCGGTGGGCGGAGCTGAGGGGCGCCAGGGTGATGCGCAACTCGTGCTCGGTGACCTCGATGTCGGCGGAGTCGGCCAGGGCTGACTGGATGAGGGTGCGGCCTTCGTCATCGGCGCGGCGGTAGTGAAGAGCCAGCAGCCGGACCAGATCGCTCTCGGCTTGGTAGGCCACCATCTTGACGATGCTGGAGAGGTGCTTCTTCTCGGGGGGCGAGCTTGACCACCTCGCCGGCGACGACGTCGGCGACAGGCACGCGGGCTGGAGCCGCCGCTCGCCGGCGCCGAAGCACCAGCAGCCGCTTGGCGGCCGCGCGCAAGGCCTGGCCCAGTTTGCCGTGCGCGATCTTGAAGCCGCGCATGGTCTTGCGGACCGTCTCCGGGTTGGCGAGGGCCTTCTGCCCGTACTGGGACTCAAGCGAGGCGTTCTCGGCGCGGGCCTCGCGGATCTTGTCGTCGAGGCGGCGGCGCACCGGGTTCGGGACGTCGCGGGTTGGGTTGTCGGGGACAACCGCGTGGTCGGCGAGCGCGTCGAGGGCGTACTCCTCGCGGAGGTACTTGAAGAAGTTCTCCTGCCGCCAGCGCTCGAACATGCGGTGAGCCACCTGGAGCGCCGAGAGGTCCAGCCTCGATGTGACGATGGGTGTTTGGTGGCCATCGCCCGAGAGCCGGGTGACCTGCCTCATGCGGAGCTTCCCCCCGAGGAGCGCGATGCCTTGATCGGCGAGGGCGTAGTTAATCCTGCGCCCCTCGATGACGCCCTTGTAGATGCGGAAGCGAGACCTTGGAACTCGGCGCCAGCGGCCCTTCCGGTAGGTGAGGACATCGAAGCCGTCCTTTATGATCCTCTGGAAGAGCGCTGGGCTCCACCCGCCGCGATCGAAGACCACCGTGATGCGCCGCGCGCCGACGAGCCCGCACTCGCGCACCTCGGCGAGCAAGCGCGGCAGCATGGTGACGAGCCCCGCGTTGGCCTCGGCGGTGACGACGAAGAGCGGGTCGCCGTGCTGGTCGTTGGTCCAGTAGTCGGTGGTGGCCGGCATGGCGATGCGCATGCGGGCCAGGTGAGCCTTCGGCAGCGCGTGTTTCCCGTGGTAGGCGCGCACGTGGCCGTCCACGTAGAGGAAGCCCAGCGCGGCGCCCCGAGCTGCG
>JANPOM010000295.1:0-1863 GCA_031427995.1 Anaeromyxobacter sp. | reverse complement strand
CCCGACCCCGCGGCTGGGCGGCGTGGCCATCGTGGCGGCCTTCCACCTGACCTTGCTCGGGCTGCGGCTCCTCGATCCGGCCGTCGGGCGGGCCTTCCGGGAAGAACAGCTCCTGGCGGACGGGCTGCTCGTGGGGAGCCTCGTCATCGCTGCGCTCGGGGTCTACGACGACGTCCGGGGGGCCAACGCCAGGCTCAAGCTCGTCGTCCAGTTCGGCGTCGCCCTGGCCATGTGCCAGGTGGGCTACCGAATCGACGAGATCACCAGCCCCTGGGGCGGGAGCCTCTCCCTCGGCTGGCTCAGCCTGCCGTTGACGGTCCTCTGGATCGCCGGTGTGGTGAACGCGGTCAACCTCATCGACGGGCTGGACGGCCTCGCCGGCGGCGTCGCCCTGTTCGCCGTCGCGACCACCTTCGTCACGGCTGGGCTCCAGGGGGACACCCTGATGCTGGTCTTCTCCGCGGCCATGGCGGGCGCCGCGCTTGGGTTCCTCCGCTACAACTTCAACCCCGCCACCATCTTCATGGGCGACACCGGGTCGATGTTCCTGGGCTTCGTGCTGGCGGTCACGGCCATCCACACGCACCAGAAGTCCTCCATGGCCGTGGCCATCGCCGTCCCGGTGATCGCCCTCGGCGTGCCCATCGCCGACACGCTGCTGGCCATCGGGCGCCGCGCCGTCCGGGGCGCGCCGCTCTTCACCGCCGACCGGGGGCACATCCACCACCGGATCATGGCCCGGGGGTTCTCCCACCGGCAGGCCGTGCTGGTGCTCTACGGCTCGGCGGCGGTGCTGGCGGCGACGGCGCTCTCGCTCAGGCTGGTCAACTCGACCCAGGGCTTCCTGCTGCTCCTCGCGCTGGCGGCGGTCGCCTGGGTCGGGCTGCGCTCGCTGGGGTTCCTGGACCTGGGCAAGACGGGCGAGGTGCTGGCGGGCCGGCGCAGGCTGCTGGCCATGCGCGCGGCCGTCGGTCGCGCCGCGACCCGGCTGCGTCGAGCCCAGTCACCGCTCGAGGTCTGGAGCGCGGTGCGCGAGGCCGCGCCTGGCCTGGGGTCCTCGGCGGTCGGCCTCACCGTGGGCCACGCCGCTGGCGGCGCCGAGCAAGGGCCCTGGTCCGAGGGGTTCGACGAGTCCGGCCCGGAGCTGCTCCGGGCCCGGTACGACCTCGAGGGCCCCGGCGACGCTCACCTCGAGCTGGGCTGGTCGGACGGCCGGTCCGGAGTCGATCGGGAGACCGAGGTCGCGGTCGAGCGACTCTGTGACGAGGTGGCGACCGCCCTCGACCGGCTGGAGCGGCAGGCGCCCCGCGGCGGGGGACGCCAGGCCGGTCCCGCTTGACGCATGGCCGAGAGGATGGTCGGCAGGAGGGCTACGAGGAGGCGAAGCATCGAGCCGGGGAGAATCCTTGTCCCTGGCCGAATCGTCAATGGTTTCAGCTCGGACGGAGTTTTGGCGAGGGACAGGCGGGCTGCATCATCGTTACGAGCGCGCTGCCGCTTGATGCCACGGTGCAGTAGTAGGGCGCCGGCGCCGGCCCGCTGCTCGGGTCGTTGCAGGCCCGGGGCTGGCCTGCGAGTTCTGTGCGTCAACTCCGCCGCCTCGTCGAGGCCAACCTCACCTGCCCCTTCGTGCTGCGAACCGTGCAGACGGGGTTTTCAGGAGCCACAGTAGGGCAGCCCGGCAGGGAGGCGCCGGGTCAGGGGAAGGAGTATGATGGGAACCGTATGAAGGCACTCAAGGCACAAGTCAGGGGAGGGCGGCTGGTGCTCGATGAGCCCACCGAGCTTCCCGAGGGGACCGAAGTCGAGTTGACGCTCGTCGAGGACGACGGAATGGATTCCGAGGAGCGGGTGCGCCTGCTC
>JANPOM010000294.1:0-2142 GCA_031427995.1 Anaeromyxobacter sp. | reverse complement strand
CACCTCACTTGATGACGTAGACCACGGCCGTTCGGGGCGGGACCGTGAAGGTCCCGGTGCCCGTGGCGTAGGCCGCGGTGGTCCTCGGCCGTTGGTCGGCAGCTGTCGCTGCATCCTGGACCGGGTGGAGCACCCAGGCCTTGCCGGTCTCGCCGGGGAGCGCCAGGTCATGCGCCACCTTGTCGACGTTGACGAGGTAGAGCACTTCCTTGAAGCCGGCACCGGCGTAACCCGTGCCGTCGAGGTGCCCGGCCATGACCGTCGCCACCTGCCCCGCCCCGCTGTTGGGGAAGCTGAGCCGCGCCTTCACCTCCGCGCCAGTCCGGAGCCGGAAGAGCGTCGAGCTCTTACGGATGGCGAGCAGGTCCCGGAAGCCGTCTCGGGCGAAGGCGATGGCAGAGCTGGCCGGCCGAAGGCTCGAGTTGTTGAGGAGCGGCTGGATGAGCGACCAGTTGGCACCGTTGTCACCCTCCGGCGGCGAGCCGACTCCGAAGTTGTTGGACGTGTAGGTCCAATCGAGCCGGTTGAACCAGTCGCCCGAGTTGTAGCTGTTCCGGTCCATCGACTTGCTTCGCAGGGTGTCGACGCCGGCGTGGTAGTAGGCGACGCCCTGGCTGAAGGCGTTGAGCGCCACGCCGAGCAGCTGGGCCCGGACCCGGTCGTCCATCGAGGTGCCGACCGGCAGCTTGTAGGCGTTGATGTCGAAGAAGGTCTGGTTGTCGTGGTTCTCGAAGTAGTTCACGACCTCGTCGGGCGAGGTCACGAAGCCGGCCGGCTGGCCGTTGTAGTCGATGGCCTGCAGCGTGGTGGCGGTGCCGTTCCAGCTGGTGAGCGGGAAGTCGCGGATCGAGCCGGCCAGGCCGACGCGGACCATGTCGGCTGCGGCGGCGAGGGCATTGACGGCGGCGGGGCCGGTAGGGCCGGTCGGGTTGGGATCATAGGAGAGACCGTTGACGTACCCCTGGTTCTTGATCAAGTCGGCGCCGCCGTCGAAGGGACCACCGCCCCGGATCCGGTCGCGGGCCCGGTCGCTGAAGGTGGCGATCCCCGAGCCGTTGAGAGACAGCTGCGAGGCCTGGACGAATCGGGCGCCGCCGGCCACCTCGCCGAAGTCCCAGCCCTCACCGATGAGGTGGATGTCGCGCCCGGTCTCGGTCTTGAGCCGCGCCTTGATGGCCTCCATGACCGAGCGGGGCTGATGGCCCATCAGGTCGAAGCGGAAGGAGTCGATCCGGTACTGGGCCGCCCAGGTCGCCACCGAGTCGCTCATCAGCTTGGCCATCATGGCGTTCTCGGTGGCGGTGTTGCTGCAGCAGGTCGACTTGGTGACGGCGCCCACGGCGTCGAGCCGGTGGTAGTAGCCCGGGACGATGCGGTCGAGCACCGACTTTTCGCCCTGCCCGTCGGCGGTGGTGTGGTTGTAGACCACGTCCATGCCGACCCGCAGGCCGGCCTGGTGCAGCCCCATCACCATATGCCGGAACTCGAGCACCCTGGTGGCGCCATCGGAGGCGTCGCTGGCGTAGCTCCCCTCGGGCGCCGTGTAGTGGAACGGGTCGTAGCCCCAGTTGAAGCCGTCGAGCTCGGCCATGTAGCCGGTGAACTCCTGCTGCTGCACCGCGGCGGGCCCGAAGGTCGCGAAGACCTCTCCCACCGTCCTGCCGGCGAACGTGTCGCAGCGTGACCGGGCGATCGGCGTCGGAGACCTGACGCACAGGTCGGCGAAGGGAGAGCTGAGGTCGACGCGGTCCGCCGCGTCCTCCTTGACAGTGGCGATGTCGAAGACCGGGAGCAGGTGGATGTCGGTGACCCCGGCCGTCGCCAGCGCCACCAGGTGCCGCATGCCGTCGGAGCCGGCGTCGGTGAAGGCCAGGTACTTCCCGCGGTGGGCGGCCGGGACGGTGGCGTCGTTGATGGAGAAGTCGCGGACGTGCAACTCGTAGACGGACAGGTCGGTCTGCGCCCCGGGCTGGGGCGGGGCCGACGCAGTGTCCCAGCCGGTGGGACGCAGCCGTGCCGCGGCCAGTTCAGCAACGTAGCTGCGCCTGGAGTCGGTCGTGAGGCTGACGGAGTAGGGGTCGGTCACCAGGTTCCGCACCACGCCGACGCCGCGGACGAAGACCTCCACGGCGTACTTGTAGT
>JANPOM010000293.1:0-1671 GCA_031427995.1 Anaeromyxobacter sp. | reverse complement strand
CGTCGAGTGTTCTCGCTCCGTCCGGGAAGCATGAGTACTCCGCTGCAAGGGCGATCGACGGAGACCGCGCCACAGCGTGGTGCGAAGGGGTCAAGGGAACGGGCCTCGGCGAGAGCCTCGAGACCGCCATCGAAGTTCCGAGCGCCAGTGAGCTGGAGTGCCGGCTCCTGGACGTCAAGCTGGTGCCCGGGCTTGCGGCGGACGACACGCTCTTTCGCGCCAACGGTCGAGTCAGTGCGGGCCGGCTGGAGCGCTGTGACGACCCCAGGGACGGCTTCGACTTCGACCTCTCCGATGCCAAGTTGGATAGGAACGTCTGGCCGGGGCTTCGTGACGACACGCCAGCCGCCTTTGCAGACCAGGAGGTCACAATCCCGTCCGGAGTGCTCGACGGGGTACCCGGCTGCATCCGGCTCGTGCTCGGCGGCGTGAAGCCTGGCAGCAAGTACCCAGACACCTGCGTGAGCGAGCTGACGCCGCGGGTCTACTGCAGGCCACATGCGGTTGGCGACGACCGGAAGGGAAAGACCCCGTAAGCACGGCGGGCCTCATGCGCTTGACCTGTGCCTCGCCAATTTACCGTCCGTCCGTATCATGACGATCTCAGGCGCGGCTGCGATACGGGGGCGCGAGGCACAGGACGGCCGCGAGGCCTCGGAAGGGACCGCCGAGTTGGGCTCCGGGCAAGGCTCTCGCGTCCGATCGCCCGGGGCGGTCGGCAGAGCGAGGTCGCGGGTCGGATGCTCGGCTACGCTGCTTGGCGCCAGGCGTAGCGGTGATGCAGGCCGCCGACTCGGGGGATGCTGACGACGTTGGATGTCGAGCCGGCAGGACGATGCTCGAGCGGACGGCCGAGCGGAGAATCCTTGCCAAGTCTGAGGTGTGTCCGGTCCTGATTGTAGTGGTCGACGAAGGAGTCGAGCAGGCGGCGGAGCTGGTGCTCGTTGAGGACGATGACGTGGTCGAGCAGTTCCCGCCGGACGGTGGCGACGAAGCGCTCGGTGACCCCGTTCTGCCACGGGCTCCGGAAGCTTGTCCGCGTCGGCTCCACCTGCATCGTCCGCAGTGTCGCCATCACGCCGTCCGTGAAGGTGGCGCCGCGGTCGAAGATCATGAAGCGCGGCGCCGACTCGAATGGGAAGGCGTCACGAAGTTGCTGAGCGACCCAACCGGCGGTCGGGCTCGTCGTGACAGCGCAGCGGACCACCTCGCGCCGGCCGTGGCGGATGACGAAGAGCACATGGAGGGCGCGGAACGTCGCCGTGGGCACTGAGAAGAAGTCCATGGCGGCGATGCCGTTTCGGTGGTTCCGCAGGAACGTCGTCCAGGTCTGCCCAGCTCTCGGGGCGCGAGGCAGGGAGCGCAAGTAGCGCGAGACGCTGCGCTCGGAGACCTCGAAGCCCAGGCAGAGCAGCTCACCGTGGATTCGGGGCGCGCCCCAGGAATTCTCAGTGGCCATCCTCCGGATGAGAGCGCGGACCTCGCGCGGGAGGGCAGGGCGGCCGGAGCGCTGGCCGCCGCCCGCGCCAATTCACCCTCCGTCCGTGTTGTGGCGACCTCCGGCGCGGCGGCGATGCGGGGCCTGAACCAGTCGGTCCGAGTCACCATAGCGTAAGTTATCAGACGCGCACGGCGGGTTGAATGACCTACCCTCCGGTGCCTGGGACCTCC
>JANPOM010000292.1:0-6111 GCA_031427995.1 Anaeromyxobacter sp. | reverse complement strand
CGGGCCAGGTCGGCCAGCCGCAGCGCCTCGGCGAGGTCGTCGCAGATGACGGCGTCGTTGCGCCGGACGAACTGGGCCTTCTCCAGCAGCGCCCTGGGCTGGGCCTTCAAGCCCGTGACGATCGCCACCACCTGCTTGCGGGCCAGCTGGGCGATGGCGCTCTCCAGGGCCACCAGGCCAGAGACGTCCATGGCCGGCACCTGGTCCATGCGCAGCACCACGGCGTGGGCCTGGTCGCCGATGGTCCGCAGCACCCCCATGGCCTTCTGGGCGGCGCCGAAGAAGAGCGCGCCGCTGATGTCGTAGACCACCACGCCCTCGGGGATGGGCCCGGGCAGCTCGGGGTGGCTCCCCTCGGTGAGGGTGGCCTGGGTGACCTCGGCCATGCGGCGCATGAAGAGCAGGGCCGCCAGCACCATGCCGACCGAGACCCCCACCACCATGTCGAAGAAGACGGTGAGCAGGAAGCAGGCCAGCAGCACCGCCACGTCGCTGTGCGGCGCCACCCGGAGGGTGTGGAGGAAGTGCTTGGCCTCCGACATGTTCCAGGCCACCAGCAGCAGCAGCGCCGCCAGCGAGGCCATGGGCAGGTAGCCCAGCAGCGGGGCCAGCGCCAGCACCGCCGCCAGCACGGTGACGGCGTGGACCACCGCCGCGATGGGTGAGCGCGCCCCGGAGCGGACGTTGGTGGCGGTGCGGGCCAGGGCGCCGGTGGCCGGGATGGCGCCGAAGAACGGGCCGATGATGTTGCCCACCCCCTGCGCCAGCAGCTCGGAATCGGGGTCGTGGCGGGTCCGGGCCATGCCGTCGGAGACCACCGCCGAGAGCAGGGACTCGATGGCCCCGAGGATGGCCACCGCGAAGGCGCCGGGGAGCAGGGCTCGGAAGGTCTGGAAGTCGAGGCTGAAGGGGACGCCGCCGGGTCCGGGCTGGAGCCAGGGCAGCATGGGGAGGGGCGGTAGCTGCGGGATCCCGTCAATGAGCCGCCCGCCGATCACGGTGTGGAAGCGGCTGGCGATGGTGGCGACCTGGAAGCCGGGCACCAGCTGCCCCAGCAGCAGGGCCAGCAGGGCCGCGGCCGGCAGGGCCACCAGCGGCGCGGGGATGCGCTTGTCCAGGCGCGGCCAGAGCAGGAGCACGGCGAAGGCGAAGACCCCGATCAGCAGCTCCCACGGCGAGAAGGTTGGCAGGGCCTCGGCCATGGCCCCGATCCGCTCGAGGAAGTGCTCGGGGTTGGAGGCCAGGGTGAGGCCGAGCAGGTCCTTCAGCTGCAGCGTGGCGATCACCGTGGCGATGCCGGCGGTGAAGCCGGTGGTGACCGGGTAGGGGATGAACTCGATCAGCTTGCCGAGCCGGAAGAGGGCCATGGCCACCAGCATCAGGCCGGCCAGCAGGCCGGAGAGCAGCAGGCCGGCCATGCCGAAGCGGGTGTAGATGGGGGCGAGGATGACGATGAAGGCGGCGGTCGGCCCGGAGACCTGGGTGCGCGAGCCGCCCAGCACGGCGATGACGGCGCCGCCGACGATGGCGGTGTAGAGGCCGTACTGGGGCGCCACGCCCACGGCGATGGCCAGCGCCATGGCCAGCGGCAGCGCCACCACCCCCACCACCACCCCGGCCAGGACGTCGGCCCGAAGGTCGGCGGCCCCGTACCCCTCGCGGAGGACGGCGCGGAGCGCCGAGGCGGGGAGCTGGCGCCAGGGGATGTCGCCGGCGGGGCCGAGGTAGCGGGTGCGAGCCATGGTCTCCTCTCCGGTGCGTTTCAGCGTGGGTAGAGCGGCGCCGCCGCCCGGGCGAACTCGCGGCTCATGTCTACCGAGCCGGGGCCGTCGGGGTGGAGGCCGTCGTGGAGCCGCCCGGGCCGGGCCTTGAACCAGCCGTAGAGATCTGGGCCGGGGATGAGGCCGCGCTCGTGGATGACCTGGTCGACCACCCTGTTCTTCACCGCCACGTAGTCCTGATCGTACATGGTCTGGTAGGGGATGCGGGCCAGCAACGGGATCTTCCCGGCCGCCAAGACCTTGGTGACGATGCCGTCGAGCGCGGCGTGCAGCTTGTCGAGGTCGCCGTCGTTGGAGCCGAGGGTGATGGCCACCACGGTGGCCTCGGGGTTGAGCCTCAGCACCTCGTCGACCAGATCGATGGCCTCCCAGCTGCGCAGCCGCGGCAGGCCGGCGTTGAGCATGGCCGGGGTGTAGCCGGGGTGGAGCACCGCCACCGATTCGGCGAAGGAGGGGCGCCGCTCGTCGGCGCGGTCGAAGACCCCGGCGGAGATCGAGTCGCCGAGGAAGACCCAGGTGTCGTTGCCGCCGGCGGAGAGGTCGTGCAGCTCGAGCTCGTCGAGGAAGAGCCCCCACTGGTTCAGCTTCTCGGGCAGGCGGGTCACCACCATGCGGACCCAGCGCCGCCCCTCGAAGGGGACGGCGTGGGCGCGGCTGCGGACCGGGTTCTCCTTGACGTCGGCCACCACCGTCCAGTTGCCGTCCTCGCCGTCGGTCGAGTCGGGGCTGGTCTCGATCCGGTAGTCGCGGGGGGCGCCGTAGAACTGCTCGAAGTAGTCGTGGTTGTGCGACGAGGTCCAGGTGAGCAGCAGCTTCCGGTAGTTGCGCTGCAGCCGGACCGCGGCCCAGGCCGGCCGCGCCGGGGTTGGCCAGCCGCCGCCCCAGGAGCTGCCGCGGAAGCGGCCGTCTACGAGCCGGCCGGTGCCGGGCATGGAGCCGGTGGTCCAGCCGCCCAGCGAGACGATGGGGGTGGGGCGGAGCCGGGGAGGCGCGGCGGCTGGAGGAGTGCCGCTGGAGGCGGCGGCCGGCCGGGCGCAGGCGGCGGCGAGCAAGAGGAGGGTCAGCAGGAAGCCGAGTCGCGGCGGAGGAACGCCCAGTGGAGCCATGAGGTGCGATTGTATCGTGCGTGCGGTAGAAACGCCCAACACTCCCCGGAGGCGTCGCACCGAATGGATCTCGCGCTCCAGCGCTGGCTGAAGCAGAACCCCTTCCTCGTCCCGCTGGCCCACTTCGAGGGGCAGGTGCGTGGCGCGGCCGAGGCCGTCACCCTCCCTCCCCTCTGGCTGGCTCCATGGGCCGAGCACCGGGCCGAGCACGAGAACGGGGTGGCGCTACTGCTCGGCGAGAGCCACGGGGTGGCGCTGCAGGCGGCGGGCGCCGATCTGTTGGTGCCGGCTTGTGAGCGGGCGCTGCTCGGGAAGTTGCCGCCGGCGCTGGCCGAGGGGATGAAGGAGGTCCAGGCCGTGCTCCAGAAGGCCGAGGCCAGGACCGCCACCATCCGCTGGCTGCTGAGCGGCGCCTCGCCAGGCTCCGCCCCGGTCCAGCCGGCGCTCCTGCAACTGCTCGCCTGGCGCACCTTCTCTCGCCTGCTGTCGCCCCACCTCGAGCCGTTCGCCGCCTGGCGCAACGGGGTGCGCTGGGGCCGGGCCAGCTGCCCGCTCTGCGGGGCTCTCCCCATGCTGGCCCACTCTCGCGGCGCCGAGCGGACGCTGGTCTGCGGCTGCTGCAGCTCGCGCTGGAAGGACGCGCCCCCAGGCTGTCCTCACTGCGGCAACCGGGACGCCTCGCGCCTGGCCCGGCTGGAGATGAAGGGGGCGGCCGGCCTGCGGCTCGACGTCTGCGAGGCCTGCAAGGGCTACCTGAAGGTCTACGCCGGGGTGGGCGAGGAGGCGGTCTACCTGGCCGACTGGCCGACGCTGGCGCTCGACGGGCTGGCGGTGGAGCGCGGCTACCGCCGGCGCGGCGCCTCGCTCTGGGAGCTCTGAAGACGAAGAAAGCGACCGCCGCACCCCGGGGGGCGCGACGGCCGCGGTGATGACTGCAACGGTTGAAAGGTGCTCAGGGGCTGCAGGTGGAGACGGCGGTCCCGGTGAAGGTCACGCCGGCCTTGGCCAGGTCCCGTCCGATCAGGCTGCCACCGGTGAAGGTGGAGGCCGCGCCAGCCAGGATGTTCCCCTGGAAGTTCGAGCTGGTCATGGTCGCGGCGTCGGCGATCCACCAGGTGACGTTGCAGGGCTGCGCGCCACCCGACAGGACCACCGAGAAGCCGGTGCCGGTCAGGGCGCCGAAGCCGCTGGTGCCGACCCGGAAGAGCCAGCGGCCGTCGGCGGGGCCTTGCAGCGTCAGCTGGCCGGTCACGATCGCAGCCGCGTCGAAGCAGTAGTTGCCGGGCGGCAGCGTGACGTTGGCGAGGGTGCCCGACAGGAAGGCGTCGCACTGCCCGGGCGGGAGCGCCGCCAGGGTCGAGTAGGCTGCGAGGAAGTCGATGGAGGCCGCCATGGCGGCGGCGTCCCCGGCGTGGATGGTGCCGCTGACCGGGCTGCCGGTCTGCGTCACCGCGCCGCCCGGAGCGTAGCTGCCCGCGTCACCGATGACGCTGGAGCCGGTCAGGGTCACCGCGCCGCCCGCGAGGACGGTGAAGCTCCCGCCCGCGCCGAGGGAAGGCGCGGCCATGAGCAAGGGCACCGGCAACGGCGCCGGCGGGACCACGACCACCGGCGACGGCTCCGGCGGGAAGGTGAGGGCCGCGGGGCTGTTGGCCGTGACCGTGGTGCCGGTCAGGGTCACGGCGGCCTTGGCCAGGTCACGCCCGATCAGGCTGCCACCGGTGAAGCTGATGGCCGCGCCCGCCAGGATGTTCCCCTGGACGTGGGAGTTGGTCATGGTCGCCGCGTCGGCGACCCACCAGGTGACGTTGGAGGCCTGGGCGCCGCCGGACAGCACCATCGAGAAGTTGGTGCCGGTCAGGGCGCCGGTCCCACCGGTCCCGACCCGGAAGAGCCAGGTCCCGTCGGCAGGGCCGTCGAGCGTCAGCAGGCCGGTCAAGGTGGCCGCGGCGTTGAAGCAGTAGTTCCCAGGCGGGAGCGTGACGGCGTCAAGCGTGCCCGTCAGGAAGACGTCGCACTGCCCGGGCGGGAGCGCCGCCAGGGTCGAGTAGGCGCTGAGGAAGTCGGCCGAGGCCACCATGGCGCCCAGGTCGCCGGGCAGCACTGCCCCGTTGACCACGCAGTTGGACTGGACCACCGGGCCACCCGGGACGGAGCTGCCGACGTCACCGGTGATGGTGGAGCCGGTGCAGGTCACCGCCGCGCCGGAGAGGACCGCGAAGTTGGCGGCCGCGCCCAGGTCCTGGGCGAAGACCGGCTGGAAGGGAGTGGCGGCGAGCAGGGCCGCGAAGGTGGCCACGGCGGCCCGCCTCGCGAAGAAGCCCTGCGGAGTGACTGCTCGAACCGACTGGAGTTGCTTCATTTGGTTGTATCCTCTCGACTGACGACGTGGATGCGACTCTACGAAAATGGTGTTGCGCTCACTGCTCTTCCTGGACCTCTCTCCCGACCTCCCGGTGCGGGGTGCTGCCACTCCGAGATGGCGGCGCCCCAGGCGGTTGACGCGGCCTGGGGCGCACACCGGGTTTGACTACGGGGCGGGCTGGACGACGGTGCTGGCGTCGATGGTGACCGCCGACTGGGCCAGCAGCCGGCCGTTGATCGACGCCCCGGTCTCGAGCGTGATGGCCGTCTGGGAGAGGACGACGCCCTCGCAGTGCGCGGTGGTGCCGAGCTCGACGAGGCCAGCCACCTGCCAGAAGACGTTCTTGGGGAGCGCCCCGCCGGCCAGGATGATCTGGGCGCCGCTGCTCATGGTCAGGTTCTGGGCGACCTGGAAGATCCAGACGTCGGTGGCCAGCCCGGTCAGCGTGACGTCGGTGGGGATGAGGAGGCCGGTGCCCCACTTGTAGACGCCGGGGGCGAGGTTCATGCCGCCGATGTTGCCGGCGCCCAGCTCGGTGACGCCGGGGGCGCGGCCGGCCGCGTCGGTGAAGGCCAGCTCCATGTCACCGACGGCGGTGGTGAGATTGGACGGGGTCGGCACGGCGTAGTCGGCGGCGTAGACCTTCCCGGTCACCTGCGGCGAGATGGAGAAGACGTTGGTGGCGTCGGCGATCAGCGAGAAGCCGGTGATGTAGGTGGCGGCTGCCGGGCTGACGCCAATGTCCCCGGTGACGGCCGAGGCGGGGACCGTGGAGATGCCGCTCTTGGCGAGGATGGCGAAGGTGCCGGCGGTGCCGAGGTTCACGGGGAGCCCGGGAGCGACGATGGTGCCGGTCGTG
>JANPOM010000291.1:0-39326 GCA_031427995.1 Anaeromyxobacter sp. | reverse complement strand
CCTGAGCGCGGCCACCTCGCGGCGCAGCTTCGGCAGGTAGGCTGGCTTCAGGTGGTAGAGCAGGATCGGCAGGTCGCCGCGGTCGAGCTTGGCCAGCTCCCGGGCCAGGGTGTGCGGCGTGAGGTGGCCGGAGAGATCGGCCAGCCGCTGCAGCTCGTTGGGGAAGGAGAGCTCCACCAGCAGCGCCTTGAGTCCGCTGCTCTGGTTGACCAGCTTCCAGAAGGCGGTGGTCGGGCCGGTGTCGCCGGAGATGCCGAAGGAGCTCCTTCCATTGGACACCACGAAGCCGACCGACTCGACCGGGTGGCGGACCGGCACCGGCTGGAAGTTCAGGCCCCCGGCCCGGAAGGCGCGGCGGGTCGTGAAGGCGCGCAGCTCAATCACCGGCCGGCTCTGCGACGGGATGCGGGTGAAGTCGGGCCAGAGCTTGCCGTTGAAGATGTTCTTGCGCAGGGTGCGGGCGCACTCGGTCGAGGCGTGGACCCGCACCGCGGTCTCGCGCCGTCCCACCAGCAGGTCGGCCAGCAGCGGGACGTCCTTGACGTGGTCGAAGTGGCTGTGGGTCAGCACCACGTCGTCCACCTCGAGCAGCTGGCGGAGCGGCAGAGACGAGGTGAGCGCCCCGGCGTCGATGGCCAGCCTTCCGTCCACCAGGAAGCAGGTGGTCCGGTGCTGCGGGAGCTCGCCGCCGGAGCAGCCGAGGACGCGGAATCTCACGTGGCGTCTCCGAACTGGGCCTTCATCTGGAGGAACTCCAGGAAGTGGCGGAGCTTGGCCACGTCCGGCACCACGAAGCCGTCGGGGTGGACCGAGACGATCTTGGCCTTGAGCAGCTTCATCAACGCCTCGTCGGCCTGGTCCGCCTTGACCCCGACCCGTGCCGCCAGGTCGCGCGGTGACATGTCGATCTTCTGGCCGGCCGCGGTCTTGCTGCCGCGCTCGGCGGCCACCGCCAGCCAGTGCACCACCCTCGAGGCGGCGTCGGTCAGGAGGAGGTTCTCGATCTGCTGGTTGGCCTCGGCGAGCCGGTCGGAGAGCTTCTTGATGAGCCGCACCGCGATCTCCGAGTTGGAGCGGATCATGGTCTCGAAGGTCCTGGCGTCGATGACCAGCAGGCGGCAGTCCTCGGCGCAGACCGCGGTGGCGCTGCGCGGCTTGTTGTTGAGGATGGCCATCTCGCCGAGGAACTCTCCGGCGCCGAGACGGGAGAGGATCTTCTCCACCTCCCCCACGCGCTTGGAGATGGTCACGCTCCCGCCGTTGACGACGAACATCTCCCGGCCCTCGTCACCCTCGCGGAAGATGACGGTGCCGCGGGGGAACTCCCTGCCGAAACGCTGGAAGAGTGGATCGTCGGACATTCGGCGGTGCTTCCCTCGCTGCCCACTTAGCCGACGAAACTCGGGGCTGTCAACGAATCGTCCAGGCGCAACGCACCCTTGAGAGCGCCCCCATCACTTGGTCTCCATCGTGAACGCGCCGTCCCAGTCCGGCCCGGGCGGCGCCAGGCGCATCTGCTCGCAGCGGGCCAGGTAGAGCAGCGAGGCCTCGTCACCGCCACGCAGCCGGTCGGCCTCGCGGAAGTGCTTCATGGCCTCCTCCCACCGCTGCGCCTGCCAGGCCCCGTAGCCCCAGCCGAAGGCCTCCAGGAAGGCGGCCTCCGCCGCCGAGGCCGGAGCAAGCCCCAACAGCTCGTAGATGCGGACCGGCTCCAGCTTGCCCTTGACCCGCACCAGGTCGAGCGGCCGCGCCACCACCTGCTCCCGCACCTGGTGGTAGGTGTTCGGGCCGATGATGATGCGGGTCCCGTACTGCTTGTTGGCCCCCTCCAGCCGCGAGGCCAGGTTCACGGCGTCGCCGAGGATCGTGTAGTTGTAGAAGCGGTCCTGGCTGCCGACGAAGCCGACCGACATGGGGCCGGTGTTGAGACCGATGCCGATGTCGACGTCGGGCAGGCCGGCCAGCTTCCAGCCCAGGCGCAGGCGCTCCAGATCCTCCAGCATGTCGAGCGCGGCGCGGCAGGCCCGCAGCGCGTGGTCGGGCTGGAGTTGCGGCGCCCCCCAGAAGGCCATGATGGCGTCGCCCATGTACTTGTCGAGCGTCCCCTGATGGCGCGAGACGATGATGTCGGTCATCGGCGTCAGGTACTGGTTGAGCAGCTCCAGCAGCCGGTGCGGATCGAGTCGCTCGGAGATGGTGGTGAAGCCGCGGATGTCGGCGAAGAGCGCCGTCAGCTCGCGCTTTTCGCCGCCCAACTGGAGCGACCCCTCCCGCCCCAGCACCTCGTCGACGATGGCTGGAGCGAGGAAGCGCGAGAACGACTCGCGGGCCTTGCGCTTGGCCCGCTCCTCCGAGAAGAAGCGGTAGGTGGTGGCGGTAAGGAACATGCCGAGTACCTGGATGAGCGGCAGTCCGATGGCCAGCACCAGGTTGAAGCGGCGCAGCGCCAGCACCGCCACCGCGCCCCAGATGGCCGTGACCGCCAGCAACGCCGGCGCCGCCGCCACCGGGCCGACGCGAGAGAAGAGCCAGGCCAGGCCGAGCGAGGCCAGCACCATGGCCAGCACCTCGCCCAGCACCACCCACTGCGACCGATCGAGCAGCTGGCCGTGCAGCGCGTTGTCGACGAAGGTGGCGTGGGTGATGACGCCCGGTGCGCTCTCGTCGAAGGGCGTCAACCTCTGGTCGCCGGTCCCCGGGGCGGTGGCTCCCACCACCACCAGCTTGCCGCGGAGCCGCTCGGCGCCGACCCGGCCCGACATGACGTCGCTGGCCGAGATGGCGGGGAAGTCGCGGAATGGGCCGTAGTAGGAGAGCGGCACCCGCCCGAAGTCGTCGGTCGGGATCACCAGGTCGCCGATGAGGGTCCCCACCAGCACGCTGGAGCCGGCCACGCCGACCGGCTTCACCGGCGCCGGGATGCCGTCCCGCCCCTTGGCCCTGGCCAGCAGGGCCACTCCCAGCGCAGGGAAGATGCTCCCCCCGGCGCTGGCCACCAGGTGGTAGCGGCGGATGACGCCGTCTGCGTCCGGAAGCACCGTGAAGTAGCCGCCGCTGTCGGAGACCTTGACCAGCTCCTTGACCGGTGCCAGCACGCTGGGGAAGGACCGGCCGGCCGCCCGCGGCCCAGCGGCCGGGTCGGGGGTGATCTGGCCCCCGGGGCCGAGGATCTGAAGCGAATCGGTGCGGAAGAAGCGCAGCCTCTCCACCGCCTCCCGCCCGGCCTCCGGGCTGGGCACGTCGCTGCGGAACATGAAGCCGACGGTGACGATGTGGGCCTTCTCGATGGCGTCGGCCAACAGGCTGGTCGGGTCGACATCGGGGGGAACCGTCGGGTCGCTCCCCTGCGAGGTCTTCCAGATCTTGTCGAGGCGGGCCGCGTCGTCGCCCGCGGCCAGCGCGCGGGCCTGCTTGACCTGCCGCGCCACCTCGGCGAGCCGGGACCCCTGGACATCGGCGTCGCTCCAGATCATGTCGAAGGCCGCGCCCTTCACGCCGGCGGCCGCCAGGCTGTCTACCAGCCGGGCCATGCGGGCCCGGCTCCAGGGCCAGACCCCCTCGGCCTCGATGGAGCGCTCGTCGATGGCGATGATGATGACGTCGCCCGAAGGGGGCCGCGGGCCCCGCAGCGTGGTCAGGGCGTAGTCCTGCACGGCGTGCTCGATCCGGGAGACCACCGGGAGCTGCGAGCCCTTGCGCGCCCAGAGGACGTCGAGCACGTGGAGACCGGTCAGCACCAGCCCCACGTAGAGCGCCAGCCGGAAGGCGTCGACGCGGAACAGGGTGCGGCGGGGGGCGGCCATCGGGGTACGCTCATGGTACCAGAGGGGCGCGCCGCGCCAATGAGGCGCGAACGTCTTGCGGCCCCGCCCCTGCCCGCGGTACAGGGGGCGCATGTCCCTCACCTACCGCGACGCTGGCGTCGACATCGACGAGGGCGATCGGCTCGTCGAGCTGATCAAGCCCCACGCCCGTCCCACCATGCGGCCCGAGGTGCTGGCCGGTATCGGCGGCTTCGGCGGCCTCTTCGCCCTCGACGTGTCGAAGTACAAGCAGCCGGTGCTGGTCTCCGGCACCGACGGGGTCGGCACCAAGCTCAAGGTCGCCTTCGCCGCCAACCGCCACGCCACCGTCGGCATCGACCTGGTCGCCATGTGCGTCAACGACATCGCGGTGGTCGGCGCCGAGCCGCTCTTCTTCCTCGACTACTACGCCACCGGCAAGCTCTCCGCCGAGCAGGGGGCCGAGGTGGTCAAGGGGATCGCCGCCGGCTGCCTGCAGGCCGGCTGCGCCCTGATCGGCGGTGAGACCGCCGAGCTGCCGGGCTTCTACGAACGCGGCGAGTACGATCTGGCCGGCTTCGCCGTCGGCTGCGTCGACCGGAGCCGGATCATCGACGGAACCCGCGTGGTCCCCGGCGACCTGGTGCTTGGCGTCGCCTCCTCGGGGCTCCACTCCAACGGCTACTCCTTGGCCCGCAAGGCGCTGCTGGAGAAGCACCCGCTCGACTTCCAGGTGGCCTCCTGCGGCGGCCAGTCGCTGGCCGACCTGCTGTTGACCCCGACCCGCATCTACTCGAAGGACGTGCTGGCGCTGCTGGAGCGGGTCCAGGTCAAGTCGTTCGGCCACATCACCGGCGGCGGCCTGCCCGGCAACGTGCCGCGCACCCTCCCCGACGGCACCCGCGCCGTGCTGGAGGAGAAGCGCTGGGAGCGGCCGCCGGTCTTCGATCTCATCGAGCGCGAGGGGAACGTCTCGCGGGACGAGATGTACCGGACCTTCAACATGGGGCTCGGCCTCACCATGGTGGTCGCCCCCGGCGACGAGGCGGCGGTCCACGAGGTGCTGCGCGGCCGCGGCCTGGAGAGCTGGACGGTGGGCGCCATCGAGAAAGGCGCGGGCGAGGCCACCTGCGAGGTGGTGCGGTGATCAAGCTGGGCGTGCTGGCCTCGGGTGGAGGGACCAACCTCCAGGCCTTGCTGGACGCCTGCGCCGCGCGCCGCATCGACGCCGAGGTGGCGCTGGTCCTCTCGAACCTGCCGGGCGCCGGGGCTCTGGACCGCGCCGCCCGCGCCGGCGTGCCGGGAGCCTGCCTGCCTTCCAAGGGCGTCACCGACCGCGCCGCCTACGACGCCGAGGTGGTGGACCGGCTGCGCCAGGCTGGCGTCGAACTGGTCTGCCTGGCCGGCTACATGCGCCTGGTCACGCCCGGCTTCCTCCGCGCCTTCGGTCCGTCGGCCAGCTCGCGCGGCTGTCCACGCGTCGTCAACATCCACCCGGCGCTGCTCCCGGCCTTCCCCGGCCTGCACGGCCCGCGGCAGGCGCTGGAGGCCGGCGTCAAGGTGGCCGGCTGCACCGTCCACTTCGTCGACGAAGGGACCGACACCGGACCGGTCATCGCCCAGGCGGCCGTGCCGGTGCTGGACGGCGACACCGAGGCCACCCTGGCGGCGCGCATCCTCGAGCAAGAGCACCGGCTCTACCCGCAGGCCGTCCAGTGGCTGGCCGAGGGGCGGCTCTCGCTGCAGGGGCGCACCGTCCGGCTCGACCGCGCCAGCGCGCCGGCCGAGCGGCTCTGCTCCCCCCCCACCGAGCTGGCCTGAGGGCCGCGCCATGCCCGCATCCTTCAAGTCGCCCGCCACCCAGCGCGTCTACGACATCTGCGTCATCGGCGGCGGCCTGGGCGGCGCCGCGGCCGGGGCGCTGCTCTCCCGGCGCGGCTTCCGGGTGCTGCTGATCGACGAGGGCGGCGCCAACCCGGTGCTGGCGGACGGCGGCTGGCTCTTCCCGGCTGGCCCGACGCTGCGCCCAGCCTTTCGCCTGCTCCCGGCCGCCGACGCGCTGCTCACCGACCTCGGGCTGGCCAGCGACGCCGCCCGCGCCCTCTGGCCGCTCGATCCGCCACTACAGGTGCTGCTTCCGCGCCACCGGCTCGACCTCTGCGCCGACCCGGCGGCGCTGCGGCGCGAGCTGCGGCGCGAGTGGCCGGCCGAGGCCGAGGACGTCGAGGTGGCCCTCGACCGGCTGGCCGACGCGGCCGAGCTGGGTGGCGCGCTGCTGAAGGAGGCGCCGCCGCTCCCGCCCGCCGGCCTGCTCGATCGCTGGTCGCTGGGGCGAGCCCTGGGCCGGGCCGCCAAGGAGACCGGAGTGGATCGGGCGCTGCTGACCGGCCCGTCGCCGCTCGCCTCGGCTGGGAAGGCGCCGCTGGCCGTCGCCCTCACCGTTCTCACCCGGCTGCTGGGCCGGCTCGACGGCCCGCTCTCGCCACTGGCATTGGGCAGGCTCGGCGGCGTGGCGCTGCGGGGGCTCCACCGCCCGGTGGCCGGGGCGCCGGGCATCGAGGAGGGGTTGCGGCGGCGCATCGCCGAGGCCCGCGGCGAGCTGCTCGGCTCGGCAGTCGAGCCGGCGCGCATCGAGTCGATCGGCATCGAGCGCGGCCGGCTCTCCACCATCCGCGTGGCCGGCCACTCCGCCACCTGGCTGGCGCGCGCCTTCGTCGTCGCCACGCCGCTAGCGCGGCTCGGACAGCTGCTCCCGCCCGAGGGGCGCGGCGGCCGCGTGGCGCGGTCCCTGGCGGCGGCGTGCCCCGGCCAGCAACTGGCCGCCTGCCACTTGCTGCTGCGCGCCGCGGCCCGGCCTCCCGCCCTCGGCGACGCCGCCCTGCTCCTCGAGGAGTCCGGGGCCGTTGACGGAGCGGTCCTGCTCGAACTCTCGACCGCCCGGCGCGAGCCGCGGCGCGGCGCGCCGGTGGAGACGGTGGCGGACCACTTCACCGCCTCGGCCTTCTCGCTCCTCCCGGCCGGTGGCGGCCTGGAGGCGGCGCGAGCCCGGCTGCGGCTGGCCCTCGCCGCGGCCCTACCATTCCACGAACGCCACCTGGCCCACCGTGCCGAGCCTGCCCCCGTGCCGCATGGGCTGGCCTTCGCGGCGGCGACGCCGCTCGGCGTGGGTGGGCTTCCGGTCCGCTCACCATGGAAGAACGCCTTCCTGGCCAACGGCGAGGTGCTGCCGGGGCTCGGGCTGGAGGGCGAGCTCTTCGCGGGGCTGCAGGCCGCGGCCCACGCCGCTGCCCTGCTCGGCACCACCAGGAGGCTCTAAGTTCCCCACCCGGCGGCCACCACCCGCGGGTCGGCCGGAACCGCTCTGCCGCAGCCGATCCCCGCTTTCGCGGCACCCCCCTTGCTTTCTCGGCGCGGATCCGTAATATGCCGCGCTCTTTCGGCTTTCGGAGAATCAGACATGGCACGCCGCTGCGCAGTTTGTGGGAAGGGGCCGCTCGTCGGCAACAACGTCTCCCACGCGAACAACAAGTCGAAGACCCGGTCGCTCCCCAACCTCCGCTCCGTCCGCGTCAACGACGCCGGCCAGGTGAAGCACGTCCGCGTCTGCACCCGCTGCCTCAAGGCCAACAAGGTCCTGAAGGCTGGCCGGCGCACCATCGCCGCCGCTACCGCGTAGCCCGGGGCGCTGGGAGGCCGGGAGCCGGCCTCCTTCCGACGACGCCAGGCGACGCACCTCGGCCGCCTGGCCCGGTCCTGGGATTGCCACACAGCCACCGAGGCGCCCTCACTGATGGCGAAGGATTCCGAGCTGCCCCTCACGCCGGCGCAGCTGCTGCTGTTCCGCGCTCAGCTGGCTGCGGTCACCGGCCAGCGCCGGCTCGACCTGATCCTCGACGCGCCCAACCCCGGCGCGCTGGTCCGGGCGCTCCCGGCTGACCAGCTCTACTTCACGATCCGCGAGATCGGCCTGGCCGACTCGGTCGAGCTGGTGCAGCTCGCCTCGGCGGAGCAGTTCCGCGTCTTCATCGATCTCGACGCCTGGCGGCACGGCCAGTTCGAGCCTCGCCGGGCCCTCCCCTGGCTGCGCGCCGCCCGCGCCGGTGCCCGGCAGGACACCAAGCTGGCGGCCCGGCTGGCCCGCAAGATGCGGGCCCTCGACCCCGAGCTGGTCGATCTGCTGCTGCGCGACGCCATCCGCGTCCACGACCTGCGCGCCAACGACGACCCCGACGTCGAGGCCGACCGGACCATGCGGACGCCCGACAACGCCTACCTGGTGGAGTTCCTGGTCGACGGGACCGAGTACGTGGCCATCCGCGGCCTGCTCGACGACATCGAGGCCGAGGAGCCCTTCCATCTCTCCCGCCTGCTCGCCGCCATCACCTGGGAGCTCCCCAGCGAGCTGGAGGAGACCGCGCTGCGCTGGCGGCAGGGACGGCTGGCCGACCTCGGCTACCCGTCGCTGGAGGAGGCCCTCTCCTGGTACGCCCGCCCTCCGGCGCGCCACGCCGAGCCGCCCGGGCAGCCGAGCCGCGCCCCCGGCTTCTTCCTCGCCCCGCTCGCCGAGCGCTCGCTGCTGGCCCGCGCCGCGGCCGCGCTCGACTCCGACGAGCGCGACTCGCTCGACCTGCAGCTCATCACCGCCGGAAACGCCGTTCTGGTAGCTGACGGCATCGACCCGGTCGATCTCGACCAGGTGCGCGACGCGGTGACCGGCGCGCGGGCCATGGTGGAGCTGGGACTGGAGAAGCTCTCCGGTGGCGACCAGCCCCGGGCCGCCGAGGTGCTGGCCACGACCCCGGTGAAGCGGCTCTTCCAGGAGGGGTTCGGCCGCGTGCTAGAGCTCTCCTGGCGGGCCGACCGGCTCTTCAAGGCCGGGGCAGCCGGTTCGCGCACCGCGCCGCTCCTCGACGCGCCGCTCGGCGAGCTGCTCTCGGCCCTCTCCTCGCGCCGGCCCCGCTACCAGCCCGGCATCGAGCTCCCCCGCGAGGACTGGGGGACGCCGGCAGCGGCCTCGATCGAGCCCCGCCGCTTCCTCGCCTCTCTCGACCTGGCCCGGGCCGAGACCGCGCTCGATCTCTGCGACGGGCTGGCGGCGCTGGCGCGCGACCTTGAGCTGGCACCGGCGCGGACCGAGGGCGATTCGCCTCGCCTCTCGGCCCTCTACCTGACGGCGCTGGCCAACCAGCGGCTGGGGCGCCCATTCCGGCCAGCGCCGATCGCGGTGCGAGAGCTGCCGGTGGCATTGGCCGCGCTCGAGCCGCTCGACGATCCCCGGCTCACCGGGCGCGGAGAGGCTGGGGCGCTGCTTCAGTCGCTGGCGCGCCAGCGGGTCGAGGAGCTGGCCGGCACGCTCAGGCGCGCCGCCGCCACCCCGGAACTGGTGACCGCCATCCTGCTCCACCGCTGAAGCGCACCCCTGAAAGAACAGACGCGCCGGCCCCACTCTGGTGGGACGCGGCGCGCCTGGGCACGACCAGGAGGCGAACTACTTCTTCTCGACCTTCTTCTCCTCGACCTTCTTCTCCTCGACCTTCTTCTCCCCGGCCTTCTTCTCCACCTTGGCGGGAGCAGCGGCAGCGGCCGGAGCGGCAGCGGCCGGAGCGGCGGCGGCCGGAGCGGCGGCGGCAGCCGGGGCGGCGGCCTTCTTGGCCTCCTCGGCGAAGGCCGGAGCGACGAAGGCGAAGGCGACGAGGGCGGCGACGATCTTGGCAAGCTTCATGTGGTGTTCTCCTTGGATCGGCCGCGCAGGGCGGCCTGGTTCGTTGGCAGTCGGACGCGCACCCGGACGCCCCTATTCAAAGCAGGCGAGGGATTCGGTCCTGGAATGGCAACCCATTGACTTCCATGGCGAACTCCATCGGCCCGCCGGTCTCACTCGGCCAGGCCCGGCCCGGGCGCGCCGAGCGAGAGCCCGCACTCCGGGCAGTCGGCCTGCCCCACCGAGACCGTGAACCGGTGACCGCAGGCCGGGCAGACGATCTCGCCTCCGGCGTCGAGGTCGACTCCAGCCGCCCCGCGGGCCGCCGCCTCGAGCGCCCCGGCGTCGTGGAGCAGCCCGGCCCAGTCGCGGCCGAGGAAGGCCCTGGCCGCTTCCAGCTCCGGCTCCGGCACGTAGAGGTTCCACCTGGGATGGTGCCGCTCCTGCGGCGTGGTCCCCGGCACCTTCTCCATCTCCGCCGCCAGCCCCTGCTCCTCGAGCAGCGCCAGCAGCTCGCGCACCTGAGGGTAGGCGTTGCGCAGCACCAGGCTCAGCCCCTCCCCCTTCGCCGCGCAGGTGACACACGCACCCTCCTCGTCCATCGGGGTGCCACAGACCGTACAGTTCGCCTCCATCGACGCCTCCCTCTCCCCCGGTGGATGCTCTCCTCCGTGGGTGCTTACTCCTGGTGGATGATAGCCCCTCACCCGGGCACTGGCCCCGACGGGTCGGAAGGCGGTTATACTCCGCTCCCCATGATCATCGACGGCAAGGCGGTGGCCGCCCGGGTCAGGGCGGAGTTGGCGGTGCAGGTCTCGGCCCTCAAGTTGAGGGGGGTGGCGCCCGGACTGACCGTGGTGCGCGTCGGCGACGACCCGGCCTCGGCCGTCTATGTCCGGAACAAGATCAAGGCCTGCTCCGAGACTGGCATCGCCTCGACCGAACACCACCTGGCCGAGACCACCACGCAAGCTGAGCTGCTGGCCCTGCTTGGCCGGCTCAACGCCGACCCGGCCGTGCACGGCATCCTGGTGCAGCTGCCGCTGCCGAAGCAGATCGCCGAGCAGGCGGTGCTGGAGGCGATCTCGCCGCAGAAGGACGCCGACGGCTTCCACCCCTTCAACGTCGGCTGTCTCTGGACCGGCAAGCCGGCCCCGCGCGCCTGCACCCCCCAAGGCGTCATGCGGCTCCTCGATGAGGCCGGGGTCGACCTGAAGGGAAAGCACGCCGTGGTGGTGGGCCGCTCCAACATCGTCGGCAAGCCGCAGGCGGCCATGCTGCTGGAACGCCACGCCACCGTCACCATCGCCCATTCGCGCACCTCCGACCTGGCCGCCGAGGTGGCCCGCGCCGACGTGGTCATCGCCGCGGTCGGCAAGGCCGAGCTCATCAAGGGGGCCTGGATCAAGCCGGGCGCGGTGGTCATCGACGTGGGGGATGAACCGCGGCGCCGATGGCAAGCTGGTGGGCGACGTCGAGTTCGGCGAGGCCTCGAAACGCGCAGCCGCCATCACCCCGGTCCCAGGCGGCGTCGGCCCCATGACAATCGCCATGCTGCTGGCCAACACCGTCGCGCTGGCGGCGCGGACGGCGAAGTGACCCTCCGCGCCGGGCTCGCCGCCCTGCTGCTGGCCGCGGTGAGCGCCTGCGCCGGGTGCCGGAGCGTCGCCCCATTCACGGTCCGTCATGGCCCGGCCGGTGAGCCGCCGGCCGCGGCGACCGGCACCGGCCTGTGGGTCCTCCACCTCGGCGACTTTGGCCAGCGGACCGCGCAGCAGGCGGCCGTGGCCGGGGCGGCCGCGGCGATCCACGCCCGCGCCCCCTTCGCGCTGGCCCTCTTCTCAGGCGACCTGATCTACCCGTGCGGCCCAGAAGCGGACCGCGCCGGGGCCGAGGCCTGCACCTTCGCCGCCGACGGCAACACCGTGGCCACGCCGCCTGCCGGCCCGCCGGACCCTGTCTTCGCCGCCCTCCACGAGGCGCCACTGGCCGGGCTGCTGGCCGGCGTGCCGGTCCGCACCGTGCTGGCGCTCGGCAACCACGATGTCTTCTCGCGATACACCTGCGGCGTCCTCGGGCTCAGCGCCGACCAGACCGCCCGGCGCAAGGCCTGCCTCTCGGTGGCCCACGCCTCGCCGCTCTGGTCGCTGCCGGCCCGCCACTACCTCGTCGACGAGGGGCCGGCCCGTTTCGTGGTGCTCGACTCCAACACCGTCTACGCCGACTACGGTGGCTTCACCTTTGAATCCGAGCTGGCCTTCCTGGCCGGCGCCCTCGAGGGCTGCGAGCGTCGCGCCTGCTTCGTGGTGCTCCACCACCCGCCGGTCACCGCCGGCGTTCACGTCGACGACTTCGAGAAGCCGGAGCGGGTGGCCCGCATGGCCCGGCTCGAGGAGGCGGCCGGAAGCCGGGTCCGGGCCTGGCTGGCAGGCCACGATCACGACCTGCAACACCTGCGGACCTCCGGCGGCGTCGACGTGCTGATCTCCGGCAACGGCGCCACGGCCCGCACCGGGGAGCGCTTCGAAAGGACGGCCAACGGCGGCACCCTGCTCTTCGCCTCGACCGCATGGGGACTCGGCCTGCTGACGGTGCGCGAGGGGGGCTGGGAGTACCGTTTCGAGGACCAGCAGGGGGCCCCGCTCCACTGCTGCGCCGCCACCGGAAGCGGCCGCTGCGCGCCGGTGCGCTGCGCGCTGACGGCGCCCAGGTAGGCCACCTGTCCACGAGGGGACGAATCCTCCCGGCAACGCTTGATTCCGGGGTCGGCGCCGCTACAATCCGCCCGCTCCGCCCCTCCTTCCCGAGGCAACGCCCCGATGGCCCACCGCACGCCGCTCTACGCCGCACACCTCCGCCATGGCGCGCGGATGGTGGAGTTCGCCGGCTGGGACATGCCGGTCCAGTATGCCGGCCTCATCGAGGAGCATGAGGCGGTGCGCGGGGCGGTCGGCCTCTTCGACGTCTCGCACATGGGCGAGGTGGTCTTCCGCGGCCCCAGGGCGCTGGCTGCCCTGCAGGCCATCTTCACCAACGACCTCGGGAAGGTGGCCGACGGGCAGGCCCAGTATGGCTGCCTCTGCCGCGAGAACGGCGGCATCGTCGACGACGTGGTGATCTACCGCCGCTCGGCCGAGGACCTGCTGGTCTGCGTCAACGCCGCCAACCGCCAGAAGGACTTCGACTGGCTCAAGGCCCATGCCGCCGGCGCCGAGGTGACCAACGAGTCGGACCAGTGGGGGCAGGTGGCGGTGCAGGGGCCCAAGGCCCTGGCCGTGCTGAAGAAGCTGACCGGGACCGACCTCGACGCCATCAAGACCTACCGCCACGCCCCCGGCGCGGTGGCCGGCGTCACCTGCCTCATCGCCCGCACCGGCTACACCGGCGAGGACGGCTTCGAGCTCTTCTGCCCGGCGTCGCGGGCCGAAATGCTCTGGGAGGCGCTGATGGAGGCGGGCCAGCCCGAGGCCATCCAGCCTGCCGGGCTCGGCTGCCGCGACACCCTCCGGCTCGAGATGGCCTACCGGCTCTACGGCTCGGACATGGACGACGACCGCTCGCCGCTCGAGGCCGGGCTCGGCTGGGTCGTAAAGCTCGACAAGGGTGACTTCATCGGGCGCGGAGCGCTGCTCAAGCAGAAGGAGCAGGGGTTGACCCGCAAGCTGGTCGGCTTCCAGCTCACCGAGCCCGGCATCGCCCGCCACGGCCACCCGGTGGTCCGCGACGGCGCCGCCGTCGGCCTGGTCACCAGCGGCACCCGCTCCCCAACTCTCAAGATCTCCATCGGACTGGCCTACGTCCCCCCCGCGCTCTCCGCCGAGGGCTCGGCGCTGGCCGTCGAAATCCGCGGCAAGCCGGTGGCCGCCACCGTCGTGAAGACTCCCTTCCTGTCCCGCAAGGGCAGTTGACCGAGAGAGACCGTGATCAAGGAAAGACCATGACCATCCCCGACGACCTCAAGTACACGAAGGACCACGAGTGGGCCCGCCAGAAGGGGACCAGGCTCCTGATCGGCATCACCGACTTCGCCCAGGACCAGCTCGGTGACGTGGTCTTCATCGAGCTGCCGGCGGTCGGCGACGAGGTGAAGCGCGGCGAATCCTTCGGCGTGGTCGAGTCGACCAAGGCCGTCTCGGAGCTCTTCGCCCCCGTCACGGGCAAGGTGGTCGAGGTGAACGACCCGCTGGTCGAGGCCCCCGAGACCGTCAACCAGGATCCGTACCAGGAGGGCTGGATGATCGCCATCGAGCCGTCCAACCCCAAGGAGCTGAGCGAGCTCCTCGACGCCAAGGCCTACAAGGCCCACGTCGACGAGCAGGGCTAGCCCAGGCACGAGCCTCCCTTCTCCCTCTCCCCTCGCGGCGCGGCGCGCCGCCCAGGAGCCCCGTTGCGCTACCACCCCCACACCCCCGAGGACGTCAGCGCCATGCTCGACGTCATCGGGAAGAAGTCGGTCGCCGACCTCTTCCGCTCCATCCCGGCACCGCTCCGGCTGCGGCGCCCGCTCCAGGTGCCGCCCGCGCTCGACGAGATCGCTCTCTTCGCCGAGCTGGGCCGGATGGCGTCGCGAAACGTGGTGAGCCACCCGCCCTTCATCGGCGCCGGCTCCTACCCGCACCATGTCCCGCCCACCGTCGACCAGCTGCTGCTGCGCGGCGAGTTCTTCACCGCCTACACGCCCTACCAGCCGGAGATCGCGCAGGGGACCTTGCAGGCCCTCTTCGAGTGGCAGACCTTCGTCTGCCTGCTCACCGGCCTCGACGTCTCCAACGCCTCGCTCTACGACGGCGCCACCGCCACCGCCGAGGCGGCGCTGATGGCGACGCGGGTCACCGGCCGCTCCAAGGTCCTGGTCTCGGCGGCGATCCACCCGGCCTACCGGGACACGCTCGCCACCTACCTCGCCTCGACCGGCGACGAGATCGTCACCGTCCCCTTCGGCGCCGACGGCCGGACCGATCTCGCCGCGCTGGCCCGCGCCGCCGAGGGCGCGGCCGCCGTCATCATCGGCTGGCCCAACGCGCTCGGGGTCATTGACGCCCTCCCCGAGGCGGCGGCCATCGCCAGGGCGGCCGGCGCGCTGACCGTGGCGGTCACCGCCGAGGCGGCCTCGCTCGGTCTGCTGCAGGCCCCCGGGGCGCTCGGCGCCGAGGTGGCCGTCGGCAGCTTCCAGAGCTTCGGCAACCCCATGGGCTTCGGCGGGCCGGCGCCGGGCTTCTTCGCCATCCGCGAGAAGTTCCTGCGCCAGTTGCCGGGCCGGGTCTGCGGGGCCACCGTCGACAAGCATGGACGCCGCGGCTTCGTGCTCACCCTCTCGACCCGCGAGCAGCACATCCGCCGGGAGAAGGCGACGTCCAATATCTGCACCAACGCCGGCCTCTGCGCGCTGGCGTCCACCATGCATCTGGCGCTGCTGGGCCGGAAGGGGCTCTCCGACCTGGCCCTGCTAAACCACGAGCGGGCCCGGCTGCTGCGGACCGAGCTGGCCGCGGTCGGCATCACCCCGGTCTTCTCCGGCCCGGTCTTCAACGAGCAGGCCTTCGACGTCGGCGACGCCGAGGCGGTGGTGGCCCGGCTCGCCAAGCGAGGCTTCGCCGCCGGCCTGCCGCTCTCACGCTGGTTCCCCGACCACCCGAGAGCCAAGGGGGCGCTGCTCTGCGTCGCCACCGAGCTCCACTCCCCCGAGCTGATCAAGCTCTTCGCGCAGGCGGTGAAGCCGTGAGCAACCAGGCCGGCTGGAAGCCGAACATGGAGAAGGGGACCGGATCGGCCGCGGTCGACGCCCCCGGCCTAGGCGGCGCCGTGCGCGGCCTGGTCTACGAGGAGCCGCTGCTCTTCGAGCACGGCTCGAAGGGGCGCTGCGGCGTCTCCCTCCCCACCCCCAGGGCCGGCGCCGCCGCCGACCTGCCGGCAGCCCTGCTGCGCGACGGCGTCGATGGCCTCCCTGAGCTCTCCGAGCTCGAGGTGGTCCGCCACTTCACGCGCATCTCGGTCTGGAACCACGGCATCGACACCGGGTTCTACCCGCTCGGCTCCTGCACCATGAAGTACAACCCCAAGTCGAGCGAGGCGCTGGCACGCTTGCCCGGCTTCGCCGGCCTCCACCCGCTGGCCCCGGCCGAGCACGCCCAGGGTGCGCTGGAGCTGATGTACGCGCTGGAGCGGGCCCTCTCCGAGATCGCTGGGATGGACGCCACCAGCCTCAACCCGGCCGCTGGCGCCCACGGCGAACTCTGCGGCCTGATGGTGATCCGCGCCTTCCACGCCGCCCACGGCAACCCGCGCAAGAAGGTGCTGATCCCCGACACCGCCCACGGCACCAACCCGGCCTCGGCGGCGCTCAACGGCTACAGCTGCGTCACCCTTGCCAGCGGCCCAGACGGCCGGCTCCACCCCGACACGGTGGCGGCGGCCATGGACCAGGACGTCGCGGCCATCATGATCACCAACCCCAACACGCTCGGCATCTTCGAGACCGACATCGCCGAGATCGCCAGGGTGGTCCACGCCAGCGGCGGCCTGGTCTACGGCGACGGCGCCAACATGAACGCGCTGCTCGGCAACGCCCGTCCCGGAGACATGGGCTTCGACGTCATCCAGTACAACCTGCACAAGACCTTCGCCACGCCGCACGGCGGCGGCGGCCCCGGCTCCGGCCCGGTGGCGGTCAAGGCGCTCCTCGCCCCGTTCCTCCCCCTCCCGGTGGTGGTCAAGGAGGGGGAGCCCTACCGGCTGGTGACCGACCCGAAGGAGCGGCCCCAGACCATCGGCCGCATCCACGGCTTCCACGGCAACTTCGGGATGATGGTGCGCGCCTGGGCCTACCTGCGCGAGCTCGGGCCGGAGGGGCTCAAGGCCACCTCCGACCTGGCGGTGCTAAACGCCAACTACGTCCGCGCCGCGCTGCAGGGCGTCTACCACCTCCCCTACCAGACCGACTCACTCCACGAGGTGGTCTTCGACGACACGGCTCAGAAGGAGACCGGCGTCATCACCATGGACATCGCCAAGCGGCTCATCGACCACGGCTTCCACCCGCCCACCATCTACTTCCCGCTGGTGGTCCACGGCGCCATCATGATCGAGCCGACCGAGACCGAGTCGAAGGAGACCATCGACGCCTTCGTCGCCGCCATGAAGGCCATCGCCGAGGAGGCCAGGCGCGACGCGGAGGGGCTCAAGGCCTCGCCGGTGAAGCCCTTCCGCGCCCGCCTCGACGAGACCCGCGCCGCCCGCAAGCCGGTGCTGCGCTGGACCCCCCCATCGTGACGGCGGCGGCTTCTGGTGCCGTCGGGGCACTAGACCAATCTTCTCCACATCATCAGCACGCCGAGCGCCAGCAGCAGGGCCGCGGCCAGCGCCAGCGGGTTCCCCGGCGTCTCGCGGACGCGCAGCAGCACGGCCGGGGCCTCCACGGTCTCGACGAGGAGTAGCGGCCGGCCGCTCCGGAGCGAAACCATCTCGCCCGGCGAAAGCCAGCGGACCGGCGGCCCACCCCCGGCGGTCGCCGTGCGCACCAGGGCCGCGAGCTGCCCGCCCGGCTCGGGGAAGCCCATGACCTCGATGGTCTCCCCACCCAGCGTACAGCGCTGCCCCTGGGTGAGCGCGCAGCCCTCGTCACCCGAAGCGAACCGCGCCACCGGCACCTGCCCAAGCTCGGCGAGCAGCGCCAGCCGGCTGCCCCATCCGCCAGAGAGCGGCCGGTTGTAGCCGACCACGCGTGCCTCTACCAGGCCGGCCGGATCGCGCACCTCCACAGCGGCGCGGACCTCGCGCGGCATGCCGTTGGGCAACTCGTCGACTTCCAGCGAGGTGAGCCTGGCCTCGCCGAAGCCGGGGAGCGCCTGCCAACCCTCCGCCACCAGGTGGGCCCCGCCATCCCGCGAGAAGAAGCCGCCCGCCAGGTGGGCCAGCAGCGCCACCAGGAAAGCCACGTGCATCACCGCCGCGGCGTAGGCCCGCGGCGCTCGCAGGCCGGACCGCCAGCGGGTGGTGACCGTCTCCCAGGTGGCCAGCAGGGTGTTGAGGGCGTAGAGCGCCGCCACCGGGACCAGCGCATAGAGCCAGAGGTGCGCGATGCTGGGCCGCTCGAAGAAGACCGTGAGATCGTCGAGGCCGACGCCGGCCGAGGCGCCGTCGCGCGTGGCCGCCATCACCACCGAGCCGATGGCCAGCAGGAGCACCGTGAACAGGCCGCAGCAGACCCCCAGCCCCTGCGAGCGAAGCCACCCCCAGCGGTCCGGGCCGGGCGGGCCGGCGGCGCCGCCGAGCCCGACCAGGCCGCCGGGACGGCCCAACCTGACCGGCCTGTCAGCCGAAGGCATGGCTCGACCTCCCGAAGAGGAAGGAGGTGCCGACGTAGGCGACCAGCACCAGGAGCAGGCCGGCGATGGCCAGCGCCGGGCGTACCCAGGGGCGCGTGGCCAGCGAGGGGGTGAGCCGCAGGTGGACGAAGGTGGCCGAGTGGAACCAGAGGATCACCGACCAGACCACCTTGGGGTCCCATAGGAACCAGGCACCCCAGGCCACCACGCCCCAGACCCCGCCGCAGATCATCGAGATCGACCAGAGGGCCAGGCCCCAGAGCCCCAGCCGGTCGATGAGCAAGAGCCAGTCGCCGTCACGATCGGTGAACCAGGCGATGCCGGCCGCGGCGGCCGCCGTCCAGGCCCCGTAGGCGAGGAAGGAGAGCGGCACATGGGCCGGGTACCAGATGGTCCGCATCAGCGGCGGCGGCCAGACCAACCCCTGCGGGAAGGCCAGCGCCGTCCCCAGCGCGGCCAGCAGCACCGCCAGCAAGGGGAGCAGGTAGGCCCGCGACGGGCGGAAGGCGATGGCTCCGACCAGCGCCACCGCCAGCGCCGCCGCGGCGAAGGACTCGGTCTTGTTGGTGAGCGGGAAGTACTCGATGAGCAGGCCGCGCCAGAGCGACCAGGCGAGTTGGAGCGCCGCCCCCATCGCCAGCGGCGCCCGCGCCCAGGCTGGTCGCAGCATGGTGGCCAGCAGCGCCAGCAGGTAGAGGGCCCCCGCCCCCTGCAGCAGCCAGACCAGCGCCGCCGGCGAGGGCGGTCCCATCAAGCCTGGAGCGCCCATCATTCCTTCAGCTGCTCCGCCAGGAAGGCTTCCCGGTCCGCGTCGTGGTCGGCCACCTGCTGGTCGTACTTTCCGTGGAAGAGCGGCGCGGCCACCAGGAAATCGGCGGTGGCCCGGTTGCAGGCGGTGGGGATGTTGTAGAGCACCGCCAGCCGCAGCAGCGCCTTGACGTCGGGGTCGTGCGGCTGCGGCTCGAGCGGATCCCAGAAGAAGATCAGGATGTCGATCTCGCCCTCGGCGATGCGCGCCCCCACCTGCTGGTCGCCGCCCAGCGGACCGGAGCGGAACCGCTCCACCGGTAGGCCAGTCCGCGCCGCCACCAACGCCCCGGTGGTGCCGGTGGCGCAGAGGCGGTGCTCCTTCAGGACCGGGCGGTTGTAGGCCACCCAGGCCAGCAGGTCGTTCTTGCGGCGGTCGTGGGCGATCAGCGCCACCCGCTTGTGCTCCGGCATGGAGCGGCGGACCGTCTCAACCATCCTGCCTCCCGGCGGCGCCGCCGGCCTGGCTCACGGACCACCCCGGAAGATCTGGAAGCCGCGGCCGACCTCCAGGTAGAAGCCGAAGGTGAAGCGGATCTCGCCATTCGGCTCGATGATCCCCGGCGGCGGGTTGGCGAAAGGCTGGGCCTTCTTGAAGGCCTCGATGGTGGTCTTGTCGAGGAACTCCACGCCGCTGGTCTTCTTCACGACCAACTCCTTGAGCTGGCCGGTGTTGTCGAGCGTCACCGTGAGCAGGGTGTAGCGATCGCGGTTGCCGAAGAGCGAGCGATCGGGATCGCGCTGCTCGAGGGCGCGCTGCGGATTCCAGGTGGAGGAGACCGCCTGCTTGATCCGGTTGAAGTAGGTGGCGTACTTCCACTCGCGGGTGTTGAGGAAGGTCCCCTCGCCGTCGTCGACGCCGTCGAGCTTGTCGGGCGAGCCGCCGCCGGCCAGCCGAGCCAGGGTCCGCGGGGAGAGCGCCAGGCGCGGATCGTACTGGCCGGGGCGCCGCTGCCCGCCATCCCCGTCGCCGGAGAGCCCGGTGGCCTTCTCCAGTTCGGTGGTCAGCCTGGGTTCCCACGGGAGCGTCGGTATCTCCCCGCCCGCGACGGGTGGCGGCCGGTCGCCGGACTGGGGCCTGTTCTTGACCACTGTCCGCCCTTCACCGGAGCGCTGCCCGGCGCGACCCTCCACGAACTTCTCGGCCTTGCCCTCCTGCCCACCGGCCGCCTGGCTGGCCGCGGCCCCCTGCCCGGCCGGCCCGGCCGGCGCCGCCGGAGCGCCCGGCCCGCGGAAGCGCGAGCGGGTCTCCTTGTCGACGGAGTTGTCCCGATCGGAGACGTACCTGGTCTCCTTGGGCGTCCGGGCGTTGGAACTGGCGGTCTCGACCACCTGCCCAGGCGACTTGCGCTGCGGCTCGGGCGGCGGCGCGGGCGCCCGGGCGGCGGGGAGCGGCGCGGCATGCGGATCGCGGATGGCCCGGTTGGCGGACCAGTCGGCGCTGCTCACCGAGGACAGGTCGACCGGCCGGACCTCCTTGAGCGGGCCCAGGCCGAACGCGCTCGAGTCGACCCGCGTCACCAGCAGCCAGTTGGCCAGCAGCGAGATGGCCACCGCCAGCACCGTCCGGAGACCGGAGCGGTCCTGGCGCCTTCGGCGCCGGAGGGTGGGTCCAAAGTGGGTCATCTCGCTTCTCGGATCCTAACAGGAAAACCGGGCCGCGCCTTCCCCCGGCGCGCCGTTGCCACTCTTGCCGCCCCCGGCCAGTGCCCCTACCCTGGCATGATGACGTGACGAGAGCGCCGAGACCGAAGCGAGGCTGGCGCCCGAGGAGGGAGCAGCGGAAGCGTAGTAGATCTACGTCTAGAGGCAGTGAAGCAACCCCCTCCCGTCGCCGCGGCGGCCGATCTGCGGCGTCGGGCACTGTCGGAAGCCCTCGCCGTGGCACGAACCACGCCTTCGGGCTTCCTCCTCGCCCGACTTGCACCTCGACCGCCTGGCTCGGTCCGGGGGTTGCTACACTGCCTCTAAGCAGCGGACCGACGAGGCCGCCTGGCGCAGCGAGAGGACCGGCGCTCGCAGTAATCATCATGCCGGGGTCGGGGCACTTGACCATTGAGGCGACGATGGAATCTCCTATCGACCCACCTCTTGGCCCCCCTGGTTCCAGGCTCCCCGGCCGGCTCCCCTGGCCGGCTCGGGTCGGGCTGGTGGCCGCCGCCCTGCTCGGCCTGGCCTGGGTCGGGCTGCACGCCGCCATCGACCGCCCGGCCATCCAGACCCTGGTCCAGGACCGCGCCTTGAAGGTGCTCCGAGCCAAGCTCGGTCCGGTGGAACTGGCAGGGCCGGTCGAGATCGACTGGGCCTTCCGCGCCTGGCTCGGTCCGCTCCGGCTGCCGGCCACCACCCCCGGCGCCGAGTCGCTCCTCACGGTCGAGCGGATCCGGGTCCGCGCCAGCCTGCTGGCCGCCCTCTCGGGCCGGCTGGAGGCGGCCTCGGTACGGCTCTACGGCGTCCGGCTCGCGCCAGGAGAGGGGGGACAGCAGATCGACGCGACCCTGGAGCGATGGGGCACTCGCAAGGGACAGGCCGAACCGCCCGGCCCCGCCGCCCGCTCGAGCGACCCGGTGGTTCACCTTCGCGGCTTCACGCTGGCGCTGCCGTGGCGTGGAAGTACCGTGCTGGTTGGCCCCGTCAACGGCCGGCTGGCCCGGCGCAGCGGTGCCGGGGGAGAGCTGATCGAGGCGGAGGCCCTGCTCCCGGGAGGCGGCCGGGTAGAGGCTCGCCTGCGGCGATCCTCCACTGAAGACCGGGGCTGGGAGTTCCAGGTGACGGGGTCGCTCGCCGCGGCCGATCTCCCGGCCGGCGCGCGGGCCGGCGGCATCCGCGCCGACGTCGGTGAGCTGTCGCTGGTGGCGACCGGGACCTCCGGCCCGGGCGGCTTCCGGGCCTCGCTGAGAGGGGACGTGGCGCGGCTCCGGCTCAGCGGTGAGCGGCTTGGGCCGGAGCCGATCGGCCCGCTCCAGGCCCGCGGCGAAGGTGAGCTGATCTGGACGAAGTCGACGCGGCGGCTCGAACTGCGCCGGGGCCGGCTCGATCCGCTCGGGCCGCTGCGGCTCGAGGTCGACGGGGCGCTGTCACTCGGCGCCGAGCCGGCCTTCACGCTGGCGGTCCACATGCCGCCGGTCGACTTCCGGGCGCTGGTGGCGGCCATCCCTCCGGCGCTGGCTCCGCCCGCCGCGGCGCCGCGTCCACCCGGCGCCTTCGGAGCCGCCCTCCGGCTCTACGGGCCGCTCACGCCGCTGGTCGGCTGGACCGTCCTGGCGTCACTCGACCTCGACCCCTTGCGCGCCGCCGCTCGCGCCGAGCCACCCAGTCCGCTGCTCTCCCCGCTCCTCGCCCACCCCGGAGGTGACGGTGGACGCACCGTCGAACTCGGCCCCGCCAACCCCGGCTACGTCCCCCTCGGCGAGCTGCCCGACCACGTGGTCCGCGCCGTCACCACCGCCGAGGACGCCGGCTTCTTCGGCCACCAGGGGTTCGACTTCGCCGAACTGCTCGACGCCGCCGCCGCTGCCGCCCAGGCCGGCCGGATGGTGCGCGGCGGCTCGACCATCTCGCAGCAGCTGGCCAAGAACCTCTTTCTCTCCCGCGACCGGACGCTGGCGCGCAAGGCCCGGGAGGCGCTGGTGACGATCGGTCTGGAGGCGAGCCTGCCCAAGGCGCGGCTGCTCGAACTCTACCTCAACCTGGTCGAGTGGGGGCCGGGCTTGCACGGCATCGGCCCGGCGGCGCGCCACTACTTCGGCGTCGACGCCCGCCGCCTCTCACCGCGCCAGGCCTGCTTCCTCGCCGCCATCATCCCGAGCCCGAACCGCTCCCACCGGCTGGTGGCGGCCGGACTCGGCGACCGGGCCTACCGGGCCCGCGTCGACGACCTGCTGCAGCGGCTCAACGGCTTCCAGGTGCTCGACGACGCGGCGCTCCAGCAGGCGCTGGAGGAGCCGCTCCACTTCGCCTTCGGGGCGCCCCCTCCAGAGGAGCCGCCGGCCGGGGCCGATGCGCCCGGCTCCGAAGAACGGGAGCGGGACGAGCCCGCGGAGGCGGCACCCGACGATGCGGCAGCGCCGTCAGCCGCCTACGGCCGCTGAGCCCCGTGTCGCCGCCGCGGCCAGCCGCTCACGCTCCCAGGCCAGCCACCACTCCCAGGCCCGGCTGACCAGCACCATCGCCACCACCATGTTGACCATGGTTGACAAGAGCAGCGGCAGCGCCACGGCGTGCTGCAGCCCCATCAGCCGCGCGGAGCCGCCGTAGGTCAGCTGGAGGGAGACCATGTAAGCGGCCAGCGACTGGCGCCCCAGCGCCGAGAGCCAGGCCAGCGGCTTCTCCATCAAGTCGGGCACCAGTTGCAGCGCGCCGGTGAGGCCGATGCAGATGGCGAGCCGGGTGAAGAACCAGCTGGGCGAGTTGATCCACCAGAAGGTCGGGTCGCTCACCGGCATGGTGATGAACGGGTCGATGCCGCGCCCCAGCCCGTATATGCCGGCGGCGATTCCGAGCACCAGGAACGGCCGGCTCTTGCCGGTCAGCAGCGGCGCCACCGTGACCCCGGCCAGCAGGAAGGCGATCCAGTTGAAGAGCATGAACTGGCTGCGCGGGGTCTGCCCGTAGAGGTAGGCGGCCGGCAGGTCGAGCAGCTTCAGCAGCGGGCTGGCCGAGAGCTGCGCCAGGACCGCGGGCTGGTCCCGCCCGAGCAGCGCCGCGCCGAGCCAGGGCGTGATGAAGATGACCGCCACCGCCACGCCGCCGGTGAGCGCCAGGGCGAGCTTGCGCGGCCGACCCACCGAGAGCCACGCCGAGACCATCATGCCAACGGCGATGACGTTGAGGACGTCGACCTTGAGGATGTCGTGCCAGCCGTCCCAGCGCCAGGCGCCACGCCAGAGGAAGGAGACCAGCACCAGCGCCAGCCCGCCCCAGATCGCCAGCTTCGGCCGGCGCGGGTGCCAGGCGCCCAGCTTCACCGCCAGCGCCATTCCGAAGCCGGCCACCGAGATGACGTCGACGCTGAAGAGGTAGGGGATCCCCCAGCCCGGTCCCCAGGCGCCGCCGGCCACGAAGGAGAAGGTGCGGAACAGGTAGGCGACACCGAGCAGCCAGAGGCCGCGCCCGATGGCCGCCCTCCGCCGCGCCGCCGGATCGGCCCCCTTGCGCGCCTGGGCCTCGTCGGAGAGCGCCTGGGAGAGGCCCGCCATGTAGATGAAACCCGGCGCCGCGAGGCCGCCGATGAACATGAAGGCGTCGTAGAGCGCCTCGTGGCCGGCCCGCCCGCCCGGGACGATCCAGGCGTCGAGGACGTGGACCTCGATCATGAACAGCACGGCGAGGCCGCGCTGCCAGTCGAGCCAGAGCTTCCGCTTCGGGGGAGGAGGAGGGGTCACGCCAGGGACTCCTGCCGGTCGAAGCCGGACCGGGGCCAGGCGGCCAGTTACTTGTCGCGGTAGGTGATGCGCCCGCGGGTGAGATCGTAGGGAGAGAGCTCGAGCTTGACGCGGTCGCCAGGGATGATGCGGATGTGGAACTTCTTCATCTTGCCCGAGGCATAGGCCAGGACGATCGGCCCCTGATCGACCTTGACCCGGTACATGCCGCCGGCCAGGGCCTCATCGACCATGCCCTGAACCTCGATGTTCGCTTCCTTTTCGCTCACTCGAACTGTCCCTTCCGAAGCCGGGCCCGGATGATCCAGGTTCCCGATGGACCACGAGCGGACCCGAGGAAGCCGGGGACGCTCGAAACCCATGTTGCGCGGTCTCTTTACTACGAGCGGGCGACAACGGCCAAGGATGACCGGTGATTCTACCCGTCCCTCGGGCCCCTCTTCATGGGGATGCTGCGCTCGACGCCGTCCGGAGCGCCGCGGCCCGCTCGGCCACCACCCCCTCCCCCGAGGCGAGCCTCGCCAGCAGCTCAAGCCCGGTCGCCCGGTCCTCCTCGAACGGCAGCAGCCCCTCGGCCCGGGCCAACAGGGCCTCGGGCCAGGCCGGGGCCAGGATACCGGCCACCTCGGCGCAGAAGCGTGACGCCAGTGGCTGCCCCAGTCCACGGTGGACGCGCGCCAGCAGGATCCAGCCTCGGGGCTCCCGCGGGTTGGTCACCACCAGCCCCTCGAGGATGGTCCGGGCGGCCTCGGGCCTCCCGGCGGCCAGCTCCCCCTCCGCGATGCCGGCGATCGCCTCGCCCAACTCCTCGGTCAGGCCGATCGCCTCGGCCAGTGTCGCCTCACCCTGCTGGCCCGGGATCCGTTCCATGGCGGGCCTCACCGGATGTTCCCGACGATCGACATGCGCGTGTCGTGCTGCGCGCGCAGGATGTTGCTGACCATCGCGAACATCTCCTTCTGCTTGTCGATGAGCCGCTGCAACTCCATCATCTGCACCTGCTCGTTCTTTCCGGAGCCGGAGGTGGCCGACGCGCTGCTGCTCGACGAGGTGCCACTCGAGGTGCTGGTGGACGAGCCCCCCCTGGTCTGGTCGCCACCCAGCGCGAGGAGGTCTCCGCCCAGCTTGGCGTCGAGGAGGTTCCCGGTGAGGCCGGGCCCGGCGCTCAGCGCCAGCGGCGCCAGCATGGGCATGCCGAGCGCGGTGGCAGCCGCCGCCAGCACCGGCCCGGAGATCTCCTTCAGGAGCGACTTGAGCTTGGCGTCGCCGATCATCTGGGCCGCCATGCCGAGAGGCGGCAGCAGCACCTTGAGTGCGCTCCAGATGCTCAGCCCGCCCGACTTCTTGCTGCCGCCCGACGACGAGCCGGCCTTGGCCGCGCCGCCCTTCATCTCCTCCAGCTTCTTCAGCACCTCGTCGTCGTTCCGCTTGGCGATGGCGACCATGAAGCGGAAGAGCTTCTCCTCGACCGAGAGCCTGGCGTCCTTGAGGAAGGAGAAGTCGGCGGCTCCGGAGGAGGAGGCGTAGCCGCCCTTGGCCGTTGAGGCCCTGGTGGTGGCGGACGAGCGCTTGCCATTGGAGGCGGCGGCCAGCTTGGCGCTCAAGGCGTCGAGCGCCATGGGCGTGGCCAGGCTGGCGAGGCCGGACGCCGGCCCCTTCAGCCGGCCGCCGGTGGGGGTGGTGGCGGGTTCGAGCCCGGTGGCCAACGCGGCCACGGTGCTGCTGACGGACGAGATCAAGGACATGTGCTCCCTCCTGGAGTGAGGCGGCCGGGCCGCCGTTCCAAGCCAGCAGAGCGCGCCCCGTGCCAGCCGCCGCCCCGAGCAACCGCGAGTGGTTGCGCCGGATGGTCGCCGCCGCCCAGGTCCGCCGTGAGGGCGCCGGTCCGCGAATCGACCGATTGACGGCGTGGGGTCTGGCCCCTAGATTCGCCCCCTCATGCGCTACCTTGGCCTCGACGTGGGCCGCGCGCGAATCGGGCTGGCGCTGGCCGATGACGTGCTGCGGACCGCCCGGGCGCACGCCACCGTGCCCCGCCACGGCGACGCCGTCGACCTCGACGCCATCGCCGAGGTGGCCGCCCAGTTCGAGGTGACCCGCGCCGTGGTCGGCCTGCCGCTCAACATGGACGGGACCGAGGGAGGCTCGGCGCGGCTGGCACGCGCCTTCGCCGGCAAGCTGGGGGACCGCCTCGGCCTCCCGGTCGAGTTCCACGACGAGCGGCTCTCCACCTTCGAGGCCTCGACCCGGCTGCGCCAGCAGGGCTTCCCGGCCCGCGATCAGAAGCGGCTCATCGACGCCGAGGCGGCGGCGGTCATCCTGCAGGGCTGGCTCGACGAGAGGCCGGCGTGAAGCGGCTGCTCGGCACGGCCGGCGCCCTGCTGCTGATCGCGCTGCTGCTCGCCGGCGCCGCTGGTCTGCTGGCCTGGCGCCAGCTCGAGGGGTTCCGCTCCACCCCCTTCGGCACCGAGGAGGAGAAAGTGGTCGAGGTGCCCCCCGGCGCCTCGGCCCGCGCCGTGGTGCGGTCGCTGGCCAGGGCCGGCGTCCTCTCCGACGGCGACCTGGCGGCCCGATACGTCCGCTTCTTGAAGCGCGACAGGCGCGCGCTAAAGCAGGGCGAATACGCCTTCGCCGGACCGCTCTCGCCGGACCAGGTGCTGGAGCGGATCTACAAGGGCGAAGTGAGGCTCTACCGCTTCACCGTGCCGGAGGGGCTCCGCATCGACGACATCGCCGAGATCGTCGGGCGCAGCGGCCTGGCCTCGGCCGAGAACTTCCTGCTACTGGCCCACTCCAGCGCCGAGGCCAACGCCCTCGGGGTCCCGGCCGGCAGCCTGGAGGGCTACCTCTTCCCCGACACCTACGCCTTCGCGCGCGGCGTGACCGCCAGGCAGATCCTCGAGAGCATGGTGCACCGCGCCCACGCCGAGTACGAGCGGGCCGACGCCCTTCGTTCGCCCGCCGTGAAGCTGGACCGGGCCGGGACCATGACGCTGGCCTCGATCATCGAGAAGGAGACCGGCCAGTCGGCCGAGCGGCCCCGCATCAGCTGCGTCTTCCACCGCCGGCTGGAGCGGAAGATGAAGCTGCAGACCGATCCCACCGTGATGTACGCCACCTACCTGCGAACCGGCCGCTGGTCGAAGAACATCTCGCGGGCCGACCTGCTGTCCCCGCACCCGTACAACACCTACGCCACGCCCGGCCTGCCGCCGGGCCCCATCGCCAACCCGGGGGCGGCGGCCATCCGGGCGGCGCTGGCCCCGGCCAGTTGCAACGACCTCTTCTTCGTCTCGCGCAACGACGGCAGCCACGTCTTCTGCCCCGACCTGGCCTGCCACGAGCGGGCGGTGGAGCAGTGGCAGGTCGAGTACTTCCGGCGCAAGCAGCGCTGACCGCGTTCGCCGCGGCGCCGGCCCTGCTGAGTCGCGCCCGGCCCGCCTGCGCTGGCCGGCCGTGCCCTGTTCCGGCATTCGGATCCCCCGTGATACCTTCGGCCAGCATGTTCGATAGGTCTCGCAAGCCGCGCCGCGGCGCCGCCCTCCTGCTCGGGGGCCTGGGGTTGGCCCTCTTCGGCGTCGCCTACTGGTACATCCCCATGGGCCACCCGGTCACGGTGGCGGCCACTCCGGCTCCGCCCCCGCCTCCACTGCCACCTCCTCCGCCTCCCCCCGAGCGGTTCGAGACCACCACCGCCCGGCTCGGGCGTGACCAGACCCTGGGCCAGGTGCTGCCGAAGCTCAAGCTGACCGGCGACGAGACGGCCGCGGTGGTGAGCGCCCTGCGCTCGCACTTCCCGGCCAGGAAGGCCCGCGCCGGCGACCAGTTGATCGTGGAGCGGCGCGCCGGGGAGGCGGCCCTGGCCCGCCTCACCTACCGGCTGGGGCGCGCCGAGGAGTACGTGGTGGCCCGGGGCGGCGATGGCAGATGGGACGCGGTGCGCCGCCCGGTCGAGCTCAAGGCCAACCTGGCGCGGGTCACGGTGGAGGTGAGCGGGTCGCTCTACCTCTCGCTGCGCGACACCGACGAGGACCCCATCCTGGCGGTGCTGGCCTCCGACGTGCTGGCCTGGGACGTCGACTTCTACCGCGACGTCCGCGACGGCGACCGGATGACGGTGCTGGTGGAGAAGAACCTCGCCGACGGCGAGCTGCTGCGCTACGGGGAGATCCTGGCCATCGAGTACCATGGCTCCACCGCCGGGAAGAAGCGGCTCTTCCGCTGGACCGCGCCCGATGGCCAGACCAGCTACTTCGACGACGACGGGCAGAGCGCGCGGCGAGGCTTCTTGAAGTCACCGATCAAGTTCGCCCACATCACCTCCGGCTTCGGCAACCGCAACCACCCGCTGCTCGGCTACCAGACGGCGCACCTGGGGACCGACTACGGCGCGCCCATCGGCACGCCGGTCTGGGCGGTGGGCGACGGGGTGGTCAAGCAGGCCGGCTGGAACGGCGGCTGCGGCCTCTCGGTCACGCTCCGCCACCGCAACGGGCTGGAGACGCTCTACTGCCACCTCTCGGGCACCTCCGTCACTGCCGGCAAGGCGGTCTCGCAGAAGCAGGTGATCGGCGCGGTAGGCTCGACCGGCCTCTCCACCGGGCCCCACCTCCACTATGCGGTGCTGCGGGGCGGGGCCTACATCAACCCGGCGCAGCTCAAGGTGCCGCGCGACGCGCCGGTGCGGGCCGAATGGCTGGCCGGATTCAAGGGTGAGGTCGCGCCGCTGCGCGCCCGCCTCGACGGGAGCGCGGTGGCGAGCCCGGCGGCGGAGATTCCTCCGGCCCAGGCTCCCGCGTCGCCTCCGCCCAACACCATCCGGGGTTGATCAGCGTCGGCGGCGGCGGCGGGCCCGCTCCACCAGCAGCGGCTTCTCTCCGTGGACCTTCCCGTTGAGCGCCTTGACGAGCGGATCGACCACCTCCGGCTGCACCTCGACGAAGGTGTGGCTTCGGCGCAGCTCGACGAGCAACAGCTCGGCGCCCGGCACGCTGGCCGCGACCAGTTCGCGGACCTTGGCCTCGTCGGCGCCCGACTCCTCGCCCCAGGAGATGAAGACCCGTCCGCGCGAAGGGCGGGCATCGCCCTCGTCGGCGCGGGCGCCTCCTTCGCGGCCGGCCGGGACCTCGCGCTCCACCGGGGCGCCGCGCTCCGCGGAGACCTCGCGCGCCGGGGTCTGGCGCGGCGGGGCCGCTGACCGCTCCGCCGAGTCCTCCAGCGTGGCCGAGACCTCGACCGAGGGGATGCTCGAGAGCTCGAGATCGACCGCCGCCGGGCGCTCCTCGCGCGGCGGACGGGGGCGGTCCTCGCGCGGCGGACGGTCCTCGCGCGGCGGGCGCTCCTCGCGCGGCGGACGGGGGCGGTCCTCGCGCGGCGGACGGGCCTCGCGGGGACGGTCAGCGCGTGGCCGCTCCTCGCGGTCACGGCGTGGCCCGCGGTCACGCTCGCCGCGGCCTCCCTCGCGGGGGCCCCGGCTCTCGCGCTCGCGATCCTTGAGGAAGCCCTTCTCCAGCGACTCCTTGCGCTCGTGCTCCGCCCGCTTGTGCTCGGCCTTCTGCAGGTCGGTCATCTTCTCGATGCGGTGGTGCTGGAAGAAGTACTTGAGCGCGAAGGCGGTCAGGTACTCTCCGTCGGGGCGGGCCTTGAGCTGCTGCGCCAGCGGGATGTAGGCCTCGAAGACCGAGGCGCTCATCGCCTCCTTGAGCTCGGCGACGTGGCGCTCGGTCCAGCGCCCCTTGGCCTCCTCCGGGGTCGGCAGCTTGCGCTCCTCGAAGTCGATGCTGAACTTCTTCTGCAAGGCCGAGAGCGTCATGATCTCGGCGCCGGAGACCAGCGAGAGGCTGGTCCCCTTCTTGCCGATGCGGCCGGTGCGGCCGACCCGGTGCATGAAGACCGAGGGGTCCTCCGGCAGCGAGTAGTTGACGACGTGCGACAGGTCGGAGATGTCGATGCCGCGCGCCGCGATGTCGGTGGCCACCATGAAGCGGACCTCGCCGCGCTTGACCTTGGCCATGACCCGCTCGCGCTCCTTCTGCGCCAGGTCGCCGTTGAGCAGCTCGGCGTCGTAGCCGTTCCGGTTCAGGACGGCGCAGACCAGCGAGGTGTCGCTGCGGGTGTTGCAGAAGACGATGGCCGTCTCCGGCTCCTCCTGCTCGATCATGTAGAGCAGGTTGCGCGGCTTCGGGTAGGCGTCGACCGTGTGGTAGAGCACGTTGTGGATGTTGTCGACGCGGTACTCGTCGCCGGAGAGCAGGATGGTCTCCGGGGTGGTCAGGTACTGGCGGATGATCTGCTCGATGTCGGCCGGGACGGTCGCCGAGAAGAGCAGCTGCTGGCAGGTGTTGGGGAGGTGGTCGAGGATGCGGGTGACCTCCTCGAAGAAGCCCATGTTGAGCATCTCGTCGGCCTCGTCGAGCACCGAGACAATGCACTCCTCGAGCACCAGCGTCTTGCGGCGGATGTGGTCGAAGATGCGGCCCGGCGTGCCGACCACGATCTCGGCCCCGGCCTTGAGCTTGTCGAGCTGCTCGCCCATCGAAGCGCCGCCGTAGATGGTCACCACCGAGAGGTCGCGGTGCCTGGCCAGCGCCTCGAACTCCTGGCCGACCTGGATGGCCAGCTCGCGGGTGGGGCACATCACCAGCACCGACGGCTTGCGCCGCCCGTCCGGGATCCGCTCCAGGATGGGGATGGCGAAGGCCGCGGTCTTGCCGGTGCCGGTCTTGCTGCGGACGATGACGTCCTTGCCATCGCGGACCGGCCGGAAGGTGCGGGACTGCACCGGGGTCGGCTTGGTGTAGCCGTGCTCGGCGATGGCGCGGCGGAGAGGCTCCGCCAGGTTCATCTCTTCGAAGGACGCGTCCGAGACGTAATCGGACACCGTCGAGGCCGTGGCCTCGGGCTGCTGCTCGTTCTCCATGTCACCACTCGCTTCGTAGTGGCGCATGGCGGCTTCGCCTGTTCCGCGAGGTCTTCGGTCCGCGTCAAGGGACCGGGAACCACGCCGTGCTTGCGAGCACCGCCATGCGCCGGTGGTCCTCCCGCGGCTTGCACGGGAGGCGGGCCACCTTGTATCACAAGGTCGGGGGCAGGTTGAAGTTCGCCGCCCCCGCACCGCATGTCCGACCATCTCATCGACGACCCCGCGGCAGATGACGGGCCGCCCGCTCCGGCCCCCTCCCCGGCCGCCCGCCAGGCCGGCGGCCTGGCCCGCTACGACCCGCTGCGGGCCTACATGGCCGAGGTCTCGCGCCACCCCCTGCTCACCCGCGAGGAGGAGCACGCGCTGGCGGTCCGCTACCGCGAGACCGGCGACGTCCAGGCCGCCTACGCGCTGGTCGCCTCCAACCTGCGGCTGGTCGTGAAGATCGCCCACGAGTACCGGCGCACCGCCTTTCAGCTCCTCGACCTGATCCAGGAGGGGAACCTCGGCCTGATGCAGGCGGTGAAGAAGTACGACCCGCTCAAGGGGGCGAAGCTCTCCTCCTACGCGGCCTGGTGGATCCGCGCCTACATCATCCGCTTCCTCATGGAGAACTGGCGGCTGGTCCGGCTCGGCACCACCCAGGCCCAGCGAAAGCTCTTCTTCAACCTCGGGAAGGAGCGCGAGAAGCTGATCTCCCGCGGCATCGACCCGACCCCTCGCCTGCTGGCCAAGAACCTCGACGTCGAGGAGCGCGAGGTGGAGGAGATGGCGGCGCGCATGGGGGCCGACGACCTCTCGCTCGACGCCCCGGCGCGCGGCGCCGACGAGGGGGCCTCGTCGCCCCTGGATCGGCTGCCCTCGGCCTCCTCCCCGGCTGCCGACGTGGCCCTGGGGGACGAGCAGTTGCGCCGCCTCTTCCGCGAGGGGCTCGAGGTCTTCGCCAGGACCATCACCGACGAGAAGGAGAGGTTCATCTTCGAGCATCGGCTGCTGCCGCCGGAGGGCACCGAGCCGCTCACGCTGCAGGAGGTGGGCGACCGCTACAAGCTGACCCGGGAGCGGGCCAGGCAGATCGAGGCCAAGCTGACCAACCGGCTCCGCCAGCACCTGCGCCAGACCATTCCCGACTTCGAGCTGCTCGGTCCGCCAGCCGACTGAGGGCCACGCCCCGCCACCCGCCGCCGCCGGCTCAGCCGAGCAGGACCCGGGCGGCGATCAGCAGCGCAGCCAGCGCGCCGGCCAGCCCGACCAGCACCGCTGCCGGCTCCGGCTTCAGCGACGCCAGCACCGCCGCCGCGGCGCTCCGCTCGGCCTCGGGCGCGGCCGCATCGGCCAACAGCTGCGTCGCCTCGCCCCGCGCTGCCCGGTGATGGCCCGCCTCGAGCAGCGCCGCCAGCCGGCCCGCCGCGCCGCGCTCCTTCCTCGGCTCCTTCTTCACCTTGCTCACGGGGCGCAGCGTATCATGCGCCGCCATGGCGCCGATCCTCACCCGCCGCTCCTTCCTGGCCACGCTGGCCACCGGGCTTGCCGGCGCCGCGCTCCCGGCCCGCGCCCGCGAGGGGGTCGCCTCCAGCCCGGTCGCCATTGGCCAGGTGGTCCACGAGGGGCGCTGGAACCCACGCCCCAGCGCCTTGAAGCGGCTCGGCTGGGAGCTGGCGCGGCGCACCTCGATCGAGACCAGGCCCGAGCCGGTACCGGTCCGGCTCGAGGCCGGCGGGCTCCACCGCCACCCCTTCCTCTACCTGGCGGGCGATGGCGCACTGCCACCCTTCGGCGACGCGGCGCGCGCCGCGCTGCGCCGCCACCTGCAGTTCGGCGGCTTCCTGCTGGTCGACGCCGCCGACGGCTCGGACGGTGGCGGCTTCGACGCCACGGTGCGCCGTGAGCTGGCGCGGGTGCTGCCTACGACGCCGCTGGCCCCCATCCCGCAAGCCCACGTGCTCTACAAGACCTTTTACCTGCTCGACCGGCAGGGCGGCCGGCTGGCCGTGAAGCCCTGGCTGGAGGGCGTGACGCTCGACGGCCGGCTTGCGGTCATCCACTCGCAGAACGACCTCGGCGGCGCCTGGGCCCGCTCCGACCTCGGCGACTGGGAGTATCCCTGCACGCCAGGCGGCGAGCCGCAGCGCGAGACCGCCATCCGGCTCGGGGTCAACCTCTCGATGTACGCCCTCTGCACCGACTACAAGGACGACGCCGTCCACCTGCCCTTCGTCATGAAGCGACGCACCTGAGCCCTTGAGCCTGGAGGCGACGCCTGCCGCAGACCGCCTACAACGACTGGCGCCTCGCCGCGCTCACCCCGCTCCCGGGCTGGGCCATCGCGCTGGCCGTGCTGGCGGCGGTGGCGGCCCTGGCGCTCACCTGGCGCGGGCTGCGCTCCGAGCCGCGGCAAGGGCGCCGCGCCGCGCTGCTGGCCCTGCGCACGGTCAGCGCCCTGCTGGCCCTCTTCCTGCTGCTCGAGCCGAGCCTCCAGTTGCTGCAGACCGCCCGCTCCCGCCTCCGCTTCGCCGTGCTGGTCGACGTCTCGCGCTCGATGCGCTTCCCGGTCGAGCCGGGCGGCCCCAGCCGGGGCGAGGCGGTGGCCAGCCTGCTGGCGAGCCGGCGCGCCGAGCTGGCCAAGCTGGGCGAGCGGGTCGACCTCGACTGGCGAAGCTTCTCCGCCCAGGCCACGCTGGCCGACGCCGAGGGGGCGGCCCGGGGGCTGCCAGCCGATGGGAGCCGGACCGACCTGCTCGGGGCGCTGCAGGCGGCCGCGGCCGGGCCGGGGCGCAAGCTGGCCGGGGTGCTGCTGCTCTCCGACGGCGCCGACAACGCCGCGCTGGCCGCCGGGCTGACTCCGGCAGCGCGGGCCGAGCTGCGCGCGCTGGGCGCGCCGGTCAACACCGTGGCCGCCGGCCGGGAGCCGCCGCGCGATCTCGCCGTCGAGCGGGTCGCCGCCGAGGAGTTCGCCTTCGTCCGCAGCAGCGTCACCGTCGAGGCCACGCTGCTGGCCCACGGCCTCGAGGCTGGCCCGGTCACGGTGGTGCTGCGGCGCGAGGGGTCGGTGGTGGCGCAGACCAGCGTCCAGCTCGAGCCGGGCACGAGCCGCTACCAGGTGGCGCTCACCTTCCGGCCCGACACCACCGGCACCTTCGTCTTCACGGTGGCGGCGCCGGTCCTTCCCGGCGAGGCGGTCAGCGCCAACAACCAGCGCTCCTTCGTGCTGCGCGTCATCCGTGACCGGGTCCGGGTGCTGCTGGTGGCCGGGCGGCCGAGCTGGGACGAGCGCTTCCTGCGCGGCCTGCTCAAGCAGGACCCGAACGTCGACCTGGTCAGCTTCTTCATCCTGCGGACCAACAGCGACCAGCCCGGCTCGCCGGACCAGCTCTCGCTCATCCCCTTCCCGGTCCAGGAGATCTTCGGGCCGCAGCTCAAGACCTTCGACGCGGTGCTGCTGCTCAACTTCAACTACGCGCCATATCGCGCGCTCGACATCGAGCGGTTCCTCCCCAACCTGCGCGACTACGTGCGCGGTGGCGGCGGCCTCGCCATGATCGGTGGCGAGCAGTCCTTCGGCGAGGGGCGGTACGGCGCCACGCCGCTGGCCGAGGTGCTGCCGGTGGTGCCGCTCGACGGCGCTGGGCTGGCCGAGGAGAGCTTCCGGCCGCGACCGACCGCCGAGGGGCGGCGCCACCCCATCACCGCGCTCGGCGCCAGCGAGGCGGCCACCGCCGCCGCATGGGAGAAGCTGCCGCCACTCGAGGTGCTCAACCGGACTCGACCGCTGCCGGCCGGTTCGGGGGCGGCGGTGCTCCTGGAGGCGCCGGGGCTGCTGGTCGACGGCCAGCCCGCGCCGGTGGTGGCGGTGCGCGAGGTGGGGGCCGGCCGAACCCTGGCGGTCGCCACCGACGGAAGCTGGCACTGGGGCTACCTGGCCGCCGAGGGTGGCGGTGGCGACGGCGCCTACCGCCGCTTCTGGTCCGCGGCGCTCCGCTGGCTGGTGCGCGACCCGGAGCTGACGCCGCTCAAGGCCGAACCGGACGCGCCGGCCGTCGATCCGGGAGCGCCCATCGGCCTCTCCATCTCGCTGCGCGGTGCCGACTACGGACCGGCCCCAGGGCGAAAGGTGGCGGTCGAGCTGGTAGGCGAGGATGGCCGGACCGTGGCCCGCGGCGAGGCGGTCACCGGCGCCGACGGCGCGGTCCGGGTCGAGCTGCCGGCCGTGCCCCCGGGCGCCTACAAGGTGCAGGCCCGCTCCGAGCCAGTGGCCGGCGGCGCGCCCGAGACGGCGGCGACCGCCCTCACGGTGCGCGGCGCCGGGCCGGAGGACGGCGACGCCACGCCGCGACCGGAGCTGCTGGCGGCCATCGCCGAGCTGACCGGCGGCGACTCGACCTCGCTTCCGGGAGGCGCGCTGCCGGCCCTGCGCCAGCTCGAACCGGAGGTGGTCGAGATCGGCCGGCGGAGCGAGCTGCCCATCTGGAACCGCTGGTGGTTCCTGGCCGGGCTCGCCCTCTCGCTCGGCGCCGAGTGGGTGCTGCGGCGGCGATGGGGATCCTGGTAGGGAGCCCGGCTAGCGGCCGCCGACCGCCAGCCCGAGCAGCAGGCCGAGCAGGCCACCCACCGCGACCACCAGGATCGGCGCGCGGGGGTGATCGGCCCACCCGGCCGGAGGCGCAACGGCGACGGCGGAGGCCGCTGGCGCGACAGCCACCTCCAGGAGATCCGGAGCCGAGTCGAAGAACTGCTCGGCCGCCCGGACCCGGGCCGCTCGCGGTGCTGGTGGCTCCATTGAAGCCAGCGAGACCCGGACAGCCGGAAGTGGCGGCGGCGTCTCCGCCTCCCGCTCCGGCTCGGTCGATGGCGATGGCGGCGGCGCGGGGAACTCGGGCGGGCGGACCGGCTCAGCGGTGACCGGCGCGGAAGGAGCTGGGCCGGGGCCGGCCTCGGCGGCGGACGCCCCCGCTTCGGCCCGCAGCGCCTGCGCCAGCGCGCGGCGGCGTGAGAGCCATGCCGGCGTCCCCTCAGGCTGCGACGCCTCGGACCGCGCTGCCACCGCCGATGGTTCGGCCGGGGTCACCGCCCGTGCCAGCGCCTCGGCGAAGGCGGCGGCGCTCGGGTAGCCCTCGCCGGCCAGCACCCGGTCGAGCAGACCCCCCAGCTCAACAGCCGCGTCGGCGCGCGGCGCGGGCAGGCTCTCCAGCAGCACGCGGGCCAGGTCGCGCAGGTCATCGGCGACCGAGGCCTCCTCGGAAAAGGGGCGCCCCATGCCGCAGAGGAGCACGGCGCCGTCGTCGCCCAGCAGGATTCGCTCGGCGCGCACCGCGCCGTGGCAGAGCGGCCGCCCCGCCGCGGCCGGAAGCGCCTGGCAGGCCTGCAGCGCGCCGGCCACCTCGACCCCTACGCGTGACACCAGCTCGGGTGTGAGCGGGCCGCCGGCGTCGAGCGCCTCTCGCAGGGTCGAACCCTCGCGCCAGCACTCGACCAGCACCAGATCACCCTCCAGCTCGCTGGTGCCGAGCAGGCGGCGCAAGGCCGGGTGCTCCACTCGGGTGGCGAGGTCGATGCCGCGAGCCAGCAGGGAGAGCGCCAGTGCGTCTCCGGTGACCGCCGGGGGCACCCGCGCCACCAGCACGGCGCGCGGCGGCGAGGCCGAGCGGTCGATGGCCAGCTCGGCGCGCCAGCCACCTTCGGACGGGAGCGCCGAGACGGCGCGGAGACGGTCGAGGTGCACCGATCAAATGTACTACAGCCCCCCGCGCGCTTCTCGTTCTCCGGCTCCCCGGGTACCATCGTCCCGTGCCCAGCCTCCGCGCCGTCGTCACCGACCTCGACAACACCCTCTACCCGTGGGTCGACTACGTGGTCCCCTCGCTGGAGGCGATGGTCGACTCGCTGGTGGCCACCACCGGCCTGCCGCGCATCCGCATCGTCCAGTCGCTCAAGGCGGTCTACTCCAAGTTCGAGTCGAACGAGTACCCGTTCGCCATCCAGGAGTCGGAGCTCTTCAAACCCTACGAAACCGACTTCGACTCCTTCAACGCGCTGGTCATCGACCCGGCCCGCCTCGCCTTCAAGGCGGCCCGCGACCGCTACCTGCACCCCTACCCTGGCGTGAAGGAGACGCTCCAGGCCATCAAGGCGCGCGGCCTCAAGCTGGTGGCGCTCACCGACGCCCCGCGCAACGCCGCCGAGGGGCGGCTGCGAACCCTCAAGCTCGACACCCTCTTCGACGCCGTCTACACGCTCCCGGCCTATCCTCTCCCCGATCACGTCGACCCGGAGATCCGCCGCAAGGAGGAGGCCGGCCACTACCGGGCCGGGGTTGAGGTGGTCGAGCTGCCGGCCGACCACGAGAAGCCGAGCCCGGCCGGGCTGCGCCGCGTGCTGCGCGACCTCGGCCTGCGCGGCGACCAGGTGCTCTACGTCGGCGACAACGTCAAGAAGGACATGCCGGTGGCGGAGGCCTGCGGCGCGCTCGGCGTGTGGGCCGAGTACGGCACCTACGTCTCCAAGGAGTACCGCGACCGGCTCCAGGTCATCTCGGCCAGCGCCGTGACGCGGCGCCACGTTGCCGACGCCACCCCGACCCGCTGGCCACTGGCGATCTCGTCATTCACCCAGGTGCTGGAGGTGCTCGACGGGGCGCGCTGGTCGCGGCCGGGCGCCCCCCGCCGTCCCATCCGGGCGCGTACCACCCGGCGCCGCTAGGATCGGTCCATGCGCTTCCGGCACCACCTCTTCGTCTGCGAGAACCGGCGCCCCGACAGCTCGCCTCGCGGCTGCTGCGCCGCGCGCGGCGGAGAGGCTGTCAGGCAGGCCTTCAAGTCGGAGTTGTTGAAGCGCGGGCTGGACCAGGAGATCCGGGCCAACGCGGCCGGCTGCCTCGACCTCTGCGAACAGGGGCCGGTGGTGGTGGTCTACCCGGAGGGGGCCTGGTACGTCGGTGTCCGGCCGGAGGACGTGGCCGAGATAGTCGAGGAGCACCTGGTGGGCGGAAGACCGGTGGCGCGGTTGCTGGCCCAGGGGTTCTCCCCGACGGCCCGCTGAACCGCCGCGGTCGCGCCCCGCGTCAGTTGAGCAGCCCCGGGTGGGCGCGCAGCGACTCGAGGATGGAGCGGACGTCTGCCGCGTCGGTGGCCGCCGGATCGTGGGCCAGGTAGGCCTCGAGGTCGCGCGCCGCCGCCGGCTTCAAGCCGAGCCGCGCCTCGACCAGCCCGCGGTCGCGCACCTCGTCCATGGCGCCGGGGTGGAGCAGCAGCAGCCGGTCGATGATCCAGAAGGCCCGCACGTCATCGCCCTGCTCCACGTAGATGCGCTTCAGGTTGTGGAGCATGCGCGCCAGCAGCTGCCGCGGGACCACCGCCTCCAGGAAATTGGCGTCGAACTGTCGCCCATGGACGAGGTGCTTGAAGCGGGCCACCACCTCCTCGCCGGAGAGCAGCTCTCCGCCGTTGTAGGAGTCGACGAAGACCTCCGGACCGTGCCCCAGTTGCAGCTTGGCGAGGAAGTGGCCGGGGAAGGCGACGCCGGCCAGGGGCAGCCCGACGCGCCGCCCCACCTCGATGAAGAGGAGCGAGAGCGTGATGGGGATGCCGAGGCGGCGCTCCAGCACCTGGTTCAGGTAGGAGTTGCGTGCGTCGTAGTAGTCCTTCTCGTTGCCGCGGAACCCCTCCACATCGAAGAGCACCTCGCGCACCGCGGAGAGGAGCAGCGCTGACCGGGTCGATTCGCCGACGCGCCGTCGCACCATCGCGGCCAAATGGTCGAGGCGATCGAGGCAGGCCTGCTCGTCGAGCCCCGGGTACTCCTCCGCCGCCAACGCCAGCGCCGCCAGGTCGAGCGGGAGGACCGGCTGGGCGAGGAGCGCCTCGAAGCGGGCGCGGGCTTGGCTGTCGGGCTGCATCGCTGGACCAAGTATAACCCCGGGGCGCTCCCAGCAAGGCCACCTCGGCCCACCCTCGCAGGTGGTGCGGCAGGGTGAGCGGCCACAGAGGCGGGCAAGACGCTTCGGCCGAGGGCGCCGGCGATCCCCCTTGACCCGGGCGACCCGGTTCTCTATCTTGCCCGCCCTGCCATTCCCCAGTAGCTCAGTTGGCAGAGCAGATGACTGTTAATCATCGGGTCGCATGTTCGAGTCATGCCTGGGGAGCCATTCTTCCTCCACCACCAACCGAGGGTGGGGGCGCAGTTAACGGAAGCCCCGCGAGGCAACTCGCGGGGCTTCGTCTTGAAAGCGCCAGCGTTCGCGGGGTTCTGCGCTAGGGCGACGTTCCGCGCGTGGTGGGACAGGGAGCGGCTACACCTTCGACCTCGGTAGGCGGTCGAGCTCGGTGCCGACCCTGAGGCGGTCGAGGTAGCCTTGGTACACGAAGGAGCGATCGCGCTTCTTGCCCGTCGTCTCGACGAGCACACCCGTGG